>NZ_JBDNIJ010000267.1:0-10628 GCF_041688325.1 Ilumatobacter sp.
CCGGAGGGCGAGCTGCTGTCCTGCTGACCCGGGGGAGTTCCGGCTTCACCCGCACCGAGACCGCACGGGTACGAGCTCTCGTCGACGCGATTGCTTCGCGGGTCGACTCCGCGACGTCAGCGTCCGGGTTGCCCTCGATGAATGTGGCCGTTGGATCGACGCACGTGGGCGACTGACACCGGACGCCTCCATCCAGGAGACGCTCGACTTCATCTTCGCGGAGTACATCACGCGCATGCCTGCGGCCCCTGACCTGCGTTCGTGTGACGGGAAACGCAACGCGTGCCGAACCGGAGGTGAACGGAACCGTTCGGCGAGACGAACACTCGGTCGTCGATGCGGTGAGCGCCCGAACACCGACTTCTGCGAATCCGGCCTGTCGTAGCCTCGCTTCGATGTCCACTCTCGACGCGACCGACATCCACACGTTGATCGACGCGTTTCGCACGATGTCAGCAGAGGAAATCGCATCGAGCGGATTCCGTGTCGAGGGGACGTTCGATGAGATCGACGATCCCGTACTTCTCGGACCTGATGGCTTGCCGGTGATGACCTGGCGGGAGGGCTACCCGTACGACGAACGGATGGAGCGTCACGACTACGAGCAGGAGAAGCGGGCGCTGCAGGTCGAACTCCTCAAAGCACAGGACTGGATCCGCGAGACCGGCCACAAGCTCATTGTCCTGTTCGAAGGTCGTGACGCCGCCGGGAAAGGCGGAACCATCAAGCGCTTCACCGAGCATCTCAACCCTCGCGGCGTCGGCATCGTCGCTCTCGGCGTGCCCACGGAACGCGAGCAGGGACAGTGGTATTTTCAGCGGTACGTTCAACACCTACCGACACGTGGCGAGATCCGTTTCTTCGACCGGTCGTGGTACAACCGTGGCGGGGTCGAAGCGGTGATGGGGTACTGCAGCCCGGATGAGCACGAGTCGTTCCTCCGCTCGGTGCCGGAGTTCGAACGCATGTTGATCGAGTCAGACGCGACGCTGGTGAAGCTCTGGTTCTCGGTGTCACGTGCTGAACAGATCACTCGCTTCACGATTCGACGAATCGACCCCGTCCGGCAGTGGAAGTTGAGTTCCACCGATGTTGCCTCACTCGATCGTTGGGACGACTACACCCGGGTGAAGTCCGAGACGTTCCGCCGTACTTCGACGCCACACGCACCGTGGACGATCGTGCGCAGCAACGACAAGAAGCGCGGCCGCGTCAACGCCATGCGTCACGTGTTGCACCTGTTGCCGTACGACGGCAAGAACCCCGACGTCGTGTTCGCACCCGACCCGCTCATCGTCGGCCCCCCGATCGCGATCGCGTCGGAGGACGGCGAAGAGGACTCTTGACGTTTGCCGGTCAGGTGTCGAATCGACCGTGTCGAGCGAGAGAGCGAGAGAGCGAAGTGTTGCTCGATCGGGGGTCGCCGGTGAGTTCGGAACCGAACCAATCGGGCGGTTGATTGCCGACTTCGACCGAGACTGTCTCAGGGCCTACGAGCCTGGTGCGGTGATCGTGATGACGGGGACTTCGACGTTGCGTTCGATCTTGCTGGGGAGGTCTTGTCGGAGCCATTTCGACAGCTTGGTCGGCAGGGTCGAGATGATGATCTCGTCGATGTCGTGTGCTGCGATCACGTCAGTGATCGCGGCCACGGTGTCGGGGTCGTTGGCGATGTCGCCGGTGACGGTTGCTCCAAGATCGGTGAGCCAGTCGATCCCGTAGCTGAGGCGCTGCTGGGCGAGTTTGTGGCCGTCGGCGACTCCGACCGAGTTGGATCGTTGCGGGGTCACTCGGATCGGGCTCGACGTTGTCGGGGTCGAGGCTTTGGGAGGGACGAAGAGGTGGAAGTGGTTCTTGCCGGCGGTGATCCGTTTCGTGATCGCTTCGGCGAGTTCGTCGCCGCCGAGCGTCTGGTTGGCGATGATCAGACAGGTACCCATGGAACTCCTTGAGATGGAAGGTGAGATGTGTGGTGAGGTCGGCGAAGCCGAGGATCCCCTTCAACTCGCCGTCGGCGGCATCCGTTGATCCCCACCCGCACCGTCACGCGACGACTCCGAGCGACACGGTCAACGCTTCGACACGTGTGCGCACGTCGTCTCGGATCTCGGCGAGTACGTCGGCGGGGTGCCCGGTCGGGCTCTCGATGTCCCAGTCCTCATACCGTTTGCCCCCGATGATCGGGCACGCGTCGCCACATCCCATCGTGACGATCACGTCCGCGGTCTGGGCGACTTCGTCGGTCCACGGCTTCGGGTACTCGGTCGAGATGTCGATTCCGACCGCCGCCATCGCGTCGATGACACCGGTGTTGGTGTCTGCTGCCGGAGTCGAGCCGCCCGAGAACACATCGACTCGGTCGCCGGCCAGATGCCGCATCCATCCGGCTGCGATCTGGGAGCGGCCAGCGTTGTGAACGCACAAGAACAGCACCGCCGGCTTCGTGACGGTGGAGTCTTCGGGGCGTGCGAGTGCTTTGAGTCGGTCTCGTGCGACGCGTTCGATCAGCACTGGGAGCCACATCGAGATCGTGGCTTGTGAGGTCAACTGGTTCTCGGAGTCGTGGATGAATCGTTCGATTGTTTCGGTGTTGAAGGTGCCGTCGAACTCGCGTTGCAACCGTTCGGCGGAGTCGCGCACGAGTCGGGCCTCTTCGGTATTGAGGCTGACGCCAGCGGATTGGTCTCGGGAGGTGTCCATGGTTTCGGGTCCTTTCGAAGCGTTCACGATGTGAGCGTCGAGAGTCGTGTTTCGATGTCGGCAATGACGGCATCGAACGCAGCGGCGGTTCCGATGTCGACGGGGTCTGGGATCGACCAGTGCCACCACGCATCATCAGGGTTGAGTTCTTCGTGAGCCCGGTCGCACACCGTCACGACCTGCACGTTCAGATCGTTCTCGCTCAACAGGTGCGGGCGGGCACCCGATAGATCGAGGCCCACACGTCGGCCAGCCGCGACCGCTCCGGGGTGGATCTGCTCGGCGGGGTTCGTGCCCGCCGACGTGGCCCGTGTGCCGACCCGGTCACGCCACAGCGCTGCTGCGAGTTGTGAACGCGCCGAGTTGTGCGTGCACACGAACAACACCGTCGAAGGTGCTGTCACGCTCGCCAGTCCGAGCAATGACAAGGGTCGTCGGTCGAGGCGTACGTATCGCCGACGGCGATCACCTGCGGACACGAACCGTTCCACGAGACCGACCTGCGTCAGTACGTCAAGGTGATGTGCCAGCAGGTTCCCGGCGAGCCCGAAGCGTTCCGACAGCTCGCTCGGGGTGCGGTCGCTGACGCTCAGTTCATCGACGATCGCCAAACGGGTCGGATCAGCCAGGGCGCCATGAAGTTTCGAACGGGTGGCAACCAAGTCGTCCTGCACACGGCCAGTATCTACCCCACCAGTGTTGAGTCAACTTCTACTGAAGTGAATTCGCCTGCTGTTCATCTTGGCGAAGACCGCCACACGGGTTCGGGTATCGGCGCCGATGAGGGTTTGGCCCATCGTTCGGTCTCGTCGACGTCGCTCGGAAGTCGCACGGCACCTCGTCTGTCAGAAATCCACCCCTTCGGATTCTGGTCCGCGACGGTGGGGGCGTTGCTCCAGAAGCCGGTAGTGCGATCTCGTCAGACCAATGAGACGCTTGGTTCGGGCAGGACAACAGTACGCGCGGTGCGTTGTTCCGAACGGGCTCGGTGCCTCCACAGTCGTAGGAGAACGCCATGACGAGCACGCTCGAGAGATCGACGCCACCTTGTTTGCGCTGCCGACGATGCCGCCGGTTGCGGCCCGAATTTGGTCCTCCAGCTCCGATGCGCCCGAGCGGGTGGCGAGCAGCGAGTCGCACGGTGTCGGTCGTTCCCTGCAGCGCAGGAGTGCTCGTTGTTCCCACCGCTACTCGTGAGCGACGGGTGAAGAGTCGTGGAACCCCTGTTGCTTGGCTCATCGCGCACGGCACGGCTTCCTGCCGCACCGCGCCGTTTCAGCCCGACGACGGTCGACGCAAAGCGATCGCCGGTGGTCAAGTCGCTTCGCCCGAGCGGCGACGAACATTGCGATTTGGTCCTATCTGGATGTAACGGCTGGCCGCAGGTCCGGTTCACGATCGGACCTGCGTGAAGTTCTGTCTACTGCCCGAGTGCGAACTGCGGCCGAACACCAGTCGAACCCGGCGTGAACCTCCCGGTTCTGAGCGTCGAGTGCGCGGTCAGGTGTCGGGTCGGCCATGGCGGGCCAGTGTTGCGTTGCTCCATGCGGAGTCGCCCATGAGTTCGGCGCCGAACCAGTCGGGCGGGTCGAATGCTGCTGCGTCGCTTTCGGAGGCGAACTCGACTTCGGCCACGCCGAGGCCGGTGAGTGTGCCGGAGTAGACGTCGACGTCGGCGACGTACCGTGGCGATCCATTGCCGAGGGTGACGTGGTGTCGTGTCTTTTCGATCCGGCGGCCAACGGTCAGCGGCCACAGTGCTTCGGCGTCGTGGGCGGTGATCGCGATGTCGACTTCGGTTCGCGACAGCCCGGCGCCGGCCTTCACGGTCAGATGCGCTGCGGTCTCGGAGATCCGAACGCGCACTTCGACTGGTTCGTCCTCGGCGAGGTAGCCCTGTCGGAGGTGGGTTCCGGGTCCGAGCCGTTCGGTGGACGGGACGTCGGGGACGAGGAATTTGCGTTCGATCTCGATGGGCACGCAAACAGTATGGGGATCGCTGCGCTACGTTCGAGTCTCGGATGACGGTGGCCACCTTCCAACTCCCCGGCAAGGACGTCACGGCTATCGTCGCGTCGCTCGCCGAGCTGGGTTTCGTGTTCGGCCCGCCGCGGACGCTCACGACGACGTTGGTCGACACCTTCGACGGTCGGCTGCATCGCTCCGGTCTGCGCCTCGAACTGCGCACGTCGGAGGGGATCGAGCTGGTGTTGTCGGGCGCCGATGTGGTGCCGGCGCACCTGTTGCTCGACACCGCGCCGGCGGTGGTGGCCGATCTGGCGCCGGGTCCGTTCCGGTCACGCGTCGCGTCGCTCGTCGGTATCCGGGCGCTGTTGCCCCAGATCCGGGTCCGGATGGAGCAATCCGCCGGAACATGGCGCGATGGGACCGACAAGACGGTGGCGGTCGCCGAGCTCAACGAACGCGTTCACGTCGTCAACGGGGCCGACACCGGCCTGTTCGGGACGATCGAGATCCACGAAGTGCCCGGCTACGCGAAGCAGACCCGCCGGGCGCTTGAGGTGCTGCGACGCGCCGGACTCGCAGAGTGCAGTGTCGACACGTTGACCCAGTGTGCTGAGGCCGCCGATGTCGATCTGGCCGGCTTCAAGGCGACAGCGACGGTTCCGCTCCACGCCCCGATGGCTGCGATCGATGGAGTTCGGGCCGTGCTCGCGAACCTCGAAGTGGCGATTTCCGCGAACTGGCGGGGTGCGATCGACAACGTCGACACGAAGTTCCTCCACGATCTGCGGATCGCAGTGCGGCGCACCCGCACCGTCCTCGCAGCATCCAAGGCGGTCATCCCCGCCGACGTGCTCGACCCTGCGAGCGAGGGTTTCAAGTGGCTCGCGGGAGCGACCGGTGCGGCTCGCGATCTCGATGTGTACCTGCTCGAGTGGGAGCAGTACACCGCCCCCCTCGGCGTCGATACTGCGACTGCGTTGGAATCTGTGCGCGATCTCCTCACACGCCACCACCGAAACGCTCACGTCGCGCTCAGCCAGGTCCTGGAATCCGACCGGGCATCGGCACTGATCACGGACTGGAGAGGGTGGCTCGACACTCCGGTCGACGACGACGGTCTCCCGCGACGAGCCGGTCATCCGATCGGCAAGGTCGTCGCCAGACGAATCGCCCGCGCTCACGACGCACTGATCGACGAAGGGCGTCTGATCGGTCCGGACACTCCAGCCGACGACGTCCACGATCTCCGCAAGGACGCCAAGAAGCTCCGCTACCTGATCGAGTGCTTCTCCAGCATCCTGCCCGACAAGTCCCGCAAGAAGTACGTCAAGCAACTCAAGGCCCTCCAAGAGAACCTCGGCGAACACCAGGATGCCGAAGTCCACATCGCACTGCTCCGCTCGATCACACCGGAACTCGTGTCCGCCGAAGCCGACGCGAACACGATGGTCGCAATCGGCGAACTCATCCAACGTCTCGAACAGACACGACTGGCCGCTCGCACGGAATTCGCCGAACGCTTCGCCGACTACGACAGCGCAGCCACCCAACACTCCTTCGACGCGCTGATCGAAGCGATCTCGCAGTGAAGGTTCTCGCCACGTACAGCATCAAGGGCGGTGTCGGCAAGACCACGACCGCCGTGAACCTCGCTCGACAGGCAGCTGCGAGTGGGTCGCGCGTGCTGTTGTGGGACCTCGACCCCCAAGGCGCAGCAACCTTCTTCGTCCGTGTGAAACCGTCGGTCAAGGGAGGCGCCGATCGCCTCGTCAGCAAAACAGGATCGCTCGCAGCGAACATCCGAGCTACCGACGATCCAGCGGTCCACATCGTGCCAGCCGACTTCTCGCTGCGCCACCTCGACCTCGCCCTCGACGACACCAAACACCCCACCCGGCGCCTCGCCGCACTCCTGGCCCCCATTGCCGACCGCTACGACGTCGCACTCATCGACTGTCCGCCCGGGATCACCCTGACGAGCGAAAGCGTCTTCGCCGCCGCCGACGCGTTGATCGTGCCGACCATCCCGACCACCCTGTCCGAACGAACCCTCGACCAGCTGACCACTTTCCTCTCCGATCACCCGCCCGCACCGATGGTCCTCGCGTTCGCGTCGATGCTCGACCGGCGCAAACGACTGCAACGCGACACTCTCGCTCACCTGATGGCCGACATCGATGGTTTCTTGCCGACAGCGATTCCGAACTCCAGCGTCATCGAACAGATGGGAGTCCACCGGTCCCCGATCGCCGACTTCGCGCCCCGCAGCCCCGCCACGATCGCCTACCAGAACCTGTGGGCCGACATCGCCGGACGAGTTTGGACCTGACCAGAGTCCCGTTCGCAGCAGACCTTTCGAGGCAATCCGGTCGCACGACCTTCGCCACCCACACGCCACTTCACGCCGATTTCTCGATGACCCGTACCAACTGCCGGGATGAGCGCCGGACCGGCAGACGAGCCGGTCGTCGGTTCAGACGCCGACTTGCAGGCCTTCCTTCAATGCGGCGAGGAGTTGTTCGCCCCACTGGCGGGCGCGGTCGGCTTCGCCGCTCTGCAGATGGTTCTCCTTCGTCACAAAGAAGCTGCACGGAGCCAGGATTTCTTCGAACCCATGCTTGCGCAGGCGTTTGCTGATTCCCTTCGATGCTTGGCCGGTCAGGACAGTAGAGCCTTTTGCTCGGGTATCGAACGCCGCGGCCCACCGAACGTTGGCGCCGAGCGCATCGAACCAATCGCGAAGCCCGGGACCTTCGGCATCAGGGTCGAGGTCCACCTCTTGGCCTGGCTTGGTCGCCATCGTCACCGCCGAGGCCCGAGTCGAGTCGCGGCTCATGCCGTGCACATGGGTTGGACCACCCACCACGACGAGGTCGGCGCCGGCGAGCACCTCCCTGGTTGCCTGCCCAACCGGCACTACTCGAGCGTCGGCCGATACCAGCCCGGCGGCGATGGACTCGGCGATCAGGTGCGTGTTCCCAAACATCGATTCGTAGACGATGATGACCTTCATGGCGAACCCCTTTTGTGTTTGTCCCTTCAGGATGAGCCCGTCTGCCGATGCCGACCAGGGCCATCCGACCCGAACGCCCTGGTTCGGAGGGAGTTCATCGACCAAATCCCGGCCTGACAAGGGTCACATGGAGCGGACGGTGGACGGCCGTTGCTTGGGGAAGTACGTTGCCGCGATGGAATCCGCTCCGTTGATCGCCCCTCACCAGCAATGGACGTCGAACGACGGTGCCGAGACGATCACGATCGATCACGTCGAAGCATCCCGCTGGGTGACCACGACGGTGGGCGGTTCCACCCGGTCCATGACGGGTGCTTCCATCCGCGAGCGATATCGACTCGCCCAGTACTGACGTCCCGATGAATCACGTCGGTTGCCTGCCGACCTGGAGCTCCCCTCCTCATCGATCGTCGATCCCGGATCGATCGACAGCGCTTTCAACCGAAACAGGATCGACTGGCTCGTGACCATCGACGACGAGCTGTGTCCACGATCGAAAGAGTGATCAGCGACCAGAGCCTCACCGATACCGCCACTCAGTACCTCAGCAGCTACCGCTCGCGACGCAAGCCCACCAACTCGCCAGGCACGCATATCGACAGCACCCGACCTTGACCTGGACCGATCAGAACGGCACTTCCTCCGCACTCCCACCTGACCCATAATCACGGTCCGCACCACGACGCCGGCGGTCGCCACATGGTCAGCAGGAACATCAGCTTTCTCGCCTGAGAACACAGATATGCCCCGGCGGCGACAGCCTCAGGACCAGGGAGTTCACCAAGACCGGCGTGTCAGATCGGGCCGTGTCGAGCCGATTTCACAAGTGTCAAGTTCCGGTAGCCGTGTTCCGGTTTGACTCCGGTAGTCGTGTTCCAGTGCCGGAGGGGGTTTCAGGCGGCGTTGACTCGTGATGGTCGGCCACCGGCGTTGGCGAATGCACCGTTCTCTCTTGACCGGTCGTGACGGATCGGGAGCACTTTCAGCAGTTCGCCACCGGCGGAAATTTCGACGGTGTCACCAACGATCGCGACCTGGACCTGACGCCGGCAGTGCTTCTTGCTGATCCGATAGCCGTGTCCAGCGAAGCTCACCGAACCCGATGAGTCGACCTTGCGCGTCACACTCTGACCGACTGTTGCTTGCTTGGGACGCGGTCGCAATGTCCTCGCTTTGCGCTTCAACGCCGGCCTCTCCTTGGCCGGCCGATGCCGCTGCGCGTGCGTCGCAACCAACACGCCCTGGTGATGGATCGACACCAGACCGTCAGCGACTGAGACGTCGACAGGTTCACCATCGAGCCACACCCCGACCGGATACAACACCGCAGCGAAACTGATCTTGCCGGTCCGGCCGACCTTGCGAGTCGTCGACGGCTCCGCTGTTGGTTCGACCGGCACCGCAGGTTCGGCGGCGGCGAGTCGGAAGCGTTCCCACGGCACCACATCGCCAATGCCTTGATGTCGTCGGTCGTGGTTGTATTCGTGCACCCAACCATCGAGCTGGGCTTGGGCGTCAGCGATCGACTCGAACACTTTGCCGTTCAAGAACTCGCGGCGCAGCGTCCGATGCCACCGCTCCACCTTGCCGGTCGTGGTCGGCGATCGAGGCGCAGTCAGGATGTGTTTGATCCCGTTCTCCCGACAGATCCGATCAAACAACACCTCACCCTTACCCGGCCCGAACCGACCCGTGAACACTTTGCCGTTGTCCGTCAAAATCTCTTGAGGCAAACCGTGAGATCGCATCGCATTGGTGAGGGCTTCGCACACCGGGAGCGCGGTCGCCCGCTCGACGACATGCGCGGAGATGATGAACCTCGAGTGATCGTCGATTCCCGACACAATCGACGCCTTCCACCCGTTCACCAACCGCACACCGCCAACAACATCCATCTGCCACAACTCCATCGACCGCGACCGCTCCCACCGCCGATAGTCGCCCTTCTTGCGACGGCGCGCTTCAGGGACAATCAGCTGGTGACGGACCAGACATCGATAGATCGCCGACAACGAAGGCAACGGCTCAACATGTTCGGCTTCCAACCTGAACCTGATCGTCCGCTGGCCCCATCCCGGCTGCAACCGTCGCAACTCGACAATCCGGGCCTCGATCTCGACGGGCATCTGATGCGGACACGACAACGGCGACGTTGACCCATCAGCCAACCCAGCCAAACCATCAGCCGCGTAACGACGCAACCAACGATGCACCGTCTGGCGCGTCACCCCACAACGAAACGCCACGTCAGTGACCGACGCAGCGTCATTGATCACCTCCAACACAGCTGCATAACGCTGCTCCACAAGCCTCAACTCCACCAACACAATGACGACCCTCCCGAACCTCGATGACGTTCAACATCACCATCGAAGAGGGCTCAACACCGATTGTCGAGAACACACGCGCGTAACACAGCTACCGGAACCACTGTCACCCAGCTACCGGAGCCAGTCCGAAAAGTGGAACACACCAACCGAAGCCAACACGTCAAGCATGAACCGGAACAGAACCCAATTTCACAAGCGCACTAGCCACGGACAAGGCACGAAAGCCGACGCCGGCAGTGACCAAATAGCCTCTGACCAGGTGTTATATGGAGCGGATGACGGGAATCGAACCCGCGTTCTCAGCTTAGGAAGCGCTTCGAGTCTGATCGCATCGTGCCTGCGTGTGGGTTGTGTCACCTGGTCAAGGCCGGGTTCCGGTACTCCGAGTGTTGTGCGCTGTTGCGCCGTATTACGCCCTGTTGAGCGTCGTTCTAGGCACGATTTAGGCACGCCGTTCGACCTGGTCGAGGAATGATCGAACTGCGAGCACGGCGTCGGCTCGGAGGGTTGCGATGCTCGAGTCTGGATGATCGACGAGCATCTGTTCTGCGAACGCGCGGGATCCCTGAGCGTCGACGTCGGCGAAGTTGCTTCGGAGGTCGTCGAGTGCGGTCTGA
>NZ_JBDNIJ010000268.1:0-9567 GCF_041688325.1 Ilumatobacter sp.
GTTGTCCGTGTTGTCCGTGTTGCTGCATCATGAGTCCACCGTCGCGCCGCCGGCGGGAACGAGTTCACGATAGACGGCGAGCGTCTGCTCAGCGGCAACCTTCCAGTCAGCGTCCACGCCGACCAGAACCAACCGCAACTTGGCCTCATCGAGACCGGCTCGCACACAGTCGTCAAACGTCGCCTCGCTCGAACAGAGCACTCGGTCAGCGCGTTCGCGGATCACGTCGAAGCTGCGCCGCATCACCCGTTCGACGTGTTTCGGCAATCTGCCTGGCTGGTCGAGGAATTGAATGTCGTCGATCGTGACGACGAGCGGCACCGACGTTGCGCAGGGGACGAAACCAGTTGCATGAGCAACATCGACGTGGCCGGTCACCGACTCGACCTTGGGCCAGTTGAGCCGGGTCCACGCCTCGTAGAGCCAGCGCCGCCCCAGGGGCAACATGGCGACTGATCCAACGGGGCGGTACGCGGCTGGCGGGCGGTCGGCATGCTTGCCGACCAACTGCAAGACGGTGACATCGACAGGCCGATCACGAAAGGCAGCGGCGATCCGGAGCGCTGCAGTTGCGGCTTCCCCTGGGGTCGGGTCCCAACACTGCTCAAGCGCGTACGCCACTCGAATCGGTGCGTCATCCACGTCGCCAGTATCTCATGTCAGGTTCTGCAACCAGCACCCCTCGGCCAGTAACGTCCGTCTGATGTCATCCCTCGTCGATCGCCGCGTGCTCGTGACCGGCGGTGCAGGTTTCCTCGGCCGCCGGGTCGTCGCACTCCTCGAGGCAGCCGGAGCTTCGGTCTCAGCACCCCGCAGCTCCCAGTTCGATCTGACCGTGCCCGGCGCTGCCGATCAGATGCTCGCCGAATATCAGCCGACCGAAATCGTTCACCTCGCCGCGCAGGTTGGTGGCATCGGCTACAACCTCGCGCAACCTGCCCCGCTGTACCTCGCCAACCTGCTGATGGGCACGTACATCATCGAAGCGGCGCGACATGCATCGTCGGTGACGAAAACGGTGCTCGTCGGCACCGTGTGTTCGTACCCAAAGATCACGCCGGTTCCGTTCGCCGAAGACCAACTGTGGAACGGCTACCCAGAAGAGAGCAATGCGCCCTACGGGATCGCCAAAAAGGCCCACCTCATCCACGCCCAGGTCAACGCGCAGCAGTACGGCCAGCGCCTCGCGTACCTGATCCCGACCAACCTGTACGGCCCCGGCGACAAGTTTCACCCATCGGTGTCTCACGTGATCCCGGCCCTCATCAAAAAGTGCGTCGAGGCCCGCGAGAGCGGGGCCGACCACGTCGATGTCTGGGGCACAGGTTCGGCCTCGCGTGAGTACCTCTACGTCGATGACGCCGCTCAGGCGATTGTCCGCGCCGCCGAGGCCGACGACCAACCTGGCGTCGTTGAGCCGATCAACTTGGGCGCTGACCGCGAGGTAACGGTCAAAGAGACCGTGGAAACAATCGCCGAGCTTGTTGGCTTCACTGGGCAACTGCGTTGGGATCCCACCAAGCCCGACGGCCAGCCACGCCGTGGCGTTGACGGATCCCGAGCAAACCGCCTACTCGGCTGGAAACCCACGATGGACTTCGACGAGGGCCTACGCACCACGATCGACTGGTACCTCGCCAACCGGGCTGAAGCCGAACGAGACCCGCACGCCTGAATTCATTGAGTCCGCCAGCGGATGCGGCCGCTCAGCGGGCCATCGCGACGACATTCAACGTTCGGCAGAGACGATTCCCGCTGCCACTGCTGCTGCACGGTAGGCCGCGGCGAGGGTGCCGGTCGTCTCGTGTGCATTGAGGCCACTCGGATTCGGAACGATCCAGAGACGCGCACCTTCGAAACCGTCGGGCTGCTCCCCCATTACTGCCTTCGGCTGTCGGAACGCGATTCGGTAGGCGGTGATTCCGGCAACTGCGACCACGGCTGGCTGCATGGTGCCCACGAGTGCGCGCAATTGCTCCCCACCCTCATGCAGTTCGGTCGCGGTGAGCTCGGAGGCCTTGGCTGTTGCCCGGTGGGCAATGTTCGAGATGCCAAGACCACGGGAGAGAAAATGCCGCCGGTCGTCGTCGCTCATCCCGACACCACGATCGATCTCGCGCTCGATGATTCCTGCCTCGAACAGTGCCGGGTAGTACCGGTTTCCCGGATGGGCGAAATGGGTCTGCGTCGCCGCAGTCCACAGCCCTGGGTTGATACCAACGAACAACAGTCGCGTGTTCGCTCCGACCAAGTCGGGAACGGTCGCACCGATGTACGACTCCAGTTCGACCCGAGTGAATCCCATCAGCCAGCCAGTCAGCCCGTCAAGGCAACTCGAGAATGCGAACCGTACCGGCACCGCCATCGACTTCGACCAGTGTTCCGTCGGGGATACGGCGCGACGCATCGGTGACGGACACCGCGCATGGGATACCGAGTTCTCGGCTGACGATGATGGCGTGGCTCATCACTGCACCCACGTCGACGATCACGGCTTCTGCCGGAACAAAGAGCGGCGTCCAGCTCGGATCGGTGAGCGGCGCAATCAGCACATCGCCCGGCTCCAAGCCGCGTGGGTCGCCCGGGTTGGTCACGACGCGTGCTCGACCTCTCGCGACGCCAGCGCATCCGGCGAGGCCGGTGAGTACCTCGCCGACGACGACCTGAGGGATCTTGGCGCTGCGCAATTCCCACGTGTCGACCGGAGGTTGCTCACCTTCGAAGTAAAAGGGTGGAATCCGTCGCTGCAGCTCAACAAGCAGTTGCCGGCGCTCGGCGATCTGTGTGGCAAACGATGCGGGGTCGTCCACGTACCCATTGAGCTCTTCTTCGACAAGGAACCACAGGTCACCCGGTGCGCCACCTGAGCGTGCAGCGAGCCGACGGTCGAGTTCTTGCCCTTGCAGTCGCGCCCCATGGATTGCCCTGACCACTGTGGTCTTGGTCCGTTCGCGGCTCTGCATGTGCAGTCGAGTCGCTGCGAGTACCCGGCCGAACAGGCGCCTGATCGGCCAGCGGAGCTGACCCAGCACGTCGACTTCGAGCGTTCGGCGTTCCTGCGCGAGCCGCTCGCCTTGAGCAGTTGGTGCGTGCGACGCATCGGTCAAACGCATCCGATCGACGAATACCAAGGCGAGTTCGGGCTCGGTTTCCCAGGTGTCGAATGCCGTGTCCCACTCGTTTGGGCCACGCGATCCAAAGTCGGCAATGAACCGCCGGAACTCAGCGTTGAACTCTGACGCCTCAGTCGAGGATTGCAATCGATCCCAGACCCCAGGCACCCCAGCATCGAACTCTGCGGTGAGCGAATCGCTCGCCGCAACCTTGCGGCCAAGCGACCAGAGCGCTCTCGACGGTGCGGCTGAGTCGACATCGCCGAGCCCCGAGATCAACCGAACGGCAATCTCAGCATCGCCCAGTTGTTTTTCGCACAGTTGCGTCAACACGGCCATCAGCGCACCGGCCGCGAATGACACCTTCAGATGCGTCTCGAACATCGGCATGAACAGTTCGGTCACACCCAACGTCGAAGTGCGCAGATCGTGGTCAGCCGCGGTCGACGGGTCGGGCAGACCAGCGAGAAACTCGTCGACAATCCGTTGGTCGAGCGCCAACTGCGGCAGCTCGGTCACACCTGACAGTCTCCACAGGTACCGCAGCGCGGCAACCGCAGCGCGACGATTCTTCTCGGTCGGCAGCGGTACATGCGGCGGCGGATCACCAGCACCCAGGAAGGAATTGTCGGCGTCGCTCCAGCTGCCTCCCGGCACACGGGCAGCAACGAGCCGTTGGACGCTCAAGTTGAGGTAGGCGTAGCCACCGAACACGCCGCTCCCGACTCCAGTCGAAAGTGGAATGTCGTCGAGTTCATCTGGGCGGATGATGCCGCTCGACAGTATGGCGTTACGCATTGCCTGCTCGCCGGCCTGCTGGGCAATCGAGAAGCTCAGCGGTCGGTAGACCTCCGGATAGACCTCGCCTGCGTTGCCACGTGTGTAGATCGGAAACCGTTCACTCGCGTCGGTCCCGACCCACTCGCCATCGCCAACTCGTCGCCAAGGTTGCATCGGCGAAAGTTAACGCAGGTCGCGCCGTGTACCGAGCGCCGGGGTGGTGCCCGGGACTTGTGGGCGTGTGTGTGTGTGGGCGTGTGTGATTCAGGTCAGTCGGGCGACGAGTTCGGCGAGCGGCTCGCGGTAGTCACGCAATGGTTGGTGACCCGCTGCCCGCCACGCAGCATTGTCGAGCACGCCGTTCGCCGGGCGGGGTGCTGGGCGAGGTGGATCGAGGTCGGCAGTTCCAATGGATGTCACGCGTGACCGGCTGTGGCCTGCGGCTTCGAGAATGTCGCCGACGAACTCGTACCACGACACTGCTCCGGCATTGGTGAGGTGGAACGTGCCCGCGTGCCGATCAGATGCCAGTCGATGCAGTGCCGGCGCGAGGTCGGCGGTGAACGTCGGGCAGCCGCGTTGGTCATCGACGAACGCCAGTGGTGCATCGCCCCCGGCCAATCGGAGGATGAGCTTGACCATATTGTTGCCGTACTCACCGCACACCCACGAGGTGCGGACCACCGACGCACCTTGGCCCGCGCGGCGCTCACCTTCGAGTTTCGTGATGCCGTAGACCGACTGGGGGTTCGGCGTGTCGTTCTCGACATAGGGCCGATCGAGCGTCCCATCGAACACGTAGTCAGTGCTCACGTGAACGAGATGCGCGTCGGTGGCATCCGCCGCCTCACGCAGCGAACCGACAGCCGCGGCGTTCACCGCACGAGCAAGCTCACGATTCGTTTCGCACGCGTCGACGGCGGTGTAGGCCGCAGCGTTGATGATCGCGTCGGGACGATGTGCCGCAATGAACGAGCGGACGGCCACCGAATCGGTGATATCGAGTGTGCTCCGGTCAGCAACGACCACGTCGTCACCGGCATCGGTCGCGAACCGGACGAGATCGGCTCCGAGTTGGCCTGCGGCTCCCGTCACCATCAGCTTCACGGCTGCAAAGCTACTCGGCTAGAGGCGCAACCGGGAGCGGGCCGAGGCCCCGGAAGTAGTCGAGCACCGGCTTCGACGCATCGTTGAGACGCAGGATCGCTTTGTCATTGAAAGTCTCACCCCGCACGTCGAGTTGGTATGTGACGAGCCCCGTCGAGAACGCCTTACGCAGCGTGCCTGCTGCAGCGATCGGGTCGAGCCCATTGTCGACCCGGACGGCGGTACTGACCGAATCAATGAGGTCTGACGCCAGAAACGGGTCCGCCTGGAGTTTGGCCAGAGTTGCATTGACGATGGTCGAGATGAACGCCTGCTGCCGTTTGATGCGCCCCAGATCGGCGGTCGGGTCCTTGCGCCACTCGCCGTCGCGGAACTCCTCGTAGTTGCGCGAGCGGGCGTAGGCCAACGCCTGGACGCCATCGAGCAGGTTGCAGCCCGGATCTTGGAAAAGGCCAGAGTTCTCATCGCGTGTGACGAAATCGAAGCAGATCGTTGTGCCACCCACCGTGTCGACCAGGTCTTTGAACCCGAAGAAGTCGACGTCGACGACGTGATTAATCGGGATCCGCAGCTCCTGCGTAATCGTCGCGGCAAGGACTTCGGGGCCTCGGTTGTAGGCCGAGTTGATGCGATCTTGCTTGCCGGACCCAGCAATGGTGACGAGCAGGTCGCGCGGGATGCTCATCAATGCGGCACCGTTGCCATCCTTTTCCTGGCGCAAGATCATGATCGTGTCACTACGCCGGCCCTGGACTGCGTTGGTGTCACCGATGCCGCCGAAGTCGGACGCTCCCGGGTCAGAGCCCTCGCGAGAGTCCGAGCCGATCAACAAATAATTGACGGCCGGCCCGTCGACGGCCGCGAGGATGTCTTCGAGCCCTTCGATCCGTTCGACATTGGCTGTCCGCTGGTTGGCGGCCCGGATCACTCCGGCCGCGCCGACTGCACCGACGACGATCGCGAGGACCATCGCAAGCGACGCCGAGCTCCGACGAGGACGGCGGCGCGGCCCGTCGAGGAGACCACCCTGTGGATGCTGCTGCATCGAGCGCACGCTAACGCCGCTGTTCTCGGGGTGAGCGGCACCCACGCCTCTTACTGGTCAGGTGGCGGGGCGGAGATGGACGACATCACCGACGTCGAACACACGGATCTCACCGTCGTCGAGCCTGACCATCAGCCGGCCGTCGGCATCCACGTCGATCGCCTGACCGAACACGTTCACCGACCCTGGCAGTTCCACCCGGACCCGTCGGCCGAGCGTTTGCAGCCGCGCCCGGTACGCCGTCGAAATGTCATCAGGGAGCGCATCGAACGCATCGAGCACCCGCTGCAGAAGCGACGCAGGGGTGACGGAGGCGTCAAGGTCGTGGACACGGGCCGCGCCAGGCGGGGCCCAACCGACATTCACGCCGAATCCGACGACGATCCCCGGCGCAGACGTTGATCGCTGCGCGAGGATTCCTGCGAGTTTCGCTCCGTGGAGGAGCACGTCGTTCGGCCATTTGAGGCCAACCGTCGAATCGGTGGACTCCAATTCGGTCACCGCATGAACGACGGCCAGGCCGACGCGGTGCATGGCGTCGGAGGCTTTCGACTGCGCTACATCGAGGTACATCGAGGCCAGCAGGTTCGTTCCCGCTGGCGCATCCCATCGCCGGTCGAGGCGCCCCCGCCCTGCAGTCTGGTGGTCGGTGCGCAGAACGGTGCGATGCGCAATCTCGCCAGCTTCGGCTGACTGCAAGAGATCCGTGTTGGTGCTCCCGGTTTGGGGGACCTCTCGAAGTTCCCAAATGCTTGGAGTGGCGGCCATGCCCTCTACATTGGCACCCGTGCTGAAGAAGATCCTGATCGCCAATCGAGGCGAAATTGCCGTCCGTGTCATCCGTGCCGCCCGAGAGATGGGCATCGCCACCGTTGCGGTGTACTCCGAGCTCGATCGAGACAGCCTGCATGTGCGGCTCGCCGACGAGGCGTATGCGCTCGGCGGCCAGACCGCAGCGGAGAGTTACATCAACACCGAGGCGGTGTTGGATGCCATCCGTAAGAGCGGTGCTGACGCCGTACACCCGGGCTATGGCTTCTTCTCTGAGAACCCCGACTTCGCTCGAGCCATCGGAGCGATGGGCGTCGAGTTCATCGGCCCGCCGCCAGAGGCAATGGACGAGATGAGCGACAAGGTGTCGAGCCGTCTCGCTGCAATTCGCGGCGGGGCTCCAATCGTTCCTGGCACCACCGAGTTTGCGCAGGGCCCCGACGACATTCGTAATTTCGGCAACGAGTACGGCTGGCCGGCCGTCATCAAAGCCGCCTTCGGTGGTGGCGGACGCGGCATGAAAGTCGTCAAGAACGCCGATGAAGTAGATGACGCCTTCGCCAGCGCGCAGCGTGAGGCCCTTGCGTTCTTCGGTCGTGACGAGGTCTACGTCGAGCGATACCTCACGTGGCCCCGCCACGTCGAGATCCAGCTCGTTGGCGACAAGCAGGGCAATTGTGTCTGGATCTCCAGCCGTGACTGCTCGGCACAACGCCGACACCAGAAACTGATCGAAGAAGCTCCCGCCCACATGCTCGCCGACGGCATCGAAGATGCCATGGGTGAGGCCGCAGTGAAGGCCGCCAAGGCCGTCGGCTACTACGGCGCCGGCACCGTCGAATTCATCTACCAGGACGGAGAGTTTTTCTTCCTCGAGATGAACACCCGGCTGCAGGTCGAGCACTGTGTCAGCGAAATGATCACCGACATCGATCTCGTCGAATGGCAGATTCGTGTCGCAGCTGGCGAAGAACTGCCCATGACCCAAGACGAGGTCACCGCGTCACGTCGTGGCCATTCGATCGAGGTCCGGATCAATGCCGAAGACCCTGCCGAGGGCAAATTCCTTCCCTCACCGGGCCGGATCACCAAGCTCGTCCCACCGGACGGTTTCGGTGTCCGCTTCGACTCCGGGTACCTGTCTGGCGACGAGATCAGCCAGTTCTACGACAACCTGGTCGGCAAGCTCGTCGTGTGGGGCCGCACCCGTGAGGTTGCGATCGCCCGCACCATCCGAGCCCTCGAAGAACTCGTCGTCGAAGGCGTCGCCACCACCATCCCGGCCGACCTCGCCATTCTCCGACACCCCGACTTCGCTTCGATGAACTTCTCAACGAAGTGGGTCGAAGAGACCCTCGATCTGACCGGCGTGACCGGGCACGCAGCGCCTGCCCCCGACCAAGACGACGATGCTGAGCCGCTCGTCCAGCGATCGACCACCGTCGAAGTCAATGGCAAGCGCTTCAGCGTCAACATGTGGGTCCCTGAGGCTCCGGCCGGCGCTGCCGCTCCGGCCAAGAAGAAGGCCAAGCGTGGCGCTTCCGGCGGCGCCGGTGGCGGCCCTGCCTCAGGCAACGTCGAAGCGCCAATGCAAGGAACCATCGTCAAGCTGCTCGTTGCAGTCGGCGACACGGTTGAGGTCGGCGCCGGAATCGTGGTACTCGAAGCAATGAAGATGGAGAATCAGATCAACGCCGAGAAGGCCGGCACCGTCAAGGAGCTGAAGGTCGCTGCTGGCGACACCGTCGGCGGCGGCGACGTGCTGGCCATCATCGAATAGCTCACAAAGAACTGCATCTCAGTTTTTGTGTGAGCGATTGCGGCAACCGACAGCCCAATCGCTCACACAAACCGAGGAGAGCGTTGCTTAGAACTTGAAGTGACGGTCGATCGCAGCGAGGTCCAGACGCGGATCTCCACTGGGGCGACGACCGTTGAAATCGGCGTTCATGTCAATCGTTGCCCTACGGTGCTGGCTGGTCCGGCGCACGGCCTTGACAAAGTTCTTCGGGGAGATAGCGCTGAGACTCATAGAGGAAACGATACGAATCCTCCATGAGTGATCCACTTTGATGACGCGGTTTACAATGATCGAAACCATGAAACGGCTAACGATTCAATAGCCTGAAGTGCATCCAGCTTCCGAAAGACAAGATGTATGTATTTTCTCGACGATATCAATCGCGATCTCCTCGACATTCTTCAGCACGATGGACGGATCTCGTACAAGGATCTTGGCGACCGAATCGGGTTGACCGCCCCAGCAGTTGCAGAGCGCATCCGCAAGCTCGAAGACGCCGGCGTCATCAAGGGGTACCGAGCCGTTGTCGACTACGAAGCGGTCGGATTTCCGATTCTCAGCATCATCCGGGTCAATGCCCCGATGCGTACCGCAGGCATCGACCAAAAAATCGCAGCGATTCCTAACGTGATCGAAGCAAACCGCGTCACCGGTTCGGACTCACACGTCGTCCGGGCGCGCCTGCGTCGGATGAGCGACATCGAGGAACTAATGAGCGACGTCTGGGAACAAAGCGACACCATCACCAACATCGTGACGAGTTCGCCGGTGCCTCGCCGCCCGATGAATCTGCGTGACACCAACGCCGGTCGCGACGACTGACGTCGTCGGTGGCTGCGCCACGGGCGACTACCGTCGCCTCCGACCGTTTTCTCGGGCCTTCGGCTCGAATCGCTGCGCTCTGAGGTTCAATCGAACAGTTCAATCGAACAGTTCAATCGAACAGTTCA
>NZ_JBDNIJ010000269.1:0-1734 GCF_041688325.1 Ilumatobacter sp.
ATTGAGGAGTTGACGTCGGCTGATTATGAGTACGGCTTCAGCACGGATCTTGATACTGACATTGCTCCTCCGGGCCTTGATGAGAGTGTTGTTCGTCTCATCTCGTCGAAGAAGGATGAGCCCGAGTGGCTTCTTGAATGGCGCCTGAAGGCCTATGCGGCGTGGCGTAAGATGGAAGAGCCCGACTGGGCCAAGCTCAACATTTCGCCGATCGATTACGAGTCGATCAGTTATTGGGCGGCACCGAAGCAGAAGCCGGTCCTCGACAGCATGGATGATGTCGACCCCGACATCCGCGAGATGTTCGACAAGCTTGGCATCCCGCTGCACGAACAGAAGATGCTCAGCAATGTCGCTGTTGATGCAATTGTCGACTCCGTGTCGGTGACCACGACGTTCAAAGCCACGCTCCTCGAAGCTGGCGTGATCTTCTGCTCGTTCTCTGAGGCGGTCAAGGACTACCCCGACCTGGTGCGCGAGCACCTCGGCTCTGTCGTGCCGGTGCGCGACAACTTCTTTGCTGCGTTGAACTCAGCGGTGTTCTCTGACGGTTCGTTCTGCTACATCCCGAAGGGTGTTCGCTGCCCAATGGAGCTGTCGACATACTTCCGGATCAACGCGATGAACACCGGCCAGTTCGAGCGCACGCTGATTGTTGCCGAAGACGATTCTCACGTGTCGTATCTCGAAGGATGTACCGCGCCGCAGCGTGACGAAAATCAGCTGCATGCCGCCGTCGTCGAGCTCGTCGCCAAGGATCGCGCCGAGATCAAGTATTCCACGGTGCAGAACTGGTACCCCGGTGACGAGAACGGTGTCGGCGGTATCTACAACTTCGTCACCAAGCGAGGGCGTGCCCACACCGACGCCAAAATTTCTTGGACTCAGGTCGAAACCGGCTCGGCAATTACGTGGAAGTACCCCAGCGTGATCCTGCAGGGCGACCGCAGTATCGGTGAGTTCTACTCTGTTGCGTTGTCGTGTAAGCGTCAGCAGGCTGACACGGGCACGAAGATGATTCACATTGGTAAAGACACCACGAGCACGATTATTTCCAAGGGTATTTCTGCTGCTCACGGTCAGAACACGTACCGCGGGTTGGTCAAGGTGCTGCGATCTGCCGAGAACGCTCGTAACTACACGCAGTGCGATTCGTTGCTCCTCAGCAAAGAGTGCGGGGCGCACACGATTCCGTACATCGAAGTGAAGAACCCGACTGCACAGGTCGAACACGAAGCGTCGACGTCGACGGTTGGCGAAGACCAGCTGTATTACTGCCGCCAGCGCGGTATGACCGAAGAAGACGCGATGTCGATGATCGTCAACGGCTTTTGCCGCGAAGTTTTTAACGAGCTCCCGATGGAGTTCGCCGTCGAAGCTCAGCGTTTGCTGAGTATCAGTTTGGAAGGAAGTGTCGGCTGATGCTGCACGTCAACAACCTCACCGCCGCCATTGGTGGCAAACAGATCCTCAACGGTCTCAACCTCGATGTGGGCGCCGGCGAAGTCCACGCGATCATGGGCCCGAACGGCTCGGGTAAGAGCACGTTTGCGCACACTCTTGCTGGGCGTGATGGCTACGACATCACCGGCGAAGTCACGCTCGACGGCGCTGATCTCCTCGACATGGAACCCGAAGCGCGCGCCGCTGCAGGTGTTTTCATGGGCTTCCAGTACCCGGTCGAAATCCCTGGTGTCAACAACATGTATTTCCTGCGAACAGCACTGAACTCTG
>NZ_JBDNIJ010000270.1:0-3546 GCF_041688325.1 Ilumatobacter sp.
CACTTCGGCAATGACACGAACGTAATGATCGCTCTGTCAGACGAGCTCGCTGGCCGAGTTGCATCGGTGCCGTCCGTCAACAACGCCTGAGCAGCATCATCGGTAACCTGCAACGCAATGGCGCACGAATTTATTTACCAGGCATACAAGCTGTCGCGGGTGTACCCGCCGGACAAGACGGTGCTCGAGAACATCTCGCTGTCGTTCTATCCCGGCGTCAAGATCGGCGTGCTCGGCAGTAACGGTGCCGGCAAGTCGTCGCTCCTCAAGATCATGGCTGGCCTCGACGACGGCTTCCAGGGCGAGGCGCGCCTCACCGCTGGCCACACGGTCGGCTACCTGGCCCAAGAGCCCCAGCTCGACCCGGAAAAGACGGTCCGCGGCAACGTCATGGACGGCGTCTCCGAAGTGCAGTCGATCATTGACGACTACAACACGGTGATGGCCAAGTGGGCCGACCCTGACGCCGACTACGACAAGATCGGCAAGCAACAGGCGATCCTCGAAGACAAGATCGCAGCCGCCGACGCATGGAGTCTCGAGCGCAACGTCGAGATCGCGATGGACGCGCTCCGCTGCCCGCCCGACGACGCCGATGTCACCGTGCTCTCCGGTGGCGAGCGCCGCCGCGTCGCGCTGTGTCGCCTGCTGCTCAGCCGCCCCGACCTTCTGCTGCTCGACGAACCGACCAACCACCTCGACGCCGAGTCGGTCGACTGGCTCGAACGGTTCCTTGGCGACTACGCGGGGACTGTCGTTGCAATCACCCACGACCGCTACTTCCTCGACAACGTGGCGCAGTGGATCCTCGAACTCGACCGCGGCCGCGGCATCCCGTTCGAGGGCAACTATTCCAGCTGGCTCGAGCAGAAACACGATCGCCTCGCTCGCGAAGAGCGCGGCAACGAAGTCCGCCAGCGCGCACTGGCACGCGAACTCGAATGGGTTCGCCTCGGTCAGAAAGGTCGTCAGGCCAAAGGCAAGGCTCGCCTCGCCGCCTACGACAAGCTGCACGCAGAGGCGAAGGCAGCCGAGACCCAAGATTCCAAGCTGCAGATCACCATCCCGGCCGGGCGGCGCCTCGGCGACCAAGTCATCGAGGTCGAGGGCCTGAGCAAGGGATTCGGCGATCGACTCCTCATCGACAATCTGTCGTTCACGCTGCCGCCTGCCGGCATCGTCGGCATCATCGGCCCGAACGGTGCCGGCAAATCAACGCTCTTCAAGATGCTTGCCGGCCGCGAAGAGCCCGACTCTGGCTCGATCAAGATCGGCGACACCGTCGACCTCAGCTACGTCGACCAGGATCGTGACAGCCTCGACGATGACGCAACCGTTTATGACGAGATCACCGGCGGGGGCGAGGTACTCGAAGTCGGTGGCCGCGAGATACACGGCCGCACCTACGTGTCGAGCTTCAACTTCAAGGGAACTGATCACGGCAAGCGCGTCGGCGACCTGTCCGGTGGTGAACGCAACCGCGTGCACCTCGCCAAGCTGTTGAAGTCCGGCGGCAACGTGCTGCTCCTCGACGAACCGACCAACGACCTCGACGTCGACACGCTACGCGCCCTCGAGACCGGCCTTGAGTCATTCCCCGGTTGCGCCGTCGTGATCTCTCATGATCGCTGGTTCCTCGACCGCATCGCCACACACGTGTTGGCGTTCGAAGGTGACAGCCATGTCCGCTGGTTCGAAGGCAACTTCAGCGAGTACGAAGCGCGACGCAAGCAAGAACTCGGTGCCGGCGCCGATCAACCTCACCGCATCAAGTACAAGAAACTCGCCTGACGCTTTTCGTGATATGTGTGCGCACCCCAGTGCGCAGACATATCACGAGAACGTCGATGAAACCACCTTGGTAACAGCGGCCCAAGTCGCAGACGTGGGCTTCAGTGCGTCGACGTGTGTCTCGTCTGGAACGAAGATTGCATCGGCTGCACCGAGGTCGGCGAGCCGTTTGGAGTTCCACGGGTACACCGTGGTGTCTGCTGCACCATGCACGCACACGACGGGCACTCTGAAGGGCAGCATCTCCACGGGCGACGTGAGCTTCCAGCGGTCCCCCTCAGGGGCATTTGCCACAAGTGCGTCAACGGTGGCCGATCCGTTAGCTGAGATCTGTTCGAGATCGGTCGGGCCTGCCATCGACACCACGAGTGCCGGCGACCGAAGGGTACTCGTGCCGACGGCGCACAGCGCAAGGTGCGCACCGGCAGAGTGCCCAACAACGACAACCCGAGCAGGGTCGATGGCATCTGCACGACCGTGTGTGCCCTCGGTGATCAGTTCGATCGCGTTGCGGACGTCGTCGAAGGTCTGAGGCCAACCACCGCCCCCGCCGAATCGCCCCAGCTTGCGATACTCGACGTTGAACGTCGCCCAGCCTCTGCGGCGCGCGTCGCGTACCAGCAGCCCCATCACCCAGCGGTTATAGGGCATGGCCCAACTCCCACCATGCACGAAGACGACGGTCGGCAGTGCCACAGGGGGTCGACGCCCAGCTCGAAGCACGCCGAACTGATTCCGCTCATTCCCGTATTTCACCCGTTGTCCGCCAAACATTTTGCTGAGTCTGGCAGGTCTGCAGGCGGTCGGGCGATGTGCGAAGTCCGAGTTGCGTCCGAGTTGGATCCGAGCCGCAATGGTGTTGTGCAGGCCTGATCGCTGCCAGAATGCGACGATGCCTGAAACTGACTCCGAGCTCGCCACGCGACTCGCAGTCCAGGCAGGCGAAGTTCTCGTCCAGCTCCGCGCCGAGATGTTTGCTGCTGGCGCCTCGATCTGGGATGTCCGCGACTCGGGCGACGCAGCAGCGCAACACTTCATCGCCGGCGAACTCCACACACACCGCCCGGCGGATGCCGTGCTGTCAGAAGAGGGACTCGAAGACCCCCGGCGCTACGACGCCGACCGTGTCTGGATCATCGACCCACTCGACGGGACCAAAGAGTATGGGGAACAGGGCCGCCACGACTGGGCCGTTCACATCGCACTCTGGGAACGCACAGCATTCGGCGCCGCTGCAGTGAGTCTGCCCGCCGTGAACATGGTCTTCTCGACCGATCCGGCCCCGCCAATGCCCGTCCTCGAACGAGACCGACCGCGCATCGTCACCTCACGAAACCGGGCCCCGTACGCCGCAGTCCTCGTTGCCGAGGGGTTGGGCTGCGACGCCGTGCGCCTCGGATCGGCCGGGGCGAAGGCGATGGCCGTGGTGATCGGCGAAGCCGACATTTACGTCCACGATGGCGGCATGTATCAGTGGGACTCCGCAGCCCCTGCCGCTGTCGCCATGGCCGCTGGCTTCCATGCCAGCCGACTTGATGGATCGCCGCTGATCTACAACGATCGCGACCCGTGGCTCCCGGACTTCTTTGTCTGCCGACCTGAACTGACCGAAGGCGTTTTGAAGGCGATGTGGGGATGAGCGACACGGTCCGATGCGATATCGACGGGCCCGTGGCGACGGTGTCGCTGCATCGACCACACCGCCACAATGCGTGGACGGGTCGGATGCACGCCGATTTCCGAACGATCATCGCC
>NZ_JBDNIJ010000038.1:0-28224 GCF_041688325.1 Ilumatobacter sp.
GAACGGGATGACGGGCTCCGTGCCCCAGAACGGGATGACGGGCTCCGTGCCCCAGAACGGGATGACGGGCTCCGTGCCCCCCTTAGCCGTTTGGAACGACGACGACGCCGACGTTCGGCGCAACGTTGCCGTCGTGGACGTCGGCCCATGCCTGTGCCATTGCGCCGACGCCCGTGCGGTGGTCGATGGTCAGCCACGATCGGCTGCCTTCGGCGAACTTGGTCATCGCGTCGGCGCATCGCTGGGCGTAGTCCTCACGACCCCACTCTTGTTGGCGGCGGCCAACCTCGGTCGGAGCGAAGAACATCTTCGGCGTCGGGCCAGCGAGCGCCGCTGCGTCCTCGGCAGTCGAGTTCGGAGCGTCGTGATGGCTGCGGCCGACGGTCATCGAATACGCGAGTTGGTCGCCCAGCTGCTTGTGGACGGCGCCAAGCACGGTCGGGTTGCCCGCCATGTCGATCGACACCGACGGGATACTTGCGTCGAGCTGATCCGTCTCGTCGTAGGAGAGCACGGTGTCGTAGAAACCGAGACTCTTCACGAACTCGACGTTGTCGGCCGACGTGAGCCCGATGACCTTGACGATGCCGCGTTCTTTGGCGCGCTGCGCGAAACCGATCGCGGTCTTCGACGATGCGGAGAGCACCGTGACTTGCCCTGCACCGAAGTATGGGGCTTCGCCCGAGGCGACGCCACCGCCGGAGTCGGCAAAGAACTCTTCAGCGAGAAATCCAGTCAGGAAGAGTCCGCGCAGCAGCGTGTGGCGATCTTCGCCGTCCGGCGCGTCGTCGTACATCGGGTCGTTCTTCGTGTCGACGTAGGCGCGGTAGACCGGAGCGTGCGGCTGGCGGTGCGCGCCGTCGTCGCGGAAGCCGTCACGAGTCGCCGTTGCAGTGATGACAGTCTCAGTCGCCATCGGAAACCAGCCGTAGTAACGCGAGCCGACTGCGATGTCGGAGTTGGCTGATTCGGTCACCGAGGCCCATGCCATTGCCGGCACGCGGCCGAATGGCGGCTCGGTCGGAAAGAACTCCCAGTAGGCGAGCATGTCGCCAAACACGGCATACGTGATGTTGTTCGCCGTCAACGCGAAGCGATCGACCGACACGCGGACTTGCCCGTCGTCGAGCGGCTGCGCCGGCGTGTCGATGAGCCGTGAGTTGGCAATGGCTTTGCGTTCGATCTCGAGGACAGAAACAATGTCGTTCTCCATCGGTCCAGCATGACAGCAATGTCCTTTTCCCCTTGGGTCAAAAGTGGACATATCGCCGTCAGCAGGGTCGTGCAGTTGGTCTTGGGTCGCACCGACCGGCTACAACCAGGGGCATGACCGAAGCTTCGAACTACCGCAACGCCGACCACCCCGCACTCGACGTGACGAGCCTCTTTGGGCTGTCTGGCAAGGTCGCCATCGTTACGGGCGGCTCCCGCGGTATCGGCTACATGATCGCTGCGGGCCTGGTGGCCAACGGTGTGAAGGTGTACATCACGGCTCGCAAGGCCGATGCGTGCGACGCCGCGGCAGCGGAGCTGCGCGAACACGGCGAGTGCATCTCGATCCCCGGTGACATGTCGACGACCGAGGGCATCGACGCCTTCGTCGCAGCCGTCACCGAGCAAGAAGGCCAGATCGACATCCTCGTGAACAACGCCGGTGCCGCATGGGGCGCGCCGCTGGGCGAGTTCCCCGCCATCGGATTCGACAAGGTGATGGACATCAACGTCAAGGCACCCTTCATGCTCACCCAGGCGCTCCTCCCCCAACTGAAGGCCAGCGGAACGGCCGAAGACCCTGCACGCGTGGTCATGATCGGCTCCATCGACGGCATCCGAGTGCCGCACGGCGACAACTACTCGTACTCGGCGTCGAAAGCCGCCATCCACATGATGACGCGCCACATGGCCGCACATCTCGTTGGTGAGCACATCCTGCTGAACTCGATTGCACCGGGCCCGTTCCCGTCGAAGATGATGGCGTACATGCTCGAAGACGAAGAGCGCTCCGAGCTTGTCCACAGTTCGAACCCGCGCAAGCGGATCGGCACGGCACAAGACATCGCAGGTGCAGTGATCTTCCTGTCCAGCCGCGCCGGTGCCTACACGACTGGCACCGTCATCCCCGTTGACGGCGGCATCTCCACTCTGTAGATCATGGGTTTCCGGCTGCGTGACTCGTATGACCTGGGTGACGAGGTGGCGTGCGACCCGCTTGTCCAGGTGATCGACGACTTCATCACTGAGGCCGAACGCCATCACATCGTCCATCTCGCGGCCGACCGGCTTGATACGGCACTCGTCAGCGCTGTCGGCGAAGCGACCACGAGCGACGGCCGAACGGGTCGCGTTGCGTGGGTCAAACACGATGAGACCGCCGTCGTGCAAAGCCTCGTCGGACGGGTCAGCGACCTCGTCGGCATCCCGATCGGGCACGCAGAGTCGGTGCAGGTCGTGCACTACGGCGAGACCGAGCAGTACAAGCCGCACTTCGACGCATACAACATGAACACCGAGAAGGGTCGCCAGCGAACCGAGCAGGGCGGTCAGCGGATCGTGACCGCCCTGATGTATCTCAATGCCGTCGAAGCGGGTGGCGGCACGATCTTCCCGAAGCTCGACCTCGAGATAGAGGCCAAGCCCGGCCGCATGGTGATCTTCCACAACCTCGCCGACCGCACACTCGCCGACTTCACGCGCCATCCAAAGTCGCTGCACGGCGGATTGCCGGTCGTTGCCGGTCAGAAATGGGCGTGCAACCTGTGGTTTCGAGCCAGGCCTTACCGTGATCAGAACGTGCATCGTCAGTCGGCGGCCAGTGCGGCCGAATAGCTCCGAAGCACAGCAACAGCATGGAGCCCTTGCCTGCCAGTAAAAGGCCGTGCGAGACGCCACGGATGGACGGCCATCACCTCGTTGCAACAGCGGTGCTGGTCAAGGCGGACCAAATACTCTTGTGCCACCGTCATCCAAACCGACGTTGGTATCCAAATGTCTGGGACATCCCAGGAGGTCACATCGATGCCGGCGAAACCCCGGCAGACGCAGTGCTCAGAGAGCTCCGCGAAGAGCTTGGGATTGAGGTCCGTATCGAGAGCAATGAACCATTCCGAGTTTTTGACCCGGCTCCTGGTCTCACGCTTTACGTCTGGGTCGTCACCGAGTGGTCCGGAGAAATCGCCAACCGTGCGCCCGACGAGCACGACGAACTCGGTTGGTTTGGGCTCGACGACCTTGAACGACTCGAACTGGCCGATCCCTCTTTGCAACGACTGCTTGCCGATGCACTCGAACTCGTACATGCCGATCAGGAGCCGTCGGCGGCCGTCAGAGAGGCCGAACGTTCTGGGCAGTTTTGAGGTCATGGAGACAACGCACTGTTGCGCCGGCACCTTTGTTACATGTAACATTCTGCCATGGCTCGCGAACGTTCGACCGCCCCAAGTGCAGTCCGGGTTCGCGCTCATCGAGAGCGGCTCCGGGCACAGGGCTTACGCCCTGTTCAGTTCTGGGTGCCCGACGTCCGATCACCCCAGTTCGCTCAACAAGCACATGAGCAGTCCGTCGCCGTTGCGGCCAGCGGCATCGAGGCCGATGATCAAGCCTTCATCGACGCACTCGGCGATGACGAGTGAAGCGCGGTGAGATCTGGACCGCTGCTGCCGGTAGCGGCTACGTCGGCAAACCACGACCGGTCGTCATTGTCCAAGACGACCTCTTCAACGCAACTGCGTCTGTCACGATCTGTGCGTTCACCACTGACGAGACCGATGCTCCACTGTTTCGTGTACCGGTCGAGGCCGATGCGACAACAGGAATCCGACAACCAAGCCGACTGATGGTCGACAAGATCGCCACCGTGCAGCGCTCCAAGCTCGGCGAGCGGATCGGCCACCTGTCCGACGACGACCTGGCGAGACTCGGCCGTTCTATCGTCGTGTTCCTCGGACTCGCGACCCCCTGACCGACCACCCCGCAACGCTCCGAAATCACCCGTGTCTCGACATCGCAACCCACCGCCGGGTCAGCCGAAGGCGTTGATGCCGGTGAGCTCGACTGACAGGTCCCACAGGCGGGAGGCGTTGTCGGCGTCGACCGCGTAGGGCTTCACGCCAACAAACCGCGCGTACGGGCTGTCGAGGTCTTCCATCGGGGCGATGTCGCAGTTGTCGCAGTAGACCCCGCCCAGGCCATCAAGCTGCGGTGACACCGCTGCCCAGGTCGACGTCGACGCGCCCTGCTCGGGCGTCTTGAACATCTCGTTGAGGTTGCCCTCAGCGTCCATCCAACCCATGGCGATCATCTCTTCTTGAGGAAGGTGGCGCTGCAGCCCAGTCATAATCCCGCCAGGGTGCACGGCAAACGTGCGCACACCGTCGGCCTGGCCGAGCGCATCGAGCTGCACGGCGAACAGTGCGTTGGCGGTCTTCGCTTGGCCGTACGCCTGCCACTTGTCGTAGCCGGTACTGAACTGCGGGTCGTCGTAACGGATGTCGGACAGCTTGTGACCTGTCGATGAGAGCACCACGACCCGGGCACCGCCATCGGCGAGCACCGGCCACATGTTGTTCGTCATCACGAAATGACCGAGGTGGTTGGTGGCGAACTGCGATTCCCAGCCGTCACCGATCCGCTTCTCGGGGCACGCCATAATCGCGGCGTTGTTGATCAAGATGTCGACGGGCCGACCGGCTGCCGCCATCCGCTCACCGAAACCGCCGGCGCTTGCAAGGTCGCCGAGGTCCATCTCGTCGACGGTCACCGTTCCCTTGGTGGCACCGAGGCTGGCAAGCACTTCACGCGCATGGTCGGGACGTCGGGCCGGAACGATGACGTCGGCACCGGCTTCGGCGAGCCCTTTGGTGCTTTCGAGACCGAGTCCCGAGTAGCCACCGGTCACCACGGCGAGCTTGCCTGAGAGGTCGGCGCCGGCGATGACCTCGCTCGGCGTCGAGCGCATTCCGAAACCGGAGTTGAGCGGGTTCTGCAGAGTTACGGACATCGCCGGACCGTATCGCACTGCCTCATTCTGTCAAGATCCGGGTATGACAACTCGAACATCACACCCGGCGAGCTTTCATCCTGATGGTTCCGAAACGGTGGCTGCACCGAACGGCGGGCTCGCGCATCGTGCGAGCGTCGCACACGGCGAACGGTTCGAGCGGAAGCTCTGGAAGGTCCGCGCCGGCGTCTGGTGCATGGTTGGAAATGGACTGTCGAATCAGACATTCATCGAAGGCCCGGACGGGCTGATCGCGATCGACACCGGCGAGTGCGTCGAGGAGATGCAGTACGCCCTGAAGGCTGTCGCCGAGGAAACCGATACCCCGGTCGCCGCTGTCATCTATACCCATTTCCACTATGTCGGCGGAACAGCCGCTGTGCCTGGAGCGGGCGGCAGTGTGCCAATCTGGAGCCATGCCGGGGTCGTCGGCAACCGGGCGCGAAACGGTTCCGAAGTGGGCCCCGTCGCACGATCTGGCCTCATCCACCAATTCGGTATGACGCTTCCCGACAGCGGGCCGGATGCGCTCGTCAACGTCGGCCTCGGCACCGCGTTCCGCAACGCCGAACATCGCCCGTTCACCGAGGGGTTCATCGAACCAACCAACACCTTTACTGAGTCGACAAACGCGACTATTGCCGGCCTGCGCGTCGAGTTCACACCGGCGCCGTCCGACGCTGACGACTCCGTCAACATCTGGTTTCCCGACCTCGAGGTCTGCGTCAACAACATCGTGTGGCCGGTGCTGTTCAACGTGTTCGCGATACGCGGCGAGGAGTACCGCGACCCACGCGTGTTGCTCCGTGGGCTCGATCATGTCGCCTCGCTCGACGCCGAGCATCTCGTCGGCGCACACGGCCCGCCGCTGTCTGGCCGCGACCAGGTCGCCGAACAAGTCGAACGCAGCAGCGATGCGGTCCGGTTCCTGTGGGACCAGACCGTACGCGGGATCAACAAGGGTCTCGTCTCGGGCGAACTCACCGAGTTCGTCCAACTGCCTGCCGAGTACACGGCGTCGTATCTCCAAACACAGTTCTACGGCGTCGTCGAACATCACGTCCGTCAGATCCACGCTGGCCTGCGCGGCTTCTTCGACGGCGATGAGGCCAACCTCTTCCCGGTACCGCCGCGCGATCGTGCCGAGAAACTCATTGACGGGTTTGGAGGCGCCGACGCAGTCCGAGCACAAATCGAGGTCGCTACGGCAGCCGACGATCTGCGCTGGGCAATCGACATGGCCACATGGTTGGTACGCGTTGCCGACGACGAATCAGGCGCTGCCGATCGCCAGCGGTTGGCCGACCTGCTTCGCACGATTGCGCAGCGGACGACGGCGGCAAACATCAGGAACTGGTGCCTCACGCGTGCCCGCCACCTCGACGGAACCATGAGCACCGACCGCTTCCACGCTCACAGGTTCGATCGCGAAGCAGTCCGCCAAGGCGACCCGAGCGATGCGCTTTCCACGCTGCGGGTCATGCTCGATCCACTGCGATGCACGGGCCGGTCGATGCACGTTGCCGTCGAATTGCCCGACGCTCGGGCCGGCTTGCACGTACGTCGCGGGGTCGCGGTGCTGACCGACGGCTCTCGCGCCGATGCCACCGTCAGCATGGATCGAGACACCTGGGCGGAGATCGTGACGGGGAAGATCTCGATCGCCGACGCGCTCGCTTCGGGTGCCGCGTCATCCGCGACAGCTGGTGACATCACCACGTTCTTCAGTTGGTTCGAACACCCGGCATTCGAGAACGCCTGAGGCACCGGATCAAGCCCAATGATCAGCCCGGCGTTCAACGTTGTGGTCAGGCTCGCCTGACCACGACCTCGGCGCCACGCTCTTCAGGTTCGTCGTCGAGGAGTACGTCGGGGAAGCCGGGTGCAACAACGGACAAACCGGTCGCGTCTTCGAGCCGGCGGATGACGTTGTCCGACCACTCCCGCTCGCCGTAGCGCGCGGCAGCGTCACGGAAAATATCGATCATCAGCGGGTTCATCTCCAACGGCACGCCGACGTCATCGGCGATGCTCTGGAACAGCCCGATGTCTTTCAACACCAGGTCCATCGTGAAGCTGATATCGCGAGAGCCGTTCAGGATCATCTGGCTCTCCGTCTCGTGGACGAACGAGTTGCCGCTCGAGATCTTGAATGCTTCGAACGTGGTCGCCAGGTCGATGCCTGCGGCCGCCATCGTCGTCAGTGCTTCGGTGACAGCAATGAGATTGGCGGTGGCGAGGTAGTTCGTGGCGACCTTCAGGATCGACGCCGACCCGAGATCACCGGTATGGAGCACCCGCCGGCCGAGGATGGTGAGCAGCGGGAGCACGCGTTCGAAGGTGGCCCGGTCGGTGCCAGCGAAGATCGAAATATTTCCCGTTGCCGCGCGATGGCAGCCGCCCGACACTGGACAGTCGACGGCGGCACCCCCGGCTGCGGCAACCAGTGCACCAAGCCGTGTGATCTCCGAGGAGTCGGTGGTCGACATCTCCATCCAGACCGTGCCGGGCCGCCATGCTGCGAGCAGTCCGTCGTCGGCTTCCAACACTGCAGCCGATGCAGCAGGCGAAGGAAGGCACGTGATGACAACATCACAGGTCGCCGCCAAGTCTGCGGGAGTCGCCGCTGAACGTGCTCCGCGAGCGACGAAGTCGGCAACGAGGTCATCATCGAGATCGCGCACCGTGAGGTCGACCCCATTGCGGAGCAGCGAGCCAGCGAGCTTGCCGCCGACGTTGCCGAGGCCGACAAAGCCGACGGCGAGTGATGTGAGATCGAGGGTGTCGTTGTTCATGCGACGAGCACGATAGGACCTGCGGCGACCACCTCGGCGTCCCACGCATCGCGAGCGAACACGGTTCGCACGTCATCGACGAACGAGTCCAACGGGTGAATCGGAAAGTCGGGATCGAACGAATTCTGATCCCACCGAGAGCAGAACTCGAAGCACAGGTCGAACCACGGGTGATCACGGAATTCCTCGCGCCCGTTTCGGTCACCGTCGAGGTGGTGGGCGTAGTAGTAGCTCTGGAAGACGCCGTGTTGTTCGATCACCCAGGCGACTTCCTCGCGCACGTAGGGCCGCAGCACACTCGCCGCGTACGCCGAGTGGTTGTAGGGGGCAAGCTCATCGCCAATGTCGTGGAGCAGCGCAGCGACAACCCAGTCGATATCGGCACCGTCGAGGCGTGCGCGAGTCGCCGCCTGCAGCGAGTGTTCGAGCCGAGTGATCTGGTAGCCGCCGAGCGAGCCGTCGAGCCGTTCCAGTACGCCGAGCAGGCGATCGGCTACGCCGCGCGCATGGGTCCGTTCAAATCCGTCGAGCAACGAGTAGTCGGCCGCCGTTCCGTGCTGCATCTCCGTGAATGAGACGACGCGTTCTTCGGTCGTTGACGGTTCGTTCATTCGTGTCGCTTTCGTTCGTTAAGCCGGCGCCAGGCAAGCGTCCAAGCGGTCAGCGGACCGTCGTGGTCGATGTAACACCCTTGCAGGTGGCGGGCGCCACGAGTCGGATCGAATGCCGTCCGGCCGTGCAGTACTCGATGGTTGTCGACAACGACAACATCGCCAGAACGCATCCGGTAGTTCAGTTGACGGGTGGGGTCGTTCAGTGCTGTAGCAAGCCAGCGACGCCCGCGGTAGTACACGTCGAGGAGGTCAGCGTCGACAGACGGTGCGAAGTCGAGCCGGGGTGAGAATCGTATTTGTCGAAACGTCCCATCGGCAGCTCGTTCGATCAGCGGACCGTCAGCGCGCTTCATGTCCGACCCGATGTCATAGCGAAACTCGATCGGCAGGGTCGTGAGCACTGCGTGGGCTTCGGGATCAGCTTCGGCGAGAGCATCTGCAGCTGCCAAACCATCGACCATCGTTGAAGCCCCACCAGGGGCATCGTTGAGGATCGCGTGGAGGAATTGCAGGCCAGGCACCGGCGCCCGATACGGCTGATCGGTGTGGGCCGACAACGCCACCGGGGTGTATGCCAGATCGACCGGTCGCGGTTCGGTGCGCACGTCGAAGAGCTCGCCGAAGTTGGTCGCAGAGATCCTTCCGAACGGGCGAGTGATCTCCCGGAGAGCACCCACCTCGGCAGGCGTGTTGGTCAAGACGAAGCAGCCGAGTTCGAAGAACGTGCTGAGTGCTGCAATGAGCGCCTCCTCCGAGGTCGAAGGGTCACACAGTTCCCGGTAATCGACCAGTGGAACCGCCGTGTCGCAGGAGGTCCAAGGGCGTGGAGCCGGACGAGGAACGTCGGCATGGGCCGAGCCTTCCACACCAATGAGTTGCAAGATCGATGACAACTCGAACTCGACCCGCTCGCCGTCACTGAAATCAACCAGTACTGCAGGACCGCACTGCTCGACGCCGACCACTTCTAGGTCGGCCGGTACATCGAGCGGCTCCCACAGTCGCTGTCTGTTGGTCGCATCGACATGAGCGCTGAGGCGTTCGAGTAGCTGCATTGGGTGGATCAAATGTCCACCCACCTGCAACCGTCCGCGCTCGGCAGAACACAAAATGGCTGGTTTGGTTTCGGCACGCACAGATTTAGTTTCCACGTCTACTGCTGATCGTGACAGACGTTTGTTCGGCAGGGTGCCATACTCTGTTGTTATGACTCGTACGAATCTACAGGCTGGGACGGCAGCGTGAGACAGCTGGTTCGTCAGGTTGATCGTCTGCAGCGGCTGGCCGTGTTCGAAGCAGCTGCACGACTTGGTTCTCTGTCTGCGGCTGGTCGCGAGTTAGGCATCGCTCAGCCGGCTGTGACCCGTCAGATCAAACAGCTAGAGACTGCACTCGATACTGCGCTGTTCGATCGGCAGTCGAACCGCGTGGCCCTCACTGCTGCCGGGCGGGCCCTCGCCGACAGCCTTGACGTCAGCTTCGCCGCCATCGAGCACACCCTGTCTGAGGTCACTCACACCGATGACACTTTTGTTCTGGCTATGCCGCCCGGTTTCGCTCAGCAACTTGTGCTTCCCGCACTCGATTCGCTGCAGCAGGCGCTCGGCGATCAAGACCTCCGCCTGTGGCTGTACGACCGCGAATCAGAACTGGCGAACGGCTCGTTCCACGCCGCTGTTCGCGTCTCGGCCGAGCCATGGCCGGGCCACGAGGAAGTTGCACTGTTTGGCGAGTCGGTGTTCCCGGTTGCGACGCCGAGCCTGGCTGCAGCACACGGTCTGCACTCCGAGAGCCCTGCCGCTGATGTTCTCGCGGCGCCGCTGCTGCACATGGACTCGGCGGACCGGCCGTGGATGTCGTGGGCTGACTGGCTCGAACGCTTCGACCTCCGACTCACGCCGAGCCGAGGGCGTGTCGAGTTCAACAGTTACCCGAGCGTCTTGCAGCAGGTAATGCTCGGCCGTGGTGTGGCGCTCGGATGGGCCGGCATCCTCGACGAACTGCTTGACGGCAAGGCGCTGGTCGTGGTCGGCCCCACGATCAGTACAGACCGGCAGTACACCGTGACCTGGCCGAGCCGACGCCCCAGCAGCGCCGTTGCAGCAACGGTGGGTTGGCTCACTCAGACCGGTGCCGCCGGGTATCAGTGATCGAGTCGCGAACTCAGCCGCTCCATGGCCATACGAATGCCAGCACAGTGGTCGTCCGGGGTCGCCGCCAGCCCGACGAGCGCTGACTCTGCCATGAGGCTCATGATCTCGGGATGATTGTTTGCTTCGAGCAGTTGCTTGCGGATGCGTGCAACCTCGTCGGCTGACGCGTCGGCACGCATCACAACCGGCTGCGTCGGCCAGGGCCCGAGCCGTTCGACGATCTGCAGCTCAGCCACTTCAGGCCATTGTCGGGCACGGCGTGTCCTGACGATCGAGTCGATCACGGCCGCGTCGATCTCACCCGCCAACAGTTGGTCGATCGAGTGGTGATGGCCACCGGTCATCACGAGTTCGGCGAACGAGTCAGGATCATGGTTGCGACGATCGAGTTCGATGCGTAGGGCGTGATAGCCGCTCAAGCTCGCCGGATCATTGCACCCAATGCGGAGGCCGGCGAGGTCGTCGAGCGAGGCAGCATGTGTGCCGGGTCGGACCAAGAGGTCGGAGAAGTACACCGGTTGCCCGTGTGCGTCAGGGTCGTCAGGGACCCAGGCAACGCCGACCTGCTGGACCGACGGCGTGCGATCGGTGGTGAGTTCGATGAACGATGTCGAACACAGCCATCCAAGATCGGCTGTACCGGCGGCGAACGGATCGAGCGCGGGGTCAGGGCCCGATCGGTCGACGACGAAACCGAGATCGACACCAATTAACTCGGCCAATGCTTCGAACAGGGCCGCCGGGTAGCCAGGTGTCAGGTAAGAGATCAGCCGCACCGACGCAAGGCTAGAGCCGGCGCATCGAGGCGGGTGCCGACCGCACCAGCCGTGGCAGAAACCACGCGGTGCGAATCCAACTGCAGGTCGTACGGTTCGCCGAGTGGAAACCGAAGCGGCGCCGACACGCCACAGCCGTGTCGACCGGCAAGCGTTCACCGATGCGATCCCCCTACTGATTCCCGCCGTCCCATTTGGCTTCGTACTCGGCTTGGCGATGACCAAGTCGGAAATGCCACTGTGGGCTGCCTGGCTCACCTCTCCCCTGGTGTTCGCCGGTGCTGCCCAGCTCACGATGGTCACCATTGCCGGCACGGCATCGCTCTGGGCGATCATCTCCGCAGTCCTCGTGATCAACAGCCGCCACGTCATGTACAGCGCTGCGCTGGCACCGCTGTTCCGTGAACAACCGAGGTGGTTCCGCTGGGTCGGGCCGGTCATGCTCATTGATCAGGTGTTCGCACTGGCGATGCTGCGATCCGACCAAGAGCCCGACTCATTTCGTCGCTACTACATCACGACGATGGTGTTGTTCGGCACCACCTGGAACGTCGCTGTCCCGCTCGGCATGGTGATTGGCCCGGTCATCCCCGAGGCATGGCGCCTCGACTTCGCGCCGGTGATCATGTTCGCCGGGTTGGCGCTCTTCGCAATCAAGCGTGTGCCCGCCGGTGTCGCTGCGCTGGTCGGCGGGTCAATATCGCTCCTTGCAGCCGGGCTGTCCGACCGTCTCGGCATCCTCGTCGGAGCGGTCTGTGGCGTGGTCGCAGGAGCGATTGCCGAGCAACGGATCACGACCCTGACGACTCGCCAGGAGGTCGACCAGTGAGTAATCGCGCTGCGCTCCTCGTACTCGTCGCAGCCACGCTCGGCACCTATGCCTTTCGGGCTGGGCTGATCCTGTTGCTGGCCGACCGATCACTTCCGGTCGTGGTCGAACGAGCACTGCAGAACGTCGGACCGGCAGTCCTCGCAGCTTTGACCGTGAACCTGGCAGTTGGCGGCGATGGTGGCACAAGCGTCGACATTGATGCGATCGAACTGGCGTCACTCGGGATTGCGGCCGTTGTAGGCTTACGAACCAAAAACTTGGTGTTCATGCTGCTCGCCGGGATGGCTGCGCTACTTCTCCTGACAGAGATTTTCTAGTCTCGATCCAGCGATCAGGTGGCGAACCAACCGTTGATATCGACGATCAAATGCGTCGAGGCCAAGGTGTAGAAACACACAGTCCCAGTCGACGACACCGCACCAACACCAGATCCTGGAACGAACCCAGCAAGGTCGGTGAGTTGCACTTCCATCATCGTGTTGACGATCAACTCGGCCTTGCTGACGTTGCGCAACGCGTCCGGGCTCTGGCCTTGGCGGGTATCAAACACACGCTTCGGCCCAACTGCGTTGCAGGCCGAGCCTTCACTGAACCAACCGTTCATGTCGACCACGATGTCGGTCGGGGCGGCGAACACCCTCGGTTACACGAGCGTGAAGGCGACTCCGCCGATGTGGTGCGCCTCGCCGACTCGGTCGCGGTCACTGGCTACCAGGTCGACGCCATCGAGTCCTTCGCCGCGCTCAGCCGCTGCGACAAATCGCACGGCGGTCCTCAGGCCGAGCTCCTGCCAACGCGCCGACATCGCGTTGGGAGCAGTAGCACCCACCGTGACCCCGGCAATCGATGCCACGACAGAGTCGTCTTGGTTCGGCTGCCACGTCGGGCCGGCCCAAGTCCAGCTGCCCTGCGGGATCGGCTGATCGAGCGAAGCAATCACGCCACCAACGTCACGGGGGTGCAGGTGGCGACCGCGGATCGTCGGGAAGTCACCCGCCCACACGATCCGAACGTCGTGTGCTGCAAGATGTTCAAGCCGATCATCGAGGTCATCGACTTCGTAGATGGCCATGTACCCGCCGTCGCCGTTGCGCTTCTCGAGCAGGCGGCCACCAGTGGTGTCGGGCTGAGTTGGTGACACAACCTCAAGGAACTGATCGCCGATCACCATCAACGCGTTGTGGAGGCCGAACTCACCGACTCCTGGATCGTTGAAGCAGACGGTGAGGCCGAGCGTGTCACAGAGTTCACCAACAACGGCATCGAGATCGTGGGCGACGAGGGCAACCTGGCGAAGACGGATCATGTAGGAACGCTACGAACTGCTCGCCCCGCCGAGCGAGTCGGCCCACCACTACGGTCTGTCAGCATGAGCGATGCCACGTCGATTCACTATCCAGAGTTGGGGTTCTACACGTTGGCCGGAGCGCCAGAGTCACCCCGTGACCTGATCGACGAGGTACGTCACGCTGAAGAACTCGGCCTCGGCGCCGTGTTCATCTCCGAACGTTTCAATATCAAAGAGGCCTGCACGTTGTCGGGTGCAGTTGGCGCGGTGTCGAGCAACATCAAGATCATCACCGGCGCCACCAACCACAACACCCGCCACCCGATTGTCACGGCCGCGCATGCCACGACGATGCACCGACTGACCGATGGCCGCTTCTCACTCGGCATCGGTCGCGGCATCGCTCCCCTGTTCGATGCGTACGGCATCGACCGCATCACGACCGCGCAAATGGAGGACTTCGCCGGGGTGATGCGCCGCCTGTGGCACGGCGAGACGATTATTGGCCACGACGGCCCCATCGGCAAGTACCCGGTACTCCGGCTCGACCCGACGTTCGACGAGGACATCGACCTATCGATCGTCGCCTTCGGGCCGAACACGCTCGAACTCGGCGGTCGAACATTCGACAACGTCATCCTCCACACCTTCTTCTCCGACGAGACAGTCCAGCGTTGCGTCGCGACGGTCAAGCAGGCTGCCGAACGCGCTGGTCGCAACCCGAGCGACGTCACGGTCTGGTCGTGCTACGCCACAGTCGGCGACCACATCGACGAACCGCTGAGGCTCAAGAAGACGGTCGGTCGCCTCGCCACCTATCTCCAAGCGTATGGCGACCTGATGGTCACGACAAACAACTGGGACCCGGCAGTACTGACAGCGTTCCGTGCCGACCCCATGGTGCAGAGCATCAAGGGAGCAATCGACGCGGTGGCAACAACCGAACAGCTCGAACACATCGCCACCCTGCTCCCAGCCGAATGGCTTGCACCGGCAGCCACCGGCTCGGCCAAACAATGTGCCACAGCAGTTCGCCGCCAGCTGTCGCTCGGCGCGGATGCCGTAATCATGCACGGTGCGACACCGACTGAACTCGCCCCGATTGTTGCCGCCTACTGAACTTGTCATACCGAGTTCAGACCTCGGCCTGGCGACTTCTGGCACACTGCACTCATGGCAACACTGGTTCTCACCGTCATCGGTAACGACACGTCGGGGCTCGTCGACGCCCTCGCTGACCCGATCGCCCGCCACGGCGGGAGCTGGGACCGCAGCCACATGGCGCGGCTTGCCGGCCAGTTCGCCGGCATCGTCGTCGTCTCCGTACCCGACGACAACGTCACGGCCCTCCAGGCCAGCCTCGAGGGCCTCAATGCCCAGGGCCTCCTTGACGTGCAGGTGGCGATTGCTTCGTCGTCAACTGAAGACGGGCCGCCCGAGAACCTGTTGCGTCTCGAACTCGTTGGCCAGGACCGCCCCGGCATCATGAGCGAGATCTCTGCAGCACTCGCCACACAAGACGTCAGCATCCTCGAACTCGAAACCAACACGACGTCGGCGCCGATGTCCGGCGAGCCACTCTTCGAAGCAAAGGCCACGCTGCGAGTTCCGAACGAATTGGCGCTCGACCATCTCCGCGAAACACTTGAGAATATTGCAAACGAGTTGATGGTCGACCTTGACCTTCGACCAGGATGAGCCGGAACAACTTCACCACACCGACAGTTTCGGAAAGGGGGCGAACATGCATGACAACGACAACGAGCGCGACCGAATTCGGTTGACGCAGTTCAGTCACGGCGCCGGTTGAGGCTGCAAACTCGCCCCTGGCGAACTGGCGCACGTCGTGCGCCACCTCAAAACCGATCATCCCGACGAACTCCTCGTCGGCACCGACACCGGCGACGATGCCGCAGTGTGGAAGCTCGACGACGACCGAGCGATCGTCTCCACTGCTGACTTCATCACCCCGGTGGTCGATGATGCGCGCACCTGGGGCCAAGTGGCCGCAGCAAACAGCGTGTCCGATATCTATGCGATGGGTGGCCGCCCGCTCTTCGCACTCAACCTCGTCGGCTGGCCCAAAGACGCACTGCCGATCGAGTTGCTGTCTGAGCTCCTTGCTGGGGGGCAAGACATCGCAACGGCTGGCGGCTTCGTCATCGTCGGCGGACACACGATCGATGACCCCGAACCCAAGTACGGCATGTCGGTCACCGGTGAGGTCCACCCCGACCGCATCCTGACCAACGCCGGGCTCCGCCCAGGGCAAGACATCATCCTGACGAAGGCGTTGGGTGTCGGCGTACTGACCACTGCGATCAAGTCAGGTGTTGCGACCGACGCACAGGCCGCTGGCGCTGTTGCTTCCATGATTCGATTGAACGACGTCGCCTGCCGCCTGGCAGTCGGTGCGGGCGCCACCGGCTGTACCGACGTCACGGGCTTCGGTCTGCTCGGTCACCTGGGCCGCATGTCGCTCGAATCACATGTCTCCACCACCATCGAGTTCGATGCCGTGCCGTTCCTCAGCGGTGCCGTCGACCACGCCGAGGCAGGGGTCATGCCGGGCGGGTCCCGCCGCAACCTTGAGTGGGGTGTCGAGTTTCTCGACGCCGGCAGCCACAACGAGATCCATCAACTGTTGATCGCTGACGCTCAGACATCAGGCGGCCTTGTCTTCGGAGTCGACCCCGGTGAAACCGCTGCCGTGCTCGCCGAACTCGCTGCCACCGGCCATCAGGCAGCCCGCATCGGCTCGACCACCGACGGTACGCCCGGCATCGTCCTCCGCTGAGTTCAGTCAGCCGGCGACCAGCGCGCGGCACTCAGCACCGAGCCAGTATTCAGCAACCACATCGACGTCACGCCGTCTCTTTCCTCGGCGACGCTCACGACGTTTGTCCCGTGCGTGACCGGCCCGACGAACTCCATCTCGGCGCGGCCACGTCGCGTCGTCGTTCCGTTGATCAACTCCTCAACGAACGCCCAGTTCGCAGCATTGTTGACGTGATCGAACGGGTCGAGATCGGCTCGCCTGACAGCCCAGGGGTGTGCACCGGCCGAGTCGGTCGGCACTCCCAGCGCGAGTCGTGCCGAAACCTTGCGGCCGTCGCATGCCAAGCCATACGCGTCGATGAACTGCTGCGTCAGCGCGGCCGGCCGGCCGGTGTCGGTGGCAACCTGGACCCAGACGCTGACCGTCGCGATGTCGGCACCGAATGATCCGGCGAGCATCGTTGTTCGTTCCGCCCAGCTGCGACCGAGCCCCGTGCAGAACGTGGTCATCGCGACGACCTCGTCGAGCACCGCAGGCTGTCGAACCTCGATCAATGAGCGCCGGACAACCCAGCCCCACGCACCATCGAGTTCGGCATCGGATGCATCGTCGCTCGCGATGTCTTGCAGGTAGCGCGCCGTTGCATCGAGGCGCAGCTGACCACTCGGGTCAACGTCACCGAGCCGGACCTTGCGCTCTGCGCAGAATCGTCGACCGACCGCTGGTGGATCGAGTAGTTCGGAAGCTCCGGGGACAGCGGCCATCAAGTGATCGTGGCAGATGCCGCAGCGGATGACGGCTTCGCGGCCAAGCGATGCCGTTGCGGTCGACGACGCACTCGTGCAATACGCTCAGGCCATGCTGATCGTCGCCGGAACCATCGTTACTCAACCAGGAGGACGTGCTGCGTTTCTCGATGCGGTGCAACCAATGGTCGCGGCAACCGTCAACGAGGCCGGCTGCCGGGAGTACGTCTTTTCCCCCGACCCGGGCGACGACAACCGCATCATGCTGTACGAACTGTGGGACGATCAGGCATCGCTCGACGCGCATTTCGCCAGCGACCACATGGCTGCATGGCAGGAGACCCGCAAGGGCCTCGCGCTCGCGGGCGCCGATATCAACAAGTACATGATCGACTCCGTGGAGTCACTCGGATGAGCACCCACACCGACACCGACAATCACACCGACACCCGCGACCCGATCTTTGGCTGCATGGACAACTGGTACCTACACCTGAAGGGTCAGCTCGACGGCGGCCTGGCGTCAATGCTCCATCCTGACGTCGTCTTCCTGTCGCCGGTCGTGTTCACCCCACAGGAGGGTCGCGACATCACCATGCTGTACCTCACCGCTGCGGGTGGAACGCTCGGCGGCGATGCCGACGTCGAAACAAAGGCGGCCGAATCAGGTTCCGGCGGGTTCGGCTACATCAAGACGATCCTGCAGGGCCATCACGCCATGCTCGAATTCGAAACGACGGTCGAAGGCAAGTACGTCAACGGCGTCGACATCATCACGTGCAATGACGACGCCATCATCACCGAGTTCAAGGTGATGATGCGGCCGCTCCAGGCCGTCAACGCGGTGCATGCCCAAATGGGCGCAATGCTCGAACGCCTAGCGAAGGGCTAACGCCCTCTGCCCATGGTCAACCTGCTCTGCGTCGGGGACCTCAATGCCGACCTCGCGATCTCGCTTGCCGACGACCTCGTCATCGGCTCCGACACCGACGGCACCATCGAGATGCACGGCGGCGGCTCTGCAGCGAACGTCGCAGTTTGGGCTGCCCGGACGGGGTCGACCGTCGGATTCGTCGGTGTGGTCGGCGACGACGATCTCGGCAAGTTCCTCGTCGACGGCCTGGTCCAGGCCGGAGTCGATACGTACGTCATTCGACGTGCCGGAGCGTCAACCCGCGCCGTTGCGGCGATCGTCGGCCGAGACGGGAACCGGTCGTTGGTCTCTGACCTCAGCGGGCAGACAGCGCTGGTCGAGGGCGACGTCGACGCCAACCAACTGGCAGCAGCTTCATGGTTGCACCTGACGGGGTACACCTTCCTGACCGAGCAGAGCCGATCGTTGTTCGTCGGGCTCACGAAGCAGGCATCCGAACTCGGCATCCCGTGGTCGGTCGATCCGTCGGCGGCGCAACTCATCCGGGTCCGCTCTGACGTTGCATCGTCGCGAGCAGCATTCAGCGGTTGCGATGTCATGTTTCCGAGCGATGACGAAGCAGCCCTCCTGGCCGATGTTGACGATCCGGTGATGGCCGCCGACTCGCTCCTCGACCTCGCTGACTGCGTCGTCGTCACGCGTGGCGCCGATGGAGCAACTGTCGCTCGGCGCGGCCAGCCGACATTCTCGGTACCCGCAGCACCGACCATACTCCGAAACACGCTGGGCTGCGGCGATGCGTTCGCAGCTGGGTTCCTGACCGCCCGAATCGGTGGCGCCGACGACCGGGCCTGTGCAGTCGCAGCGACTGCAACAGCTGCCCGGGCCGCTCGCCTTTCGTCGGCGCGCTGATCTCGCACGACTGCTCGGCGCCGCAGTCGGGTCGGTAAGTTCGACCGCATGATCGCTGAACACTTTGATGTCCTCGTGGTGGGTGCCGGTATCTCTGGCATCGGTGCGGGTTACCACCTCCAGCAGAACTGCCCTGACCGGTCGTACGCGATCCTTGAAGGTCGCCCATCGCTCGGCGGCACCTGGGACCTCTTCCGCTATCCCGGTGTGCGTTCGGACAGCGACATGCACACGCTCGGTTACAGCTTCCGGCCCTGGACCGATGCGAAGTCGATCGCCGACGGCCCGTCGATCTTGCAGTACGTCAAAGACACTGCTGCCGAGTTCGGCATCGACAAGCAGATGCGGTTCGACCATCAGGTCGGCGCGGCATCGTGGTCGAGCGACACGTCGACATGGACCCTCAGCGTGCAGGTCGGCCCAGAGGGTGACCAGCAGCCGGTCGGGTACACCTGCAACTACCTGTTCATGTGTTCGGGCTACTACAGCTACAAGGGCGGCTACGAACCCGAGTTCACCGGTGCCGACCAGTTCGCTGGCCAGGTCGTCCATCCGCAGAAATGGCCCGAGAGCCTCGACTACACGGGAAAACGCGTCGTGGTGATCGGTTCGGGTGCCACAGCGATGACACTGGTGCCCGCATTGGCCAAAGACGCCGAACACGTCACAATGCTGCAGCGCTCGCCCACCTATGTGGTGTCACGGCCCTCGACCGACGCGGTTGCAAACGGGCTCCGCAAGGTGCTGCCGGACCGCGTGGCCTACAACATCACGCGCTGGAAAAACTCCACGATGGGCGAGTTCTTCTACAAGCAGACGCGCAGTAAGCCAGAGAAGGTCAAAGGCCAACTGCTCGGGCTGATCCGCAAGGAACTGCCCGCCGAGATGGTCGACGAGCACTTCACTCCTGCCTACAACCCGTGGGACCAGCGGCTCTGTCTCATCCCAGACAGCGACCTGTTTAACGCGCTGAAGTCCGACGCCGCTTCGGTCGTCACTGCCGAGATCGACACGTTCACTGAGACCGGTATCAAGCTGACCAACGGCGAGCACCTCGACGCCGACATCATCGTCACCGCTACCGGTCTCCAGCTCGTCACAATCGGCGACATGGACTTCAGCGTCGACGGTCAAGCAGTCGACTTCTCAAAGACGTGGACGTACAAGGGCATTGCGTACTCCGACGTGCCGAACATGGCGTCGTCGTTCGGCTACATCAATGCGTCGTGGACACTGCGCGCCGACATCACTTGCGAGTGGGTGTGCCGTCTCCTCAACCACATGACGGAGAGCGGCACCACCCAGGCGACGCCGCGTTTGCGGCCCGAAGACGCCGACATGACCGAGCGCCCGTTCATCGAGGACTTCTCATCGGGCTACATGCAACGGATGATGCCACTCCTCCCCCGCCAGGGCGACCAAGCCCCGTGGCTCAACCCGCAGCGCTACAGCGCCGACAAGAAGCTGATCGCGAAGTCCCCGATCGTCGACGGTGCAATGCGATTCGCCGGCGCCCGTGTCAAGGCCTCCGTCTAAGCACGCTTCGTTCTACCGCTGGTCAACCGTTCAGGAAGTCGACGCACCGCTGCGTCCAAGTGTCGAGTTCGGCGCGTGCCGATGCGAGCACGACCGCGCTGTTCGGCAGCAGCTCCCCGAGCCGCTCGGCGGTCGAAACCGGATGACCGGTGTCGCCGGTCCACGCAAGAATCAGCGCCGGCATCGTCAGCGCAGGTAGCGCATCTTCGGCTGGCAGGTCAGCGTGGCCTGCACCTCGAAACATCGAGGCCAGACGAGCGGTGTCGGCAGCTTCGAGGCCTTCGACCCGGCGCTCGACGTACTCAGCATCGTCGATGAACGGGTCGGGCGGCGGCATCGTCTTGGCGCCGTACACCAGTGGGGCAACTCCCTGCGTTTCGACCGCCTGCGCCATCTGTTCGTACAAGCCGATCTGATCGGCGCGGCTCGCCCATGCGGTCGGTGGGATGGTGAGGATCAGCTTCTCGACGCGGTCGCCGAGGTGTAGCGCCGTGTGCAGCGCTGTCGCTGTCCCCATCGACGCTCCCCCGAGTGCGACCTTGTCGAGCCCGAGTTCGTTGATCAGGGCGATCTGGTCGAGCGCCAGTTCTGACCACGCGCCTTGCTCTGGCCATATGAGGTCGCCCGATTCTCCGTGGCCGCGAGCGTCGTACCGCAGGACTTGGCGGCCAGTGGCCAGCAGAGAAAGATCCACGAGCGGCATGCGATTCTCACTCGCCCGGCTGCTCGTCAGCCCGTGGCCCCACACGAACGGCGTGGCTGGGCCAACGCCTGAGAGGTCGTACGCGAAGTCGCAGTCACGGAGCCGGATCATCGTCATCCCTCGACAGTACGGGTGGTCGGCCGGCGGGCGTCAGCTGAAGTGACGGTCGAGGATGCGGCGCCACTTGTTCGACGGCAGCTCGGGGTTGAGCGCGGCGAGGCCAGTCGAGCACTTGCTGATCTTCACGGGGCGATGCCCGTTGGCCCACATCCATCGGTCGACGGGGCCAGCTGCTGTGAGCGACTTCGACTCGACGATGATGGCATCGAGCGACACGCTGCGGCCATCGGGTGCGGTGCACACCAGCGCACAGTCGATCGTGGCGCGCGTGCCCGATGTTTCGTGCACGATCGTCGACCGTCGATACGCCGTGGTCAAGACCGGTTGTAGCCCGGTGTGGCTCAGCACGTCGTCGGCCACCGGCACATCAGACGACACAAGTGCCATCTGCAAGAAACGACGGCCCTCGGGCGTGAGCTGGCTGCTGTCGTCGATGTCGTAGTCGAGCCGTTCCTTGACGGTGCGACCGCGCCCATCTTTGGTCTTCACCTCAAGCATCGCCTGACCCGAATCTTCATACACCCGGGTCCGCACCTTGAAGCGTCGCCGACGACCGGTCGCCGCCGCGTGGTGGAGGTCGAAGTCGGGCGTGTCGAAGTACACCGAGCGATAGTCAAACGTTCGTAAACCGTCGATCTCAAGAACCTTCAAATCGGCGGCGAGGTCGCCGATCATCAGGTCGACAGTGGCCTCGTCGACCACGTACTTCCGGTCGTTGCGGACCTGAAGGGCGGCGATCGCGTCGAGGTCTGGCAGCGAGATCGACGCCAGTTCGTTGACCATTGCCGACGCCGATGTGCTCATGTCGAGCGACGACCTTCTGGCAGGCGGAACCGCACGTCGATCGAGGTCGTGTCGGAGACGAGGTCGACCCTCTTCACCTTGAGCCTGGTGATGTTGGCACCCAGCAGTTCCTCGAGATGGGCGTGCAATGCAACCTCGTCGGTGAAGGCCGAGTCGAGGGTCATGTTCTGGTGGCGAACTCCGGCAAACAGGCGCGGATGGTCGACGATGAACAGCACCACGATGATGGCCACCATCAACGCCGGGGCAATCCAGTCGGGCGTCACGCGGATACCACCGAGCAGGCCGAGCGCGAGCGCTGAGAAGTAGTAGGCCACTTCTTCCTGGTCGAGCTCTTGCGAACGCAGCCGGATGATGGACAGCACGCCGAACAGGCCCAGCCCAAGCCCTGCGGTGACGTCGGCGCGTGACAGGACCGTTGCAACGGCGACCACGCCGACGTTGATGCTCATGATCGCGAGCACCATGTCGGGGCGGCGATAGCGCGGGAAGTACACGAGAAACGTCAGGACGAGCACGGCGACAGCGTCAGCGCCGAGCAGTGTCAAGTCAGACATGGCGGGCGTCCTTGCAGTTGGCTCTGTGGGCGTCGGTGATCATCGGCCGTCAGTTTCTCTTGCGGCATCAATGTCAGAAATCATCGCGGCCATAGCCTCGCGCCACGCCGCTACCGGCTGACCGTCGGCGTGCGTTGCCTCGGCCTCGGCCACGAGATCTTCGATCTGTGTCGACCACTGCGCAATGCGTTCGTCGACGCTTTCCTTCGAGAACGGACCAGCAACAAACTCGGCCCGTGCTGCGTCGAACTCGTCAGTGAGCTGGCTGATCGGCCCGATGAGCGGATCACATGCCGCCGACTTCTGCGGCAGGTTGAGACGGCCGAAGACGAAGATCGCGCAGTCGTCGGTGATGTCGCCAAACCGGTCCGCGATCTGTGTCACCGATCCGGTGACACCGCTGGACCCAAGGTTGTCGAAGGCGTTGTCAAGATCCCAGGGAAGCAGGGTGAGTTTGCCGTTTGTCGGGTTCTCGTACCAGTAGAAATTGTGCGGGTCGCAACCGTCGAAGCAATACCAGTGCAGTGCCCCGTCGTCGTTTCGAATAGCGCGATCAACCACCATGGTGCGAACAAGGAGGTCGACATCCATCCAGCGGTTGATTACCTCGATCTCGGTGCCGGGTTCTGCGTCGGCAAGTTCCTCGGCGAACTGAACAATCAACTCGGCGGTCGGGTCGTCATCCTCGTTGGTCTGCAGGCCGTCGATGAACTCATCAGCGTTTCGCGCCGTGCCGTCGGGGTTGAAGGGCCAGACTTCTTTGTAGAGGTTGCCGCTGCCATCGTCAAAGTTCTCGCGAGTGAAACGACCGTCGATCTGTTCGGTAAGGGCAAACAGCCCGACGAATTCACCGTTGATTTCGACTCGTGCATGCGTCGAGCGCGGGACTGGCACACCCATTTCACGGAACAGCCAGTAGCCGAGTCGCTCGTGCATCTTCGTCGTGTCGAGGTTCTGCGAATGCAGCTGCACCTTCTTGACGCCGTAGAACGTGTCGCCGCCGTCTTCCCAGTTCATCTTCAGCTTCATCGACAACTTGGTACAGGTCTTCGCTCCGCTCGGGTCGAACGCGTTGGGGCCATCGGTGCAGAACAAGAAGGCACCGACTGAGCCCTTGTAGCGAACCCCGATCGGGCCGATCGTCTCACCGTCGAAGGTCAAACTGCCTTCGACGTACTCTTCGGCCGTCGGGTCGGCGTCAAGCTCCGCGAGCTTGTCGGCGTCGAGGTCGATCGCGAAGGTGTGCACGACGCCCGGGTCGAACAGAACATCCGACGACTCAGACTCGAACCGGGCCAGAGCGACAGGCTCGCCGTCAACCTCCGGTTCTGGTTGGTCGGTAGTTTCCACTGCGGCACCTGGCTCGGGCGGCGCAATGGATTCCTGCGTGGCGTCGTCGACCAGCGACGTTGCTTCGTCGATGTTCTGTGGTGTATCGCTCGACGAGCAACTCGCCGCCAGTAGCGCCACCGCGACGGCGACTCCAGCCCACACTCTTGTTCCGCTCAGCATTCAGACCGACTGTAGTGAAGTCGTTCGTTCAACTTCCGTTCAGGCCGTGTTTACCTGCACAGTGCAGCGTGCTCGGCCGAGCCGTCTCGAAACACCGCTGCCTTCTACTGTTGCGCCATGGCAGCAGGCAGCGAAAACAACACTCCGTTCGACACGGCGAAGATGACCGCCAACACGAGATCGCAGGTATCGATGGCCGAGCACTGCAAGATCTCGATCGACGAGGCCGAGTTTGGTCGGGTCAAATTGTCGATGCCGAAGGACGGCAATACAAATCACATCGGCACCATTTACGCCGGTGCGTTGTACACGCTCGCAGAAATTCCAGGCGGCACGCTGTTCTCAACCACGTTCGACAGCAGCCGCTACTACCCGATCATCAAAGAGCAGAACATCCGCTTCCGCCGGCCGGCCACGACCGACATCACTGTCGAGATGACCATGACCGCCGACGAGGCCGCTGAAATCGCTGCCACGGCTGATCGTGACGGCAAGGCCGACTACGACCGCATCGTCGAACTCATCGACACCGAAGGCACCGTCGTAGCAATCAGCACCAACAGCTACCAGATGCGCACGTTCGGTACCTGAGCACGACCCGGCTCGTCCAAATTTCGACTGCTGAGCGAAGCCCACGCGGGTACCGTCGGCAGCATGTCTGAGAGCACCGCCGAGAAGTCACTGCACACCACCGTCGCCGAGCGCCTGATCGATGGACGCTCATCGGTCGGCCAGCCCCACCTCTCGCCCGACGGCACGCGTGTCGCTTTCGTCGTTGGGACAACCAGCCTCGAGAAGAACAGCGGCACGAGCCGTATCTGGATCGACGACGCACCCGTTTCGTCCGGTGACCATGACGGCAACCCCACGTGGTCACCAGACGGCCGCTTCCTTGCCTTCACGTCGAGGCGCAACGATCAGAACGGGCCGAACAAGGGCGAGTCGACGCTCCACATCATGCCGATCGCGCAGCCAGGCGAAACACGTCAGCTCTGCTCGATGCCCGACGGCCTCGGCGACCTGGCCTGGTCACCTGATGGCGCGACGATCGTCTTCACCAGCCGCACACAGGACGATCGGTACACCAAGAAAAGTGTTGCTTGGCAGGCGCCTCGCAAGGTCGAGCGTTTCTTCAGCCGCCTGAACGGCGAAGACTGGGTCTTTGACCGCCCGCAGCACATCTACGCGATCGCTGCCAATGGCACCGGCACGCCACGCAACTTGACGCCGGGCGAGTTCCAGCACGGCAGCCCCGCATGGCTGCCCGACTCGTCCGGTCTCGTCATTTCGGCACAGCGCCACGACACCTGGGACACCGACCTCGCCGAGGATCTGTACTTCGTTCCGGGCGACGCCGACACGAACCAAGGCGGCATCCGCTGCCTGACCGCGCACGACGGCACCTATGCCCTCCCGTCGGTGTCGCCCGACGGCACCAGCATTGCGTTCATCGGCACCGGCGAATTGGAGACGCTGTCGCAGAACTACAAGGTCGGCGTGATCCCAATTTCATCCGACGGTCTCGCCGAGTCCGACTTCACATGGGCATCAGCCGGCCTCGACCGGACCTTCCTGTGCATGGCCGGTCCCCAAGCACCGGTCTGGGAGAACGACAGCACACTGCTCGCAACTGCAGAAGACCGTGGCGACACACACCTGTTTCGTGTCACCGCCGACGGTTCCACCGACCCGGTGGCGCTCACATCCGGCCGGATCACCGTGCACAGCTACAGCACGGCAGCGGGAACAACCGTGACAGCTCGATCGGCAATCGACCACACCCCTGAGCTGTATGTCGGTGACGACAAGCGCACCTCGGTCGGCGATGCACTCGCTGCCCAGCTGCTCGGCTGGGAGAAGTTCGCAACGCCCACAGCCGACGGCACCGACGAAATCGACTGCTGGATCATGCGCCCCGCCGACTTCGACGAATCACAGACCTACCCCGTACTCCTCAACGTGCACGGCGGGCCATTCACCCAGTACGGCGACTTCTTCTTTGACGAGGCGCAAATGCAGGCCGCGGCCGGCTTCGTGGTTGTGCTCGGCAACCCGCGTGGAGGCAGCGGCCGACACACCGCATGGGGCCAGGCCATCCTCGGCCCGAAGCACCAGCACGCACCGGGCTCTGGCTGGGGCCACCTTGACGTCGATGATGTCCTGTCGATTCTCGACGGAGCACTCGACAACTACGCCTTCTGCGACCGGAGTCGTGTCGGCATGATCGGCGGCTCATACGGTGGCTTCATGGCGACGTGGCTCGCAGCCAACCACGGCGAACGCTTCAAGGGCATCTGCTCTGAGCGTGCGGTGAACAACCTCGTGTCAGAAGAATGGTCGAGCGACATCGCCACGGCGTTCCGCACCGAGCACGGCCCGTCGCACATCGACGACGTCGACGTCTACGCCAACCATTCCCCGATCAAAGACGTCCGCAAGATCAACGTGCCCATGCTCCTCATTCACTCCGAAGAAGACTGGCGTTGTCCGATCATCCAGGCCGAAGAGCTGTGGGTGGCACTCAAGTTGCTCGGCAAGGAAGTCGACTTTTACCGCTTCGCCGGCGAGAACCACGAGCTCTCGCGCAGTGGCTCCCCCGTCCACCGCGTCCAGCGCGCCCAGCTCATCCTCGACTGGTTCGCCACCAAACTCGCCTAAACAACCGCTCTTCCCTTTTTTGTGTGAGCGATAGCGGCGTCGGTTGCCGGAATCGCTCACACAAAACTGAGCGCGCCTCGGCCTCTTGGCGCGACAGGCGTGGCGGCTACATTCGGCGGCATGTCGAAGATTTCACTGATTGCCAAGTTGACCGCTGCCGAAGGAAAGAGCGCCGAGCTCGAAGCCGTGCTCGCCGAAGTCGTTGCCGCCGCCGAAGAAGAGGCCGGCCTCGAGATCTACAGCGCCCACAAAGACTCCGCCAACGAAGGCGTGTACTACTTCTTCGAGCTGTACACCGACGGTGACGCGCTCGGCGTCCACGGCAAGGGCGACGGCATGAAAGCCGCGATGGGCAAGTTTGCAGGTCTCCTCGGCGGCCGACCCGAAATCACGATGATGAACCCGGTCGTCGCCAAGGGCATGGACATCTGATTTCGCTCTGATGCGTCGCCAAGTTGCACTCGCGGTCGGTCTGTTGATCGCCGCTGCCGCGTGCGGCAGTGGCAGCGGCAACGAGAACGCCGTCGATTCGACGGCCGCGCCGGCGACAGGGGCCCCGACCACCGGGGCCCCTGTCATCGCAATACCAGTGACTGATCCGCCTGTCGCCGAAGCCGAGACCACTGCGCCTTCGGCGACAGAACCAGGAAGCACCGATGCGCCTGCGACCCCAGTTGCTCCAGCGCTGGCCATCGGCCCGGCTTCTGTCGAGGCGCTCATTGCACTATCAACGCCGATCAACCTGTCACACGCCGGTGGTGACCAGGCCGCTCCACACTCGACGATGTTCGCCTTCCGTGAGGGCGTGCTCGCCGGTGCAGATGCACTCGAGATGGATGTACAGCTCACTGGCGATGGTGTGTTGATCGTGCAGCACGACGACACCGTCGACAAGTCGACCAATGCCACCGGCCCAGTCGCCGATTTGACGCTCGAAGAAATCCAAGCGCTCGATAATGCATACTGGTTCTCGCCCGCATGCTGGCCGTGCCAAGACCGACCGGTTGAGGAGTACATCTATCGGGGCATCCGCACGGGCGATGTCGAGCCGCCCGAGGGCTACTCCCCCAACGATTTCCGGGTCATCACATTCCGCGAGGCCGCCGAGGCGTTCCCCAATTTGGTGCTCGATGTCGAGATCAAGGGCTCGTTCCCCGACGCAGTCCCGGTGGCCGAGCAGTTGGCTGCCGAGATCGCCGAACTCGGGCTCACCGATCGCACGATCGTCGTGTCGTTCGATGACGACCTGATCGATACGTTCCACAAGCTCGCACCGGATGTTGCCGTGAGCCCCGGTCTCACTCGGCTCACCGAGTGGTTCCTGAACGGCACAGAGATCGAGCCATACTTCAAGGTCTTCCAGGTGCCGCCGTTCCAGGGCGACATTCAAGTCGTCGATGCCGAGACGGTGCAACGGGTGCACGACGAGGGCCGTGAGGTCTGGGTCTGGCCGGACGATGCGTCAACGCAGGAGAACGCCGAATTCTACGAGCGCCTGATCGACTACGGCGTCGACGGCATCATCACCGGCCGTCCGGCCGCAATGGTCGAAGCGCTGTCGGGTTAACCC
>NZ_JBDNIJ010000271.1:0-11545 GCF_041688325.1 Ilumatobacter sp.
AGGTCCGCGGCAGCACCTCCGTTCGGATCCCGATCGAGGACGTGTACGCCGTGCTCGGGATGGAAGTCCCAGCCAATGCCCAGGTGGTGGCGTAATGAGCGCCGCCGCACCGACCACCGCAGGCCCTGCAACGCACTGATCCCGCACGTCCCGAGAGGGAACGAGCGGGACCAGAGGCACCTTTGAAACTGCCTGCAGTCTACGCAAATTCTCGGACCGAGCGGGATCTCCCCAACAACTGGAGATCTCCAATGACCAAATACACCCCCACTACGAACGAAGCCGACCTCTGGGACAGTCACCCAGGCTCGATCATCGACACCGCTGACGCCATCGGGTCCGTTGCCATAGTGCTCGGCGGCCCACGATGAGCGCCGACTGGAGGCGTGACGACGTTGAGCGACTCCACGGACTCGGCTACCACCTCCTGCCGACGGACGGCGACAAGCGCCCGGGTGCCAAGTGGCGGCTCGGCGGCATCGACTACGTCAAGGTCCAGCCGACGCGTGCAAAGATCAACCGGTGGGAAGCGATGGCCGTCGGCTGGGCGGTGACGTGCGGTGGACCGCTCCAACTCGTCACCTACGACGTTGAGGCCGAGGGGATGGCCGATAAGACCGAGAAGGGTGAGCTGATCCGCAGCGAACTCGACGCACTGCCGGACACGTGCAAGCGGCCGAGCCCGTCGGGTGGCATGCACGCTTGGCTCCGGGTCATCGACGAACCGGCACCGACCGGGGTCGGGTGCAAACTCGTGTCGTCGGTCGGCGCCGACGGCGAGCTGACATTGCTCGCCGAGTACCGAGGTCACGGCCAGTACGCCGTCATGCTCGGTCACGGCCGCGGCGACCTGGCCGACGACTTCGCACCACACCCGATCACGCTCGACGACCTCACCGCAAAGTTCGAGCGGCTCCGTGCCGTGTCCGACATCAAGCCGAGGCTCAAGAAGGCTGGCGAGCCACGGCAGCCGAAGGAGCACTCCGGTGACGTGCGGGACTGGGACAAGGAGCCGCCGACCGACACCGCCGACGTGCTCGCTCACGCCATCATCGACGGACGGCTCGAATGGACCGACGTGCTGCCGGACGGCTGGGAATGCGTTGGCAAGTCGTTCGACGACTGGACGTACTGGCTGCGGCCCGACGCTGACTCAGCATCCTCGGCGAACGGTGCCGAAGGCCGTGGCACGCCTTCGCTCACGGTCCATTCATCGTCCGTCGAGTGGGCCGAGCCAGGCGAGTCGTACTCACCAGCCGACGTGCTGGCACGGGGTCGGCTCGGGACTGACCATGCCACGGCGATGAAGATGGTGGAGGACGCCACGGTGGCATGGCCCGTCGTGGATCCGGACAACCCGTTGTGCGACTGGCCCGACTCGGTCCTCTCGCAGGTGCGTGCACTCCGCAAGCAGCAGCATGACGAATACCGGCAGAAGGCGAGTAACGCCGAATCTGACGCCGGCGAGGACGACGAGGTGTCGTCGTTCGAACCGATCGACCTCGGCGAGTACCTCGACGGCGAGGTGGTCGAGATCACGCCCGACCTGCTCATGATGACGAACGGCAAGGCACTGCTGTACGGGTCGCGGCTGAACGAGGTCCACGGTGACTCTGGAACCGGCAAGACCATGTTGGTGGTCCAGACTGTGGCCGAACTGCTGGCGAAGGGTTCGTCGGTGATGGTTGTCGATATCGAGGACAGCCCCGCCCCACTGATCCAACGGCTCCGACAGATCGGAGTCACCGACGACCAGATCCGCCGTGGCGTGGTGTTCATCCATCCGACCGACGCCTTCGGCCGACCGAACGTCGACCGGCTCGTGAACGCTGCGGTCGAGCACAAAGTCGCTCACGTGTTCATCGACTCACTCGGCGAGGCGTTCAGTCTCAACTCGGTTGACGAGAACAACGACAACGAGGTCGGGCCGTGGATCAGGAACGTCAGCCGTCGTCTGATCCAGGAGGCCGGGTGCGGGGTAACCCACATCGACCACATCACCAAGTCGGCAGACAACCCGCTCCACCCTTCGGGCTCGAAGCGCAAGCGGGCAGCGATCACCGGGGTGTCGTGGTACATGCACTCCATCGACCCGTTCGACATCCACAACGGCGGCCGGGCGCGGCTCCGCTGCGGGAAGGACCGCCACGGCAATTACAAGCGTGGTGAGGACGTTGCTGACCTCGTGATGACCATGGTGTCGTCGAGTTGCTTCCTGAAGCTCGAACCGATGGCATCGGCCGACGACCGGCAGCACCGCAAGGAGGAGGCGCTGGTGCGCGCCGTCGTCGACGCCGTGAGAGCCTGCACGCCCGACTGGCTGTCGCTCCGCAGCGTCCGTGACGAGGTCACCGGCCGGAACGCTGCCATCGGCGAGGCCCTCGATACTGCCCGCAACCGGGGCCACATCGAGGAGCAGTCGGGATCGAACCGTGCACGCGAGTTCCGCTTCGTGAGGGCCTACGCCGACCCCTGGATTGACGATCTGAACGACGCCGGGACTGGCGACCCCGGAACCACTTCGGGAACCACGCACTCAGAGGGCGGTAGTTCCGAGGGTCGGGAACCACGCGAAATACCGCCTGGCCAGGGAGAACGCCACGGCGGCGTTGGTGGTTCCCAGGTGGTTCCGGAGGGTTCCGGAACCACTCCTGAGCCCAGTGGTTCCCACGGTTCCGCCCCCTTAGAAGGGCGGAACGGGAACCGCCCAGGTCGAGACGACAAGAAGAAACACAAGCCAGCACCAATCAGAAGGAAGACAACATGACCGAAACAATCATTCCAGGCGTGGCGACAGTGATCGCCGCCGACAGCGACCTGTGGCTCTTGGCCGTCGAGAGCCACACCACACCGAGCTTCATCGCCTGGCCGATCACTCACTGGCGGATCACTGACGACGACCCGGTGGCGCTGCTCAACAGTTCGGGCGTCCCGATCTGGGCCGACCGGATGTTCCGCCGCACCGATCACCGCTCCTACGTCACCGGAACCGACTCCGCGCTGTGGCGTCCGGCGCTGGCCCGACTGATCGAGATCGAAGTGTTGGACCTCGTGCACATCGCCCGCTCGGCCGGTGCCCGCTACGTCACCGACGAGATGTCCGGCACAGTCCTCGACGACGACGGCGCCACGATCACGATCGAACGGCTCCGCGAGGGTGACGGCGAATGGGTCTGTCCGGGCGACGACGACGACGACCCAGTGTTCCGGCGGGCACAAAACCTGGCCAGCAACGTGAACGCTGCGTTCGAAATACTCCTCGACATCGAGGACGGCGGCGAGATCCTGCTCAGCGTTGATACGGCTGACCGGATCGCTCGGGGTCACGCACTATCGGGGCGGGCTCCCGACGAGGGGCAGGCACAGCATGCGCTGTGACGCCGCCGTCGATCACTGTCCATCCGAGGGCGGCACCGCGCTCGCTGGCTGTGGCTCCGTGTGTGGGCATGCCGTCAATGCTACGACCGTGCCGATAACGAGGCCCGGCACTCGACGTTGGCCGCCCGATGTCGACGCCGATCGTGACGACGACGAGCGCTACCCGATCGCTCTCCGTAAGCAAGTGCGGTTTTTTTGGTGCCCATGCTCAGCGAGAGCACCCCGATCACGGGAAGAATTTACAATGCGCTGTCAGCAAAGGATGCGATATCGCTGGATTACGACCAGAAGAGCCAGATTTGATGCTCCTTGCCCTGTAGGCACGATATTTAACCCCATTCGCATAGATACACCCCAGGCCTAATTTCACCCTTAGAGAGGCAAATTATTATGACTTACGAACCCAACGATGAGACACCGACCAACATGGTCGCCGCCGTGGCCACCCGGGACCAGATCATCGCACTCAACGCGTTGGCCGACCGGCTGGCGACTGAGTTGGACGCCGGGGATCTACCAAAACACGTCGTTGCACCGATCAGTCGGCAGCTCGCTCAGGTGCTTGCAACAGTGTCTGACCTCGAAGCTGCCACCCAGACGCAGACACTGGCCGAAGCTCTCGCCGAGGCTCGCGTGTCTAGGTTGTCCCGTGAGGCCGCCAACTCGACCGTACGGATGGCGGCCGGAGAATGACGTTGGCCGAGAAGTTCGCTTGCAACGCGTTGTCACCGATCCCGGGCGCTTCGGCGCGCACCCCAGCGGCGCTTCGCACAGTGCCGCTCGGACAAGCAGCCTTCGACGCTGATCTCGACGGCGTCGATTCTCGATCGGCCCCAGCCGACTGTAGGGAACCGACGCGTCGTGCGAGCGCCCGAGCGATGCACAGAGGTGGGCGAGCCGATCGGATCGGAGTGGCGTCGGAATAGCTACTCGGTCACCGGGCAGCCAATACGTCCAAGATGGCCTCCCCGGGCTCATACTCAACGTCGGGCATCGTCGAGTCAAAGCTGCTGCCGGGATCATCTTCAAGACACAGGTACGACGCGATGTGAACTGCGGTCGTCGACGCAATCAAATTCAGAATGAATTCGTCCGCCGTCTTCGGTTGCGGCAAGAACGATCCAAGGGCATCAGCAGCCCCACTGCGACTCATGCCCAGCTCGTACAGGCCACAGGTTGATGTAGCGAAGCTAACTAGGAGTTCAGGTTCCGACAGGAGCAGGGTCGCCAGATCGTCGGCCTCTTCGGCACCGATCGTCTGCTGAGTAATCGCCGCCCACTCCTTGGTGTCGATGATGCCATCGCTTCGATAGTCCATAAGTCCGGCCTCTTCTGCAGGCGAATCAGCTGGTAGCTCGGCAGCGCTAGTGACTGATGCAGCGAATGCCTTGTAGTCGCTGCCGTATCCGGTGCCTGCGTAGATGAACTCTGAACCGATGTCGTTGGCTGGGGCGACGAAGCACGTTGTGCCGGAGATCGTGCCTTCGCTGAACACATCGACGTACAGGTCGATATCGCTCGGGGTAACTCCGCAGTTAGTTCCGTATTGGACATTGCTGTCGCCCGAGGCATTGATCGTGACGTCGAAGCCGGAGGCCTTGGCTTCACCGTTGTAGGTAAGTGTGATATCCGCTGCGACGAACCGATACCCGTCAGGGGGCGGGTCGTTGAACCGATTCTCGGCCATCACGGCATCAGTGATATCGACCATCGGGGTGTCGACAGTCAAAGTCCAGTCGTCGCCGATGTCGCCGGGGCTTCCGAGTGGGACTGGGTTAAGGCGTCCGTCAGCGGCCTTGCTGTCGTGTACTCCGCGAAGAGTCGGCATCACAGCAACGCCGGTCGGTGATGCTGAGGCATCGAGAAACACGTCGTTGTTCCCATAGCCGCTTGAGGCGTACAGCTGCATCATGCCGGTGTCCGCCTCGGTCGTCACGAAGCACAAGTTGCCTGTGACGACACCGCCAGCGAACACGTCGATGTAAGTCTCAAGGCGATCGGGGAATACGCCGCAGCCGTACGCGTCGAGCTCGGAGTTTGCCGAGGCGACTGCTTCGATGGTTGGACTGGAAGGCGTGGTCGGATCGTCAGTGCCATAATATCCAACGGCAACGGTGACGAAGGAGAATCTGGTGCCTTCAACCGGTGGATCATTGAACTGGTTTTCGTCCATCACGACGCTGGTCGCGTCGTCGGCTACGCCGATCACCTGCAACCGCCAACCATCACCAAGGTCGGCGATCTCTCCCACTGGCACCGGGTCGCTGCGTGTCCCGGTCAGCCCAGCCGGAGCGCCAACGATCCCGCTCGACACCGGGATCGTCGTCGTAGACGTCGTGGTGGTGTCCGCCGGTTCGGATTCGGTTGAAGGCGGCATCGTCGCAGGACTTGTAGACGAATCGGGAGCTTCGGTCGACGCCGCAGCCTCGACGGCAGACTCTGCAGTATCGGACGGTTCCTCCCCAGCCAATCCGCCTGAACTTCCTCCGCACGAGGCAAGGATCAGACAGCCGACAGCTGTCCATCCAGCTCGTAATGTTCTGCTCTGACTCATAGCCTTCTCGTTTCTCGCGGAATCTTCGAACCAGATCGCACACGTCGGCACTTCGTCGCTGTGACCGCACGAAGCCTTGGCCGGTTATTCGAACTCGGCTCCACTTGCACCGAGATTGGCAGCATTCTCACTCACGACTCGCTGAGCCGCATCATCATAGCCGCCGGCGTTCTCGGCTCTGAGCTCGAGCGAAAGCGTGACGTTCTCGCCGAGACGGCAGCGACGTGCTCAAGTATGTCGGCTAACTGCGCAGCACCACGCAGGCGATCAAGGTCGAAAAGTGCGTAGAAAGAGTTGACCGTCGATCCCGAGGGAACATCACTTTCTTTACTTGACCCTCCGTCGCCAATCCCAGTCCCGTCACCCGCCAACCCACCATCAGGTGCACGAACCGCATCGTCCGGTGTCTGGGGCATCGGGGCGGGAACGTGGTCAGGGTGGATCAGCCATCCACCAGGTGTCGGCATGACCATTTGATTCGTCGTCACACCAACCCACGTGTCTCCGTCATGTGCCTCCGCATAGGCAAACGTCTCCTGTTGCCAGTTCATGTTGCTCGTGCCGTCGCTCACGGCGCCATTGAGCACGTCGACTGCATCCGCCGAATCGTCAAACTTGGGTTCACGAGTTTTGAGGACGTCAGGGTGACGAGTCTTGACCTGTCCGCTGTCGGCGACGAGGTGATCGGATACGGAGTCACGGGCGACTTTACATCGGAGGCGGCTGGGATCGAGCTCGTGGTTGAGGTCCATATGGACTTCGCAGTCGTGCAGATCGGTAACGCAATCACGGCGCTCGAGTTTTACTCAGCACGAGAGGAACTCACCGGAGCCGAACCCTTTACGCCCGAGGAGATCGACCGTTATGTGGCACTGGCGGCTGATCGGCTCGACGGGAAAATCGAAACCGATGCCCCCGTGGCGGAAATGACAATCGGTCAACTCAACGCCATCGGCAGCGCCAAGAGCTATCTCGACTTCTCCGCCTTCTCCAAGTCTGGTCTGATCGACCAGTTGATCTATGAGGGCTACAGCAAAACGGACGCTGCGTTCGCCGTCTCCAACATCACCGTCGATTGGAATGAGCAGGCAGCGAAATCGGCGCAGTCGTATCTCGACTTCTCATCGTTCTCCCGCCAGGGTCTGATCGACCAGTTACTTTACGAGGGCTTCACGACCGGCCAGGCAGCGTCCGGCGTGGCAGCAGTTGGCTTTTGATGCCGCCGTCGATGTTCCCCAACACGACTGGGACTGAGCAGGTGGTCGGGCGCTGCTGGCCGTGGTCAAAAAAGACCCCACCAGGCCGTGGCAGGAGATAACCGACGAGGGGCACCGCAAGGTGGTCCGGGCGACGGCCGTGCAGATGATGACCCAGCCCGCTCGTTGAAGCCGCAATCTGTGGGTCGGCGCTTTGACCCTCGTCGGCCCACACTGCCGCCGCCTACAGTCAGTCCGATGGCTATGCAACAGAGGCGGACCACGCGATGATCACTGGTGAACTGAAGTTGAAGATCGACGCCGTCTGGAACGACTTCTGGTCTGGCGGTATCTCCAACCCATTGGAGGTGATGGAACAGCTCACCTACCTGCTGTTCATCAAGGGCCTCGACGAGCAGCAAACGCTCGCTGAGCGCAAAGCGAACCGCACCGGCCAACCCATCGAGGACCCGGTCTTCCCGGAGCGCGAGTTCAAACCCGACGACGCCACGATCGGCCGACCGTACGGAGATCTGCGTTGGGACCGCTTCAGGCACCTGCCCGCCCAGGACATGTACGACCTCGTCGACAAGTACGTGTTCCCGTTCATGCAGGAACGCGCCGCGAACAGTTCTCACGCCAAGCACATGAAGGGCGCACGCCTGACGATTCCCACTCCGGCACTGCTACTCAAAGCGGTGGACGGGTTGGACGGAATCCCGATGGAGGACCGCGACACCAAGGGCGACGTGTACGAGTACATGTTGTCCAAGATCGCCAGCGCCGGGCAGAACGGTCAGTTCCGTACGCCGCGCCACAACATTCAGCTGATGGTTGAGATGACCGCACCGACCCCGTCGGACATCATCTGTGATCCTGCGAGCGGCACCTGCGGGTTCCTTGTCGCCGCCTCCGAGTACATCCGCCACGAACATCCCACCGCACTCACCGATGCTGCGTCGCTGCGGCACTTCCAGAACGACATGTTCAACGGCTACGACTTCGACAACACGATGCTCCGTATCGGGTCGATGAACATGCAGCTCCACGGCGTGCAGAACCCGAACATCTCCTACAAGGACTCGCTCGCTCAAGAGCACGCCGGTGATGTCGAGGCGTACAGCCTCGTGCTCGCCAACCCCCCGTTCGCCGGATCGCTCGACTACGAGTCCACAGCCAAAGACCTGCTCCAAGTCGTGAAGACAAAGAAGACCGAGTTGCTCTTCCTCGCTCTCTTCCTACGGTTGTTGAAGCCGGGCGGCCGGGCTGCGGTCATCGTCCCCGACGGTGTGCTGTTCGGCTCGTCCAAGGCTCACAAGGAGCTGCGCCGGATACTCGTCGAGGACCAGAAGCTCGACGGGATCGTGTCGCTGCCATCGGGCGTCTTCAAGCCGTACGCCGGAGTCTCGACAGCCATCCTGTTCTTCACGAAGACCAACTCGGGCGGCACCGACAACGTCTGGTTCTACGACCTCCAAGCCGACGGCTACAGCCTCGACGACAAACGCACCCCGCTCCTCAACACCGACAAGCTCGCCGTCAACGCAACACTCACCGACGACGAACACACCAAGAACAACCTCCCCGATGCCCTCGCCCGATGGAACGATCGCGACCGCAGCGAGAACGAGCGGACACGAACCGACCAGTCGTTCTGCGTCCCCAAAGCAGACATCGCCGCCAACGACTACGACCTCTCTATCAACCGCTACAAAGAGATCGTCTACGACGAAATCGAATACGCCGCACCCAACGAGATCCTCGACGAACTCACCACCCTCGAAACCGAGATCCAGCAAGGCATCGAAGACCTCAGGGCCATGCTGAGATGAGTGGGAATCTTGTAGCGCTCAGCGAGATCGCTGAAGTGAAGCTCGGTCGGCAGCGGTCGCCGAAGAATCACAATGGTGATCAGATGCGGCCGTACGTTCGTGCAGCGAACGTCGGTTGGAACGGCTTGAAGCTGGACGATGTCAAGACAATGAACTTCACGGACGCCGAGATGCGGATCTACCGGCTTCTGCCAGGCGACATCCTCTTGGGTGAGGCGTCGGGTTCGGCAGCGGAGGTTGGTAAGCCCGCGATCTGGGCTGGCCAGATCGAGAATTGCGGTTTTCAAAACACCCTGATCCGGGTTCGACCTCGTGGCGCTGACTCTCGCTATCTGCTCCACTACTTCGCTCATTGTGCGGCTTCAGGACTTTTCGCCAGGAGGTCTCGCGGCGTCGGTATCTTTCACCTCGGTCGTAAGGCTTTGGCGGAATGGCCGATTCCGATTCCGCCGATTGAGGAGCAGCGGCGGATTGCGGCGGTGTTGGATGCGGCTGATGCGCTCCGGGCGAAACGCCGCGAGGCGCTCGCCAAGCTCGACACGCTCACCCAAGCCATCTTCATCGACATGTTCGGCGACCCTGTCGCAAACCCGAAGGGCTGGCCCGTCGTCCGAATTGGCGAAGCACTCGCCTCGGCGACCTATGGCACGAGCAAGAAAGCCGGTCGTGCGGGTGAGTTCGCTGTTCTCAGGATGGGAAACCTCACTGGGGATGGTCGGCTTGATCTAACCGACCTGAAGTACATCGATCTTGAAGGGCGCGAGCTCGACAACCATCTCGCCCACTCCGGCGATGTTCTCTTCAACCGAACGAACAGCGCGGAATTAGTCGGGAAGACCGCCGTTTACCGCGGGAGCGAACCCATCGCCTATGCCGGATACCTGGTTCGCCTGAGGCCCGGCGACCGGCTCGACGCCGAATACCTTGGCGCATTCATGAACCTTCGCACCACGAAACAGACGCTGCGAGCGATGTGTAAGAGCATCGTCGGAATGGCAAACATAAACGCCAAGGAAGTGCAGACAATTGAGATGCCCCTGCCGCCGGTCGACTTGCAGAGATCCTTCGCCTCGGCCCGCGAGCGGTCCGCTGTTCGCCGACGTTCGATGGAATCCCAGGCCGCGCAGTTCGACACACTCTTCGCTGCACTCCAACAACGGGCGTTTCGGGGTGAGTTGTGAGCCAGTTCGGGTTCTTGGAGGCGGAGTTTGCTGATGAGTTTGTGATGGCGGAGTGGGCGGAGCGGCATGCGTTGTCGGATCCGGGGCCTGCGGTGATTTATGCCCGGAAGTGTTTGGAGTCGGGGGTGAAGTGGGCGTTCGCCTTCGACCGTCAGTTGCCGATTCCGTATGAGGACAAGCTGAACGCCTACTTGAACGAGCCGGCGTTTAAGGACATTGCTGACGGTCACCTGTTTACCGTTGCGAAGAAGATTCAGCGTGCCGGTAACCGGGCGGTGCATGAGTCGAAGGCTCCGACGGGCTTGGAGGCGGTCGAGGTTGTTTCGTCGTTGTTTCTGTTCTGCAAGTGGCTGGCATGGACCTACGGACGCGAGGACAAGCCCGAACCCACCCTCAAGTTCGACCCGAACGCCCTCGCCGATCTCAACGTCAGCGAACAACCCTCGCTCGCCGAACGGCAGCAGCTCGAAGCGAACCTCGATGAGCAAGCCGAAGACGCCAAACTGGCGCGCCAGCGGGCGGCCGAGCTTTCGCAGACGGTCGCCGAGTTGGAGGCAGAGCGGGCTGCGCTGATCACAGCGGTCGCTGCCGCGAAGGAGGCTGCTGCGTCGGCGCCGGTAGCGGAGCAGGATTGGTCTGAGTTCGAGACCCGTAAGTACAAGATCGACCATGAGCTTGCGTGGGCCGGTTGGCGGCTGAACGACAGTCGTGACCGCGAGTTCAAGGTGTACGGGATGCCGTCGACCTCGGGTGAGGGTTATGTCGACTACGTGTTGTGGGGCGACGACGGTTTGCCGTTGGCGATTGTTGAGGCGAAGAAGGCAATGCTGTCGCCTCAGACTGGTCAGCAGCAGGCGAAGTTGTATGCCGACTGTTTGGAGCAGATGACTGGGCAGCGTCCGGTCATTTTCTACTCGAACGGCTACGAGCACTGGTTGTGGGACGACACCGGTTACCCGCCTCGCTCGGTGCAAGGTTTCCTGACCAAGGATGAACTTGGGCTGTTGATTCAGCGGCGGACGACGAAGCTGTCGTTGGCCGGTCTCGACATCAACACCGACATTGTTGGTCGTCCGTATCAGGAGCGTGCGATTCGCGCTATCGGCGAGCACTTCGAGGTCGACAAGCAACGCAAAGCACTCGTCGTGATGGCGACCGGAGCAGGCAAGACCCGGACCGTCATTGCGCTTGCTGATCTGTTGATGCGGGCGAGCTGGGCGAAACGGGTTCTGTTCCTTGCTGATCGGACTGCGCTCGTGAAGCAGGCCGTCAACGCATTCAAGGAGCACCTGCCCGACTCGTCACCGGTAAATCTGGTGACCGAGGGCAACGAAGAAGGTCGCGTGTATGTGTCGACGTATCAGACGATGGTCGGCAAGATCGACGAGGTCCAGAACGACGGGA
>NZ_JBDNIJ010000272.1:0-2521 GCF_041688325.1 Ilumatobacter sp.
GTGTGGGGACGATGCCGCACTCGTAAGGCGCTTCCTTGGCTGTTGACGGGCGGCTCGGTGCGAGCACTCGTGATGCCACGAAGCTGATGCCGCCGAAGGCGATCGCCAGGAACATCAAGAAGATGACCGGGAGGTATTGCGACATAGAAGCCTGCCCTATGCCGTGGCGACGGCGCTGGAGAGGTTGTCCTTCAAGATGCGCTCACGACGGTGCAGGAGGTAGCAGAGCGCAAGGAAGATTGCTCCGCCGCCAATGGTCAGAACAACCGCCGGCTGACGCTTCGCTCCAAGGTCTCGAACCATATAGACGTACTGCCGTTGGCCTGCCTCGTCGATCTCGGCAATTGCAGGCGCTCGGCCTGGCTCTGTCCGGACCGGTATCAACGGCGCGACTTCGACAACGGTGAAGTGCGGCTTATGGAAGAACGCAAAGAAGTCCAAGGATTGATTGTTGGCAATCAACGGAAAGCGCTCGCCGCCGATATCGAAAACCTCAGTGATCTCGTACTGGCCAGCCGCGAGGGCACCATCGAGTTCGATGTTCGCGCTTGCCGCAGCCTGAGCCTGGCCGTACGCCGCGTCGCCCGCTGAGATCTTGATGTAGCCCTCGTCGAAGAATTGCTGCTCAACAAGTTTATGCACTTCCGTTGCGGGTGCGTCCTCATAGCCGTCCGGGAGACTTTCAAGAGCACCAGCGCTGCGCAGCGCCGGAACGTCTTGAATGATGGTCTGGCCCGGGATTGCAGCCCAAGACGGCTCGGGCCCCTTCAGGCCGATCCCATAGATCCACCAGGTCGCGCCCATCAGGGCCATCCAGCCCATGAGCCCGGTCAGGGTGACAAGGAACGAAAGGCGCGAACCCATGTTCGTCGCCATGATCATGTAAATACTGCCCATCAGGACGACAACGCCAATGATCACCGTTAAGAGCCCGCGTAGTTCGGGTTCCCATCCAATTGCCAACAATGACATGATGCTCACAAACTCCGTACGTATTCGACGACTGCTTCGATTTGCTCGTCGGTCAGCATCGCACCAAAACCAGGCATCCGACCACTGCCCTGACCCTGGTTACCGTAGACCTTGCCGAACTCAGAACCGTTCTTCAAGAACGCAACCATGTCGGCTTCGTTGTTGAAGTGACTATTCGTTGCGCCGCCAGTCAGGTTCCAACCGTACGCGCCCTGGCCGGTTTGGCCCGGGTCGCCGTAACTCCAACCTTGTGTGTGGCAACGAGCGCAGCTGTAGGCGCCGCTGCCAAGTTCGAGGTCGAACACAGCTTCACCGACGCTGGCTGCTTCGCCTGAGGCGATTGCGCCGTCGATCGAAGCCTGAATGTCGCTGGCGATTTTTTCTGGAACGGAGCCACTCTGGCAAAGTTCCTGCCCGTAGAAGCTGAACGCCTCGACCTCGCCCACGCCGCAATTCTCGCGCGGCAGCTGAATCGACTTGAGGTACTCGAGCACGTTATCGATCTGCTGGGTGTTCATCGGGCCACCGCCGACAAGACCCCACGGGGACATCGGTGAGAACGGACGGCCGTAGTTCAAGATGAACTCGATCTCAGATTCATCGAAGCGGTAGTAAATGGTGTTGATTGCCGGTGCTTTCCAGTTGACAGCAGTGACCTCGCCAGTGAGCTGGTCGGTCACCGTGAACGGCGCTTCGCCACCCACGCCGCCCATGCCGCCGTGGCAGCCTGCACAGTTAAAGCCACCGTCAGCGGTCGAAGCAAAGAGCTGCGACCCCCAGCTGGCATATCTGTTGTTCCAACCCTCTTCAGCGCCGGCGTGACGGCTGTGCTCGAAAATCCAGTACGCCGGCAGCATCACCACAATGAGGGCGAGCAGCAGCACGCCAAAGAGCTGCACCCGTTCGAGGCGCGAGCCTTCGAGCGTTTCATCGTCGTAATATTCCTTGCGGTTGGCGGCGAGTTCGAGTTCCGAACCCACTTCCTTGCGGCCTGCCACGACATTGAAAATGCCGTAAACAACCCAACCGATCGCAATGAAAACAACGCTGATAACAGCGATCGTTCCCGTCGTTGAGGCCAAAATCATCAGTGTTCGTCTCCACCCGTGCAGTGCGGGCCTTCAGCTTCTTGACCGGTGGTGTTCACACCGATCGCGGCCCCGGACACGAATGTGCCGGTATCGATTGAGACGTCGCCGGCCGGCGAGATCACGGCAGGGAAGTGGTCCATACCGCGAGGTGCGGGACCGCCCTTCTTTTCGCCAACACGGTTGTACTGGGAACCGTGGCACTGGCACTCGAACCACTGGCTCGTCTTGCACTCAGGCACACGACAACCGAGGTTCGGGCACTTTTGGCTCAGCACCATAATGCCAGCCTCGATCCCAATGAGCATGTTATCGGTGTAGATCTAGCGTGCAGCAGGCAGCCCTTCGACGGGGTACGCCGTGATCCACGACTTGGCTTCAGGGACGTAGAAGAACCCACCACCCTGCTTGATGCCGGCCTTGATTGTGTCGAGCTTGCCGACAGCGACGCTGCCACCGAA
>NZ_JBDNIJ010000273.1:0-2108 GCF_041688325.1 Ilumatobacter sp.
AGAAGACTGGGCAAGAAGACTGGGCAAGAAGACTGGGCAAGAAGACTGGGCAAGAAGACTGGGCGAGTTGAGTGCGGCTTCGGCCAGCGAGTCAGGCAGGTGCGCTGAGTAATTCGCGGCGGAGGGCGAGCAGTTTCGGCGCAGGTTCGCCGTCGGACCAGGCGTCGGCGACGATGACCCGTTCGTATGACTCCCACTCTTGGCGAACGCCGGCGAGGTCTCCTGCCCGAGCATGAGCACGCATGCGCAGCCCGATCAGTTCTTCGTGACCGGGCAGAACGGTGAGACCGCGGCCGGTCGCCCAGAAGACCAGATCGATGTCTCCCAGCGACAGTGCATGGCCGGCCAACTCGGCCGCCACCCCGGTAGCGAGGAGGACGAGGTTCGACGTGATCCCCTCAGCGTCCGGCCAGAGATAGCTCGTGCCAGCGAACGGCATGTCGCGGATCATCTCAGCGGCGGGCCGAAGCGTGTCGATGGCATGTGCCGGGGCTTGAAGCCGTGCAGCGTCAAGCCGTTCCTGGATCAGATCGGCATCGGTCACGACCGATTTGTGAAGCGGTAGCCGCTCGGTCAACGTCCGCTCCAGCCATTCTTCGTCGCCCTCTGGAACGACGAGTCGGCCGAGCGCACGCCGTGCCTCTGAAACAACATTGGCAAAGGTGGCGTCGCGCACGTTCAGCTCCCACAGCGCTGTGCGGGCCGCGGTCCGCGTCGACTTCTCCCGATGAGTGGCCAGCCAGGCTATGAGCTCGACGGTCTTCGAGCGCTCGAACTTGCCCGGGGTGCCATCGAGGTCGATCACATCGACTCCGCCCATGAGTCGCACGACGATTGAGTGCTCGCGAGCGACGAAAGGTTCGCCAGCAGGCGCTTCGATGAAAGGCACTTCGAGAGTGGGCTCCGCTGTCACACTCGGCAGCAGTTGGAGCTCGGCCGACTCGCTGGGGCTCGGTTCGCCCGTGCCAGACGGCGCGATATCGATCACTGGTTCGACTGCATCAACGAGGAGATCGGTCACGGCAGTGAGGTCGTCCAGCGACATACCGACGGGGTCGAGCGCAAACGACAAACCGAATGCGTCGAGCGTCCACTCGTCTGTGCTGGCACGAATCCGACCACCGGCATCGATGGCTGCCCCAGGGCCGATGGTTGCGACGATGCCGATTCCGTGCCCCCCAGCAGGGAACGCAGAGGCAACCGTCGGCATGTCAACCTGGTCGGCGGAGGTGAGGAGCAAGACGGCCGGTTCCCACATCTCGCCTCCTGTCCGCAGCGACCGCAGTGAGAACGACGAGCGCTCGTTGCTCATCGTGCTACCGACGAGTGACGCCGCGAGATCGAATGCCGCACCGATTGATGCTGTGTGATGTGCGTTGCGATGGCCAAGGAGTGCGGCAGCGGGAAGGGAGACGGAGATGAGCTGGGCGATTTCGGCATACGGCGACGAGGCCAGGCCGGCGGCGATCGCGGTCACGATCTCGTCAGCCTGGTCGGGCTGCGCCTCGACGAGGAAGGTGCCGCACGCTTCAATGTCGACGAACACGTCGCGCTCATTGGCGATTCCGACTTGGACAAACGCTACGCATGGCGTCGCAACTCTGCGGGCTTCGGCGCTGAGCAATTCGACCGGGACCGATGCAGGGAGCAGCCAGCTCTGGCTGTCGCTGCCGACCGTTGACCACGGTGCAGTGAGTTCGGCTGGAGCTGTCAGGCGGAGTTCGACTCCGCCATCTTGATCGACCAGGAGGAGGCCGATCTGTGCATCAGTGTCGATGAGCGCTTGGGCCGCTGACCTCATGGCGACGTCGATTCGCGTGGAGCGTTCGCCAGCATCGATCGAACGCAGCCGTCGCTCGGTGGTCACGACGCCCGGCGGTGGATCGGGGACGCGAGTCCGAGGGGCAGCCCCGCGTAGGCGCTGGCTGCGTCGTACCCCGGCCAAAGCGAGTACGCCTGCCGCGAGGAGCGCGGCGTATTCGATTCGGATCGGCGACGGGGCTCTTGGGCTTTGCGGTGCCTCGACATCTCCAGCGCGTTCGTCCCCGTCCGAGACAAAGGGCATCGACGTGGTGCTCGTTGGTGGCGTTGTCGTTGGTGGCGTTGTC
>NZ_JBDNIJ010000274.1:0-2789 GCF_041688325.1 Ilumatobacter sp.
TGCGTCGGTGAGTTGATCGGACAGTTCGTTCAGTAGGTCAGGCCGTTCGAGCGCCTGCATCGGGTCGGGGCTGAAAGCGCCCTGAGAGTGCGTGGCGAGGTCGGTGTAGCGATCACCGTGGACGAGCGCGGCGCGCCCGTCCACGTTGGCGAATCGGAATCCCATATGAATGTCAGCCTTTCGTGGTTCAAACCGTCAGGTTGCGGCAGCGATGAGCCCCACGAACTCTTGCAGAGGGGGAGGCCCAAACACATAGAGGGACTCGTGACCTTTTCAGTCCTTCTGGCGGGGGAGCCTCGCTCGATGTTGTCCGTGATCTGGTGGCGGCCTGATCTTCATACGACTGGGTGATGAACCCAGTCGGAGCTGTCCCGTCACACCTCTCACTCGACGAGGACGCTGGTGTCGAGGATCAGTGTCGTCAGCCACGGCCGATGCTGTGCCGGGCCTGATTCGCAAGTCGCTCGGAATCTCCACGATGCCCTCCATCCAATCCAGCGTCAGTTCGGTCTCGAGATCGTTCCTCGTTGTTGGAAATCTACGCCCACGGGAACCGCTGAAAGGAAGGGCCCATCGATCGCCTCCGAGCGGTTCGGAGTAAAGCAATGACTTCGGTATGGAGGCCGTCACGGTGCGAGCCGCGCCGGTCCACAACTCGCCCGAGGCAAGGCGCAGCCCTCGCCTGATCCGCCGGCACTTACCCGCGCGGCCGAACGCGCTGCCTTCGGCGCACCATCGGGTTGACCCGTCCAATACTTGGGGCTCTTGCCGGCTGATCATCTGTGAGCGGTGCCACTCTCTGTATCTCTGCAGCCCACTGTGTGCGATAAGTCAGGTGGCTGCGATGCGGACCGGGGAGTCAAGCAGGTTGATCAACTTGCCGAGGCCGCGGTGACTGAGTTGATCTGTGATGATCTCTCGGAATGCTTTGCCGACCGCCGTAGAAGCGGCGGGCTTGCCGTGCGGAGAGGTGAACACCAGGTTCTCCTCGTTGGCGTCCGCCAGCAAACGGTCAGGAGGCCCACCAGCATCATGGGGCCCGAGGTGAGGGGAGTCCGTCGTCGATCGTTGCCCGTCTCATCCAGCGGCGCTTTCACTTCGATCGGCCAAAGTCCTACGGGAGCGAATCTTTGCGAACAAAGAAGAACAGCTCCGGACGAAAAAGAACTATCTGGCTGGATGTGTGTGTGCACTTTGGCGCTCCTTGGAAAACCTCATTTCCAAAAATGTTCTGGAAGAAATCCGATGGCCTACCAACCAAGGTAAGGGGCGATTCTCCTGAGCTCTACGAGAATTTGCTGGTCTACGCTCCGGTCGAATCGTGGAGGCGCTTTGCGACCGCAGCGATCCCCGAAGCGTCCAGCTGGTAGTGGGCGTAGAGGGCAGCTGGTGGACCGATCGGGACGTGCTCGTCGGGGACGCCGTGGCGGTGGAACCGCGTCTGGCCGAACCCTCCCTCGAGGAGCGCTTCGGCGACTGCAGTGCCGAGGCCGTTCGTACGGTTCGCCTCTTCGACCGTGAGCACGGTGCCCGTCTTGGCAGCGGCCGCGACCGCAGCGAAATCGAGCGGCTTGATCGTGTGGACGTCCCACACCGCCACGCTCATGCCGTCCGCTTCGAGCATTATCGCAGCGTCGAGTGACGGCCGGACCTCCGAACCCGTTGCGAGGATCGTCAGATCCGATCCCTCACGGAGCTGGATCGCCTTTCCGAACTCGATGTCCGGCACCTCGGCGTAGACCTCAGGGTCACGTCCACGTCCGAGGCGTAGATACATAGCGCCGTCGTGGTCGAGGCTTTTACGGAGTACGGCGCGAAGGTGGTTGGCATCGGTGACGCACACGACGGTGAGATCGGCGATCGATCGAAGGATGCCGAGATCTTCGAGACTGTGATGGCTGGTTCCGTAAAAGCCCATCGACATTCCCGAGTGATGGCCGACGATCCGGACGGGGAGATGCGGGTACGCGCAATCGGTGCGGATTTGTTCACAGCCAAGAAGCGCGGCGAAGGATGAGAACGTCGCGGCGAACGGGATCATGCCACTCGCTGCCATCCCGGCCGCAATGGTGATCATGTTCTTCTCGGCGATGCCGACGTTCACAAAACGGTCCGGGTGACGTTCGGCAAAATCAGTGGCGCGATTCGCCTTTGCCAGATCGGCGGTGAGTACCGCGATACGGTCGTCGTGATCGGCGAGATCGGCGAGTTCTTCGCCGAATACGAACGCCGGGATCGCGCGTGTGTCAGTTCCGTCGGTGGAGCGCTGATCCCGTAGCCGACTGTCACCTCCGGCCGTTCCCCGAAAGACTTCGCTCGTGTCTTGCTGGTCGCTCATGGCGCGATCCGATTCTGGAGACCGCTTGAGAGTTCAGCCATCACGTCGTCGTAGTCATCGCCGACGAGATTACCGACGTGCCAGTGTGGCGACAGTTCCATGCGCTCCACGCCGCGGCCCTTGATGGTGTCAGCGATGATCATTCGAGGCGCGCCGTTCGGATCGCGACCGTGATCGGAGAATACGTCGAGGATCGCATTGAGGTCATGTCCATCAATGCGGCGCACGTCCCATCCGAATGACGAGAAGCGATCTGTCAACGGTTCGACCGACATGACCTCATCTGTGAAGCCGTCGATACAGAGTTGGTTCCGGTCAACGATGCCGACAAGGTTGCCTGCGCGGTAGTGGCCGGCCGCCATTGCTGCCTCCCAAACCTGCCCTTCGGCAAGTTCACCGTCTCCGAGCATGCAGTAGGTGAGGTGGTCTCGACCCTGCATGCGGCCAGCCA
>NZ_JBDNIJ010000275.1:0-4149 GCF_041688325.1 Ilumatobacter sp.
AACTCTGGCGCAACCGAAATGTCGGTCTTGCCCAGATGTACGAGCACCACCTCTGACTCTGGTGCCACGACGATGAACTGTCCTTCATACCCATGGCAGGAGTAGCTCCCAGGGATGTCTGGCCAGGACCACCAGTGCCGGCCGTAGCCGAAGCCCGACTCGTCATCCATCGCGACCTGCAACGCCGCGTGCGCAGTCCAACCGGAGGGCAGGATCTGCGCGCCGTTGCCGAGGTCGGTCACCCCGTCGTGACGGTACAACTCGCCGAAGCGGGCAAAGTCCCGCGCGGACGCATACACGTACGACGATCCGACGAAGTCACCGGCACCGTCAAACTTCGCCTCGACCGTAGCCATTCCGACCGGTTTGAAGAGCCGTTCTGACAGGAACGAACCCATTGCTGCTGCTCGGTCACCAGGGTCGCCGCCAGGGCCACCGCTGACGATGTCTCCGATGATTCGGGAGACGATATTGGTGGTGCCCGACGAATAGTTCCAGACCGTGCCGGGCTCGTGGTCGAGTGGTTGTCCAGCAGCGTATGCGGCGTGGCTCGGGCCGCCGTCGCCGAAGAGCATCTCGATGCAGTTCGATGTTGTGCCGTCGACGTAGTCCTCAATGAAGTGCAAGCCGGACCGCATCTCGAGCAGTTGGAGCGTCGTGATTGCTTCCTTCGGTGTTCCCTTCCATTCCACAACGGGTGCTGGGGCGTCGACGTCGATGCTGGCGTCGGCGACGAGGATGCCGACAGCGGCATGGGTGATCGACTTCGCCATGCTCCACGAAATGAGCGTCGAGCCGGCGTCGAGTTCGACTGCGGGCTGGAAGTCATTTGCCGGTTGGGTGCCGTAACGCTCCGCAACGATCGAGCCGCCCTGCTGAATGACCAGCGCCAACGAGTGCCCCTCGGCATCGGGCCGATCGAACAGTTCATCGACCAGTTGTTCGAGTTGCGACATAGCTTGAATTGTACGTCGCACCGACAGCCCGAAGCGGCCCGAAGCGGCCCGAGAACCCGCGAAAGTCAGCCGAAGTCAGACAAGGCGAGCCGACAGATCGATCAGGCCAGGAACGTCGTGAATGTCGTGGTCGAGCAGTGGCAGTTCGATGATCGGTGCGTCACCCGCGAGCGCTTCGAGGCTGACAAGTTCGGCTCGCTCGGCAGTGGCCAAAGCAGTGAGTTCGTTGTGCCAGGCAACCTGCTCGGCAAGCGGGCCGTCATCGAGGTTGGCGAGCAATGCGGCATCTTCAGGAGTGAGCGCTTCGGGGAGCGGATGGATCAGGTTGACTACCAGGCCGCCAAACGGGAAGTTTTTGGCCTGCAACGCATCGAGAAGGTGCTTGGCTTCGCCCACAGCTTCGGCACGGGGGCTCGACACAACCACGAAGCAGGTGTTGTCGTCACGCAGCAGTGCCGACACCTCTTGGGCACGCTTGCGCAGCCCACCCTCGATGTTGGCGAGTGACCGGAAGAAGTTGACCGTGTCTTCAACAATCTGCGGGCCGGCGAGGCGCTTGACTGCCCACAGAAACATCGATGCTGCAGCATCGGTCACCCTGGCAAAAGCTCGCTGGCCAACGGTCAGGGCACGGTAGACGGGGTGTCCGAGAAAGCCAACGAGGCGGTCTGGGGCTTCGAGTAGGTCGATGGCGTGACGCGACGGCGGCGTGTCGACAATGATCAGATCCCACTCGCCGCTGGTGTGGAGTTGGTGGAGTCGCTCGATGGCCATGTACTCCTGAGCGCCCGAGAGCGAACCGGATATTGCCTGGTAGACGGGGTTGTTGAGGACCGCGTCAGCTTGCTTCTGGGTCGGCGACTGATCGCGGACGAGCCGATCAAAGGTCTGTTCGGCGTCGAGCATCAGCGCCCAGAGTTGGCCGTCGTCCAAACAATTCGTTATTCCTTCGACCCGGTGTGGTTCGTCGGTGGCTGCTTGCTTGCCAAGGCCGAGCGCTTCAGCGAGCCGTCGGGCTGGGTCGACGGTGACGACGACGGTTTTGCGACCCGCGCGGGCTGCTGCAACACCGAGCGCCGCAGCGGTGGTGGTTTTGCCTACTCCCCCGGGCCCACAGGTCAGCAAGAGCTTGGCGTCGGTGATTGCATGCGACAGCGATGTCATGACGGATCCGCTTCGACGAGTGCGTTGGCCAAAACAGAGAGTTCGGCAGGGCCAATCCTGGGCGTGGTCAATCGGGGAAGTGTGATCACCGGCTCCGGCCGTTCGCTGCGGAGCCGTTCGATCTGGTGGCGCTGCTGTTCGAGCCGACTCCGACCAAACGCAGCGGCTGATTCGAGCGCCGACTTTGCTTCGGCCGACAACTTCAGTTTGTGTGATCGCGCAGCCACTGCGGGGGTCTTTGCCAGACCGGCCCGATCAGGCCAGCACGCATTGACGACGAGTGGCAACAGTGCGAGCCCGATCTCGTCACCCAGTTCAGCAGCGAGTTCGATCGCCTCGGTGATCGGTGTCTCTTCCGGAAGTGCAACGAGTAGGGCCATGCATCGCGCTGGGTCGGCAAGCATCTCAGAGACCTCGCTGGCCTGATCGAGCACCGGGCCCGACTTCACGACATCGGAGAGGCCTGATGCCGAGCGCAGAAACGGCGCCGCATGCCCCGCAGGCGGCGCGTCGACGATGATCAGATCAGCGACCCGGTCGAGTTCGAGTTCTTTGATCTTGCCGAGGACGAGGAGGTGTTCGAGCCCTGGCGTTGCTGCAGCAATCATCGGCAATGACGCAGCCGAGGCAGCACGGCGAAGAATACCGCCGACACCTTTCAGTTCGAGATAGTCACCAAACGCCTGGTCGGCAGGGATCGTGCGGGCAGAAATAGTGCCCGATCCTTTCGATGCGATGTTGCGCTGCAGCACTTGGGCCCGGTCGGTGATCTCACGACCGCCGAGCAGCGCGCCCATGCCCTGGCGACCATCGACAGCAATGAACAGCACGTCGGCGCCTTCTCGTGCCGCCGCGAGCGCATGCGCTGCAGCGACCGTCGAGGAGCCAACGCCTCCCTTGCCGGCGACGATGACAACATTGCTCCTGGTGAGCCAATCCGCACTCATAGCGACAACGGTACTCAGAGGACGATGATTCGGTTGGTGACTTTCAGCTCGAATCTGGTCGAATCTGATCGAATTTGGTGGCAAAGCGCGGGCCAGCGACACCGACATGGCTTGCTACTGGCCGGCCAACCGCCGCACAAGCAAGAACTGCTGCGTCGATCAATCCGGTGACCGAGCAACCAGTGTCGATCCCCATCTCTCCGAGTGCATGCGCCACATCTTCGATGGCGACGTTGCCGCTCGCACCAGGAGCAAACGGGCAGCCACCGAGGCCACCGACTGCCGCGTCGATGCGATTCGCTCCGGCCCCGAGTGCGGCGAGCCCGTTGGCGAGCGCCAAACCGCGAGTGTCGTGAAGGTGCGCCCCGATCGACACATCGACTGCCTTGGCAACAGCTGCGACCAGCGCTTCGACTTCGCTCGGGATGGCAACTCCGATGGTGTCGGCCAGACCGATCGACGATGCCCCCGCACTGACAACCCGCCGGGCCACTGCAACCACACGTTTCGGGTCGATGCGTTGCTCGTACGGGCAGCCAAACGCTGTCGAAAGAGTCATCTCCATCACAGCGCCCTGGTCAATCATGGGCCCAGCAATCGCCTCGAAGGCAGCAATCGCGTCGTCGGTCGACGCTCCGGCGTTGTGCCGGCTGTGCGTGTCACTGACCGACACGACGTACTGTAAATGGGTCAGCCCAGCAGCCAATGCTCGTTCGGCTCCACGCCGGTTCAGGACCAGACCCCAACGGACCACGTCAGCACCTGTTGTTGCTGCACACAGTTCGTCGGCATCAGCCATTGCCGGCACCCGGTCAGGCCGGACAAAGCTGGTGAGTTCGAGTTCACGCACCCCTGCCGAAACGAGCGCTTCGAAAAGCGCCAATTTCGTCTCGGTTGGAATGGGAGCCTCGTCTTGCAACCCGTCGCGCATCGACACGTCACGCAAAATCACTGAGGCTGGCAGCGTTTGACTCATATCAGCAACGTAGCCAAGCGCAGCCCTGCAAACGAGCGTTCAGAGCACTCCCTGCTCAGAACTCCCTGCTCAGAACTCCCTGCTCAGAACTCCCTGCTCAGAACTC
>NZ_JBDNIJ010000276.1:0-7541 GCF_041688325.1 Ilumatobacter sp.
CGAACAGATGATGAAGACATCGAAACCCTCCCAAAGGGGATGCGAGCCCACGAAGCTCACAACACAGCCAAACGTATCAGATTCGACAATTTGATGACATCTTGTACTGCAGCCGTTCAAGCGTCCGGGTGACAACTGCCCATCCGGTTGATCAATTGAACCGCTCGCTCTCCAACAACTGAGAGCGCAGGTACAGCGCTGTCACTCCGAGTTCTCGTGCTCGGTGCAACGTGCCGTCAACGTGGGCACGGGCCTTCTCAAGGCGACGGGTCTGCAGGCGGCGGAAGATAATTTGATCTTCTCACCGAGAGGAGACACGCGGCTCGCCGGGCCAGCAGAACAATCAGCTGGGTGCAAGAAGTTCGAGCACGTTCCAGTCGATGTCGGCTGACATATCTGGGTTAACCGGCTGTACACAGACATGGTCAGCGCCAGCGTCGTAGTGGGCCTGCACGCCTGCATGCACGCGATCCTCGTCGCCCCACACGACGACGGCATCGACGAAACGGTGGGCGCGCTGTTCGATCTCTTCGTCGGTGAAGCCGAGCCGGATCCAGTTGTTGCGGTAGTTCGGCAGCGCGGCGTAACGATCGATCTGCTGGTTGCCCGCCGCACGTGCTGCGTCGGCGTCAGTCGTAAACACCACCTTCTGCTCGACACACAGCAGCGCATCAGGACCAATGGCTGCACGGGCCATCGCCGTGTGCTCCGGTGTCGTCCAGTACGGGTGGGCGCCGTCGGCCGCCGTTGCCGACAGTTCGAGCATCTTCGGGCCCAGCGCGGCGAGCAGAACGAGCGGCTCGTCTTCGGGTGCGATACCCCGGTACGGCTGCGTCTTCATTGCTGCGAGGTAGTCCCGCATCTTGGTCAGCGGCTTGGAGTAGTCGAGGCCGCGCAGCCCGGCGACCATCGGGCCGTGACTCACACCCAGGCCGAGCACGAAGCGACCGCCCGTCTGCTCGGCGAGCGTGTTTGCTGCTTGCTTCATCGGCCCAGGGTGACGGTGGAAAATGTTGGCGATGCCTGTGGCGTACTGCAACGTCGTTGTCTGCGAAGCGAGCCATGCCATGTGGGCGAACGGGTCGCGGCCCACGGTGTCGGGGAGCCACAAGGTCGAGTAGCCGAGCGATTCGATACGGCCAGCAGCCTCGGCCGCCTGCCCTGACGACATCCCGTCGGTGAAATACCAGACACCTGTCGTGGACAGTCGGTCGCGTGCGGTGGTGCTCGTAGCAGTGGTCATGCTGAGACCTTACGGAACCACAGCCTCCAACTTCGGGCTGTGGGAAGCTGTTCCCGTGCAGGTGGCCCTCGTGCTGTTTCCCGGTGTCTCGATCGACGAGTGCGAAGCGTTCACGCTCGCCTTTCGGCAGCTCTCCCTGTCGGGGCTGGCTGATTGTCAAGTCGTCGGTGTCGGGGCTGTTCGGGGAGAAGTCGTTGGCATCGGTGGGCGACGCGACGTCGAGCAGACCTTCGCCGAAACCACTCGGCCCGATGTCGTGTTGGTCCCCGGTGGCATCGGAGTCGACCGAACCGCGCATGATGAGGCGTTGCTCTCATGGCTCCGGCACGTCGAGCCGTCGTGCCAATGGATGGCGGCCAGCTCGACGGGGACTGTGGTGGTCGCTGCGGCCGGCTTGTTGGCCGACCGGCCTGCGGCCACGCACTGGCTGGCAGGTGCCAAGCTCGCCGAGTTCGGGTCCGCTGCATCACCTGAACGCATCGTCGAAGTCGGCCACGTCGTGACCTGCCATGGCCGCATCTCGGCAATGGACGTCGCGCTCCTGATGATCCTCCGTCTGACCAACCGACAGATCGCCGAGCAGGTGCGCATCGATCTGGAACGGGCACACGAACAGGCGGCGGTAGCCCGGCCCTCCTGGTGGAAGCGCGCCGTCGCGCTGGTTCGACCTGCCCCACGGGGCCCGGTACGGCCGCGCAACGAACAGCTCGACACGTCGGATTGGGTCGAGATGGAACTCACCGCCGAGCCGAGCAGCACAACTCCCAATGGTGATTTCTGAGCGCCAGAGCATCCCGATAGTTTGCTTTGCCGTGAGCACAGCGACGATCAGTTTCGGTACAACACGCGATGGCCTTGAGCAGCTTCGGCGGCACTGGGCTGTTGACGCTCCGAAAGCGGCAATCCTGCTTGTTCACGGCATCGGCGAACACTCCGGCCGCTACGGACACGTGGGCGAGGCACTCGCTGCCGCTGGCTACGACACGCTCGGTTTCGACCAGCGGGGTTTCGGCAAGTCCGGGGGCCGTCGCGCCTTCGTCAATCACTTCACCGAGTTCGTTGACGACATTGCCGACCTGCTCGTCGAGCGGCGCGAACTTGGGGTCCCGGTCGTCTTGATGGGCCACTCGCTGGGTGGCCTGATCTCGGCGACGTACCTGGTGAGCGACTATCCGCAGCCTGACCTTGCCGTGCTCAGTGCTCCGGCGCTCAGTGCCAAGATTCCGCTGTGGCAGCGCGTGGCTGTACCCGTGCTGAGCCGCGTTGTACCGAAGCTGCACGTGAAATCGGACTTCGACGGATCTGTTCTGTCACGCGACCTCGACGTCCAGGAGCGTTACGACAATGACCCGCTCCGTGTCGACGGCTCGACTGCAGCGCTCGGCCGCCAAATCCTCGACGCAATGAAGGCGACCTCGCCAGCAATCGCGAAGATCACGTTGCCGACCTACGTGCTACACGGCGAGGCTGACACGCTCGTGCCGCCGTCGGCCTCAGAGCCAATCGGCGAACTACCAAACGTCACGCGCAAGTTGTGGGCCGACCTCCGCCACGAATGCATGAACGAGCCCGAGTGGCCCGAAGTCGTCGCGGGCATCACCGACTGGCTCGATGCCCAGCTGCCGTCCTGAGTTCTACGCCTGACGACGAACGAGGGCGAGGCCGAAGTCGCCGGCCTCATCGGTAAAGAACTCACCACCTGCGAAACCGATTTCGGCCAGATCAGCGAGCAGCTTGTCCTTCCGGAATTTGGTCGAGACCTCAATGCGCAACTCTTCGCCGGCTTCCAAATCGAGGTCGAGGTCGAGCGCCTCGATGCGAGCGTGCTCGGGTTCGCACGCACGGAGCCGCATATCGATGCGTTCCTCACGACCATCCCAGAACGGCACGTAGTCGAAGTTGCCGACATCGATGTTGCCGTCGAGTTCGCGGTTGATCACATTGAGCGCATTGCGGATGAACGCTTCGGTGACGCCTTGGCTGTCGTTATACGCAGCAACAAGGCGGTCGATCGGCTTCAGCAGGTCGACGCCGAGCATCAGCCAGTCACCCGGTTCGAGCACGTCGGAGAGCGCACCGAGGAAGGCGCGCCGCTCCTCCTGATAGAAGTTGCCGATCGTGCCGCCGAGGAATGCGACCAACCTCGTCCCGCCGCTCGGCAGGCGACGAAGATGCCGATTGAAGTCGCCGACAACGGGTGCCACTTCGAGGTCCGGGTAACGCTCACCGAGCATCTCGGCAGCCTCAATCAAGGTGGCTTCACTCACATCGAGCGGGGCGAACCGGGCAATCGAACCGTGCGCAACGAACGCATCGAGCAGCGTGCGTGTCTTGTCACTGGTGCCTGAACCGAGTTCGATCACCGTGGTGGCGCCCGTGATCTCCGCGATCATTGCGGCGTTGGCCTCGAGGATCGAGCGTTCGGCCTCGGTCTGGTAGTACTCGGGCAGCCGGGTGATCTGGCTATAGAGCTCGCTGCCTCGATCGTCGTACAGCCAGCGCGGTGGCACCGTTCGCGGATGGCTTCGCAGGGCGCGGAGGAGTTCGGTTTTCGGATCAACTCGACCGTCGATCGATCCGGTGTCGAAGATTGTGGTCTCGGCGGGTTCGTTCATCAGAGATTCCTGACTGCCCGCTGTGGTCTGGCTCATTGGCGATCGGTGGCCAGCCGGACGCCCGATGCGTGCCAGCGAGTGTGGGGGTGGAAGAAGTTGCGGTAGGCCGACCTGGTGTGGCCTGGCGGCGTGAACACACACGCTCCGCGCAGTACCTGCTGGCCGGACATGAACTTGCCGTTGTACTCCCCAATCGCACCGTCGGCGATCGAGAAGCCAGGGTAGGGCTGGTACGCCGACGACGTCCATTCCCAGCAGTCACCGAAGAGTTGGCGGAGGCCACCTGTAGCCGGCCCTGCGGCTGCCGGGTGAAAGGTGAAGTCGTCGCGTTGCTCATCGAGAACGTTTCCGACGACCTCATAATCAGCAGCAGCGGCTTCCCATTCGAATTCCGTCGGCAAGCGAGCGCCTGACCACGTGGCGAATGCGTCGGCTTCGTAGTGCGAGACATGAACGACCGGTTCGTGCCGATCGACAGACCGCAGACCGGTCAGTGTGTGGACCCACCAGGCGTCGGGCTGATCCGGGTCGGGCCGCCAATATTCGGGAGCCGTCCACTCTTCGGATTGTGCGCGATACCAGCCGTCAGACTTCCACAGCTCGGGTCGCTGGTAGCCGCCATCGGAGATGAAGTCGATCCACTCCCCTGCTGTTACGAGCCGGTCAGCCAGGGCGTACGGGTACAGCAGCACCTGATGGCTTGGGCCTTCGCTATCGAACGAGAAGTCGCCGGTCGCGTGGTCGACGCCGATGTCGGCGAGGCCGCCGGCGAACTCAACCCAGTTGCTGGGACCAGGGTCGGCAGCAGGCGCATGCGGACGCTCGGCGTAGGCCGGACCGATGGCCGGATTCATTGAGAGGACGTGCTTGATGTCCATCAGCAGGAGTTCTTGATGCTGCTCTTCGTGATGTGTGCCAAGCTCGACGACCTCAGCGATTGCCGGGTCGAGGCCACCGGCGATCAACTCGAGCATTTCCTTGTCGACATGGTTGCGATAGTCGGCGATCTCGGCAACGGAGGGACGGGTGACGAGGCCACGTTGCGGTCGTGGATGCCGTGCGCCCACCGCCTCGTAGTAGCTGTTGTAAAGAAAGCGGTACTCGGGCCGATCCCACACCCGGCCACTCGTGCCGTCGGCGTGCAGCGCGAACTCGGCAAAGAACCAAGTGGTGTGGGCACGATGCCACTTCGTCGGGCTGGTGTCAGGCATCGACTGGACGACCTGATCTTCAGCCGAAAGCGGAGCCGCCAGCCGTTCGGTGCGCGCCCGGACCTGAGCGAATCGGTCGGCGAGTGCGTCGACGGTCATTGCCATGTATGTACCTAACCGCAAACGACTCGCGATTAGTCCGCCGACCGGGTGAACGAAGAGTGAAATTCCCCGACGGCGAGCGAGTTCGTCGGCCGCACTAGCTTCGGCCCATGGACATCGGCGTCACCATCTTCCCGACCGACCAGACGATCAACCCCGTCGAACTGGCCAAAGAGGCCGAGGCCCATGGCTTCGAGTCGCTCTGGTTCCCCGAGCACTCGCACATTCCGACCAGTCGGGCGACACCTTGGGGTGGCCGCGAGGGTGCTCCCCCGCTGCCCGAGTTCTACTGGCGTACACACGACCCGTTCGTGACCCTTGGCGCGTGCGCATCGGTCACCAGCACCATCAAACTCGGCACCGGCATCTGCCTGGTTGCGCAGCGCGATCCGATCCATACGGCCAAGGAAGTGGCCAGCGTCGACTCGCTGTCTGATGGGCGGATGCTGTTCGGCGTCGGGTACGGCTGGAACAAGGAAGAGATGGCGCAGCACGGCACGGCCTATGGCGAGCGCCGTGAATTGTTGCGCGAGAACATCTTGGCAATGAAGGCGCTGTGGACGCAGGACGAAGCATCGTTCGACGGCGACAAGGTGCAGATCGAATCGAGCTGGGCATGGCCGAAGCCGACGCAGAAGCCAGGTCCACCCGTCATCCTCGGAGGCGCCGCTGGGCCGAAAACTGCTGCCCACATTGCTGAGTTCTGCGACGGCTGGATGCCGATCGGCGGCCGTCACAGCATCGACGGTTGGGACAACGTCGTCAAGGCATGTGAGGACATCGGGCGCGACCCTGCCGAGATCGAGCTCGGGATGTTCGGCGTGCCCGACAGCGAAGAAAAGCTCACCGCACTGGCCGAGCAGGGCCTCAAGCGCGCAGTGTTCGTGCTGTCGCAGGGCCCGCGTGACGACGTGATGGCCGACCTCGAACGGTTCGCCCCGTTTGTTGACGCCATGCGCGACGCCTGACCGCCTGGTGCCGACCGCGTCACGCTCCGGTCAGACCAAAGTGTGACGGTTCGTCAGTTCGTGCGGGCCTGCAGGAGGTCGAGTGTGCGTGTCGGGCCGTCGCTGTCGGGGATGACCACGGCGGTGAAGTCGGTGGCGCCTGCGGCCGCAATTGCATCGAGGCCCGCATTGACCGTTGCTTCGTCACCGATCAGCGAGATCTCTTCGACGCCGTGCACACCTTCGATATCGAGCATGGCCCTGTACGACGGTAGCTGCGCGTAACCGGCGAGCATCTGGCCGACGAAATCGCGCGTTGGCTGCGGGTTGTCGGTCACGCAGACCGGAAGGCTGCACACGACACGAGGCGCAGGACGACCCACGCTGTCGGCGGCGTCGTTAATGACCGGGACGATCTGTGCTTCGAGCGTCTTCGGGCCGACGCACCAAAGGATTGTTCCGTCGGTCCGCTTGCCCGCGATCTTGAGCATCTGCTCGCCAAGCGCAGCGATCATCACTTTGGGCGGAGTGTCGGTCATCAAGGCTGCCTGCTGGTTGAGCGACCAGACCTCACCCTTGAGTGAGGCGGTTCCGGTGTTCAGCAGCGAGTCGAGGATCGCGAGGTACTCGGACATGTGCTTGACCGGGCGTTCCCAGGCCATTCCCCATCGGTCCTCCACTGTCGGCTGGTGAGCGAGCCCAACACCAAGCACAAGACGGCCTTTCGACGCGGCCTGGGCAGTGAGCGCCCCGGCAGCCATCACTTCGGGGTGACGCGTCCAGGTCGGCACGACGGCCGTGCCGAGTTCGATTTCCGACGTCGTTCGCCCAGCGATACCGAGCATTGCGATCGAGTCGGCGAGCGCTGTCTGCGCGAGCCAGTAGCTGGCGTAACCATCAGATTCGCTCTGTTCAATGTCAGCCACAATCGAGTCGAGGTCGGGTGCTGCGAGTCGGCCGGAGCCGTTGATGCCGATTTTCATGGAGCGGACCCTACGGCAAGTGTCAGACTGCGCTGATGACCGGGACCACTGACGCCGCAGTCACAAACGGAAGCTGCATGTGCCGCGAGATCCGATTCCAGGTCACGGGTCCGATTCGCAACGTGTTGCAATGCCACTGCGTGCGCTGTCGTAAATTCACCGGCAACTTCACGGCAACATCCGGTGCGCCGTCCAGCTCCATCAGCTTCGAGTCCAATACGACGCTGAAATGGTTTCATCCGGCCGACGACGCGAACGTGATGTACGGATTCTGTGCGACGTGCGGCTCATCGATGTTCTGGCGGCTCTTGGATGCCGACGATGGGCATTGGTCGATCCATGCCGGAGCGTTCGATGACGCTGTCGGGCTGTCGACCGAGGCGATCTGGTACGCCGATCACGCTGCCGAGTACACCGCACTCGATCCGGCGCCACCGCAC
>NZ_JBDNIJ010000277.1:0-3116 GCF_041688325.1 Ilumatobacter sp.
CGTTGAGTTGGGCCATGCCGACACGGTAGACCTAATACGTTAGATATGCAACGTATTAGCTCTGATCGGCTTGGGTTTCTCACTCCCGTCGACCGTCGGAGGCGAGGCGTCGCTTGTCAGCAATTTGTCAGCAAAATGTCCACGAACGGGACGAAACTCGCGGGAATCAGACGGCATCAGCCGACACGGACGACCGTCAAAAACATGCCCTGAACGGGGTAAACGTCACCAAACAACACTCGACGAGATGTCCAGATACCGGAGTTCAAGTCCAATCTTCGGCACTCTAGACCGCAGGCTGCACGGCTTGCGGTCTTGTACTTTTTCGGGGCGCTTTGCGAGCTGAGCGCACGAGTCCAGGTTGACCCTTTCAGCGGAAACGAAGCTCGTTGGCGCTCGACCCGGGCGGGCTGACGTCATCGATGTACTGGCGCCGGCCTGCGTGGCCGCCAACGGGTGCTACGAGGCCGACGAAACGAGCCAGGCCGTGACCACCACGACGAAGCACAACATGATTGCCTCAGCAGTGATGACGGACCGCAACTGCTCATGAAGCATCGGGTCGTCGGGGTCGGCGTCGAGCGCAGGCAGAAGTCGGAAGTGGTTGTACGCGCCGCCGCCGATCGCCAAGACCGCAGCTGCAGTCTTGAGCAGCAGAACCTGGCCCCATTCGGTTCCCGTGAGCTCGCCGACAGAGTCGAGCACCGAGACAGCCATGATGAGCCCGGCAACGATCACGGCACCCAACGCGACGGCGGCGACCGAGGAGAATCGGACGACGAGTTCGAGTGCACGTGGCGGAACTCCCCGACGGTGTCGCATCCACACGACGGCCGCCATGGCGACGACCCCACCCATCCACACCGACCCGGCGACGACATGCACGCTGTTGGCGATCGCGTGGAGCGGCCGGAAGCCTTTGGAGACTGTGTGGCCGTCGAACCAGAACGAAATTACCGCAGCACCGCAGCCCACGAAGGCCAGTGCCGATGAGCGATCGGCAACCCATCGTCTGAGCGGTTCCGGGGACTGGTTGCGCGGACCGTCCGCTGCTTGATTTTTCTCGTCGGTCGATGCTTGGCGTGGCTGCAACGGCTTCGTTGTTGATTGTCGCGGCAGCTGAGTGGTCGGCTCTGCTGGCCTGTCGACCGTATGTGCTGCAGCCTGCTGGCGCGCCAGGAACAGCCCGGGGTCAGTGAAGCCATTCGTACCGGCCGACGGCCCGCCCCGGGTTTTGTCGGCGCCTCCGGTCGTGTTCGGCGCCGACGACAGGGGTTTGGGTTTCCGTGATGGCCGGATCCTGACAGTCGTCGCCGCGAGGCCTGCAGCGATTGCGACACCAGCCAGCATTCGCAGGACCGTGGCGAAACCAGACGACGACGTCCAGTAGCCGAGGAGCGGTTCGTCGGCGATTCGGGCGACACCGCCATACTCGATGGCTGCGCCGATGGTGATCGTGCCCCCCACGATCTTCACGGCGTTCACGAGCGATCGGATCTCTGTCGAGCTCCCGCGTAACGTCGTCCTGGCGAAGTACATCCCACCGATGGCAAGTGCAATCCCGGCGAAGCTGATGAGGCGGCCGATCGTGGCTTGCGACTCGCCGGGTCGTGCAGACTCGACTGCCAGAAACTCGTCCATCGACATCATGTCTGCGGAGCTCATCTGCGACATATCCATGCCAGTGGTTGCAGTTGTGCTGGCGTCGATTGTTATCGCCGGCACGGTCGCTGGCACTGCACCAGCCGATGATGGCGCCGTGACGGTAAACGAGAACGCACCTTCGACCGGGTGGGCATCAGGGGCGCGAACGGTCCACTTCACTCCGATCTCACCGCCGGCGAGCGGTGGATCGAAGGTGAGCGTGAAGACTTTGTTGTCGAGGGTCGACACAGCAATGGGAGCGCGCACTTGGCCGCTCGCGTCGAGGACGACGAAACCTTCACCAGCCTCTTCGGACTCGCCGGTGAAGACCAAGGTCACCAAGGTGACCGGATTATCGACGACCTCCCCGTTTGATGGCGTCGAGCCCGCGAACCCTGTGTGGGCGCTGACGGATCCGCCGATCGACAATCCCACCAACGTCACCACGGCGATCACGAGCAACGCCGCAATCTTCTGGAGGGCGCGCCGGGACGCTGCCTTCACGACGATGAACATTGGTGGACTCTACGCTGCGTCGGGTATCCCGATCAGCCAGCCAACATCGCTTGCATCTGCGCGATCTCTGCTTGTTGAGCGCTGATGATCTGATCGGCAAGCGTCAAGACCTCAGGGTTGGAGCCATTTGCCTTGACGGTTTCGGCCTGGGTGATTGCACCTTGATGATGCGCGATCATCATGGTCACCCACTCTGTGTCAAACGCCGGGCCGGACAGGCCTGCGAGCGCGGTCATTTGCTCCTCCGTCATCATGCCGTCCATTCCGTGCATGCCATCCATGCCATCCATTCCGTCCATTCCGGGCATCTCCGTCGGCTGCCCCCAGGTCTGCAACCACCCCGTCATCGTCTCGATCTCTGTGTCCTGCGTACCTTGAATTGCCGACGCCAACGCTTGGATCTCAGCGCTCGCTCCCGATTCAGGCTTGAGTGCGATGGATGCCATGTCCACGGCCTGTACGTGATGCGGGATCATGCCCTGAGCAAAAGCGACGTCAGCGTCGTTGAAGCTCGAATCCGTCGCCGGGGCGATGGACTCAGGTGGTGCCTTCGCGGAAGAATCGGCATCGCTGCCCCCGCCGCATGCGGTCAGCAGCAGTGTTCCTGCGACCAGGACGGTCGCACAGGGACGAATGGACTTGAACATGGTGGTGAACTCTTTCTCAAGTACTCGGAGCCGCGGAAGAGCGACTACGACAAACTGTAAGAGTTGAATGGTCTGCTGAGTCGGCAGGCGACCCATGATCTCGGTCACAGCATCAGAAATGCGCCCACGGCCCGGTGATCGTCAGCGACTGACGGCCAGCGGCCGAAAGGGTTAACCCGACAGCGCTTCGACCATTGCGGCCGGACGGCCGGTGATGATGCCGTCGACGCCGTAGTCGATCAGGCGCTCGTAGAATTCGGCGTTCTCCTGCGTTGACGCATCGTCCGGCCAGACCCAGACCTCACGGCC
>NZ_JBDNIJ010000278.1:0-2702 GCF_041688325.1 Ilumatobacter sp.
CGACGAGGTGCTGAGGACTGTGCAGCAGCTCCTCCGAGGCGAAACCGTGAACTTCGAGGGCCGGCACGTGACGATGCGCGACGTCACCCTCGACCAGCCGCCAACAATCGTGCCACCAGTGATTGCCGGGGTGCGTGGGCCAAAGTCGCTGGCGATGGCCGGCCGTGTGTGCGATGGCGTGGTGCTCGCCGACGGCGTGGGCCCGACATATGTCCGTGAATCAATTCGACACGCTGGCGCCCCCGACAACTTTCGGGTCTCAGTATTCAGCGCGCTGTGCCTCGCTCCAACAGCGCGCGAGGCCTATGAGTTGATGACGCCGTACATGTCGATCCAGCTCACCGCGCAACACCCATCCATCCGGGCACACCCACATTTCGACGAGATGGTCGAGCGGTTCACAACGAAGGGCGACGGAGCCATTGCTGACTTCCCTGGCGAGTGGTGGACCGAGATGGGAGCAATCGGCGATCACGACGCTGTGCTCGACCACATCGAGGCCTTGGGCGAAGCAGGGGTCACCGACGTCGCGTTGTTCCCCGGCCCAACACTCGAGTCGGCCCGTGAGGATCTTGGGGTAGTCAGCAAGATCAAAGCAGCATTGCCAAGATAATGCGAAGGGCGCGCCGGTCAGCGCGAGCAAGAGGTGCGCCCGGTCCGAGCGAGAGCGAGTCGGGCCGTGAGGCCCGAGAAAAGAGCTCAAGGCGACGCAGTCGCCGGCGTCGCCAGACGCCATACCGTCGTCAGACGGTGAGCTCGCACCAATCCAAGTACTTCCGGTTCTCGCGGCGCACCGTGGCGAGATAGGCCTCTGATATCGCCAGAGTCATCGGGCCGGGGCACGGGATGTCGCGGTCGTCAATCGAGTTGATCGAGCTCACTTCGGCTGCGGTGCCGCAGACAAAAGCTTCGTCGGCGATGTAGAGGTCGCTGCGGGCGATGTTGTCAACTTTGACTTCGAACCCGAGGTCTTTGGCCAGCGCGCCCACCGTGCTCTGGGTGATTCCTTCGAGCGCACCAGCCGACAGCGGCGGGGTCAGCAGCTTGCCGTGACGGGCAACGAAGATGTTCTCACCGGTGCATTCGGCAACGAGACCGTTCGGCGCGAGCATGATTGCTTCGTCGTAGCCGGCTTTGAGCGCTTCGACCTTCGCAAGCGACGAGTTGACGTAGTTACCAACGGTCTTTGCAGCGGGCGGCATGGTGTTGTGATCGTGACGGGTCCACGAAGAGATCTTCATCCGCACGCCCTTGGTCACTGCGTCGTCACCAAGGAGCGCACCCCACGGCCAGCAGGCAATGGCGACGTCGGTCGAGCAGGGCAGCGTGTTCAAGCCCATTTCGCCGTAGCCGAGATACGCCAGCGGGCGCACATAGCACGAGTCAAGCCCGGTCGAGGCAACGGTGTCTTTGGTGGCTTGGACAAGTTCATCGACCGTGTACGGGATAGCAAAGCCGAGGATCTTGGCCGAGTCGAACAGGCGCTTAATGTGCTCGGTGAGGCGGAAGATCGATGGGCCGTCGGCGGTTGCGTAGGCGCGGATGCCTTCGAACACGCCGGTGCCATAGTGGAGGGTGTGGGTGAGCACGTGCACCTGGGCTTTATCCCAGTCGACGAGCTCGCCGTTCATCCAGATCTTCGGTGTGGGTGTGATGGGCATGAGGTCAGCTTCCCACGCGAGCAGCGATCGCGGCACCAACGTCTGTGGTGCTGCCGGTAACCGGTTCGGCGCAGGCCGCACGGATGCGGTCAGCTGCGACGCCCTCGTCGAGGAAGTCGAGCATGAGCGCAGCGGACAGAATGGCTGCTGTCGGGTTGGCCTTGTTCTGGCCAGCGATGTCAGGGGCCGAACCGTGCACAGGCTCAAACATCGACGGTCCGGTGCGAGCCGGGTTGAGGTTGGCCGACGATGCGAGGCCGATGCCACCAGACACCGCGCCACCGAGGTCCGTAAGGATGTCGCCGAAGAGGTTGTCGGTGACGATCACGTCGTAGCGATGCGGGTCCTGCACGAAGTAAATGCAGGCGGCATCAACATGGTTGTAGGCGGTGCCGACCTGCGGGTACTCGGCAGCGACCTCGTCGAAGGTCCGCTGCCAGAGATCGCCAGCGAACGACAGCACGTTGGTCTTGTGGACCAGCGTGACGTGCTTGCGCTCGCGGTTGACAGCCAACTCGAAGGCGTAGCGGATACACCGTTCGACACCGAAGCGCGTGTTGACCGAACCCTGAGTCGCCACTTCGTTGGGCGTGCCGACACGCAGCGCTCCACCTTCGCCGACGTATGGGCCCTCGGTGTTCTCGCGGATGACAATGAAGTCATGCTGGACTGTTCCGCCGGGAGCGGTGCCAAGAAACGGGCGCTGGTTGATGTACAGATCGAGTTCGAAGCGCATCTTGAGCAGTAGACCGCGCTCAATCACACCAGGCTTCACGTCGGGGTGGCCGACGGCGCCGAGCAGGATGCTGTCGAACGGCCGGAGCGCATCGAGCGTCTCGTCGCTCAGAATTTCGCCGTCACGCAGATAGCGATCGCCGCCCAGATCGAACTCGGTCGTGGCGATGTCCACGCCTGCGGCGCGGATGACCTTGATGGCTTCGGCGGTGACATCGGGTCCAATCCCGTCGCCACCGATCACGGCAATGTTGTGCGTCATAAGGCGGCGAGACTACCCGCACGCTCTCATCTGTTCCGATTGGA
>NZ_JBDNIJ010000279.1:0-1277 GCF_041688325.1 Ilumatobacter sp.
CAGTGGCCTTCGGCGTTGAGACGGAACGTTTGCCGCACGTAGCCGACAGAGAACTCGGGGAAGTCAGCTACTCGAGGAGCAGTTCGAGGACCGTGTTGAGGTCGTTCCGGTTGGCGCCGTCGGACCAGCAGGGGTGGGCATGGTCGTGGAACGCTCGACGCGCTGCGGTCAGCCGCTTTCGATCCTTCTTCGTCATCGCTGTCGCCATCTGTTCCAACAGCGGATCTCGTGCTGCACACATCAGGAGGGTGGCGAGATCTCGCTCGTGCTTCTCCTTGTCGAAACGGGTGGCGGACACGACTTCGGTCGCAGCTGCTGACTTGGCGACGATCGCTCCGAGCAGGTTCGGGGTGCGGACCTCGAAGCGTTCGCTTGCGAGTTCCACGATGATGGTCTCGGCGCGTTCGACCGCCTGTGTGGCTCCCGGCGCTTGCACGACGCGTCCCTTTCCGGTCTCGACCGGATCGGCTCCGAGGTCGTCGGGTGCGAGGAGGTCGATCTTGGCGTCGCCCTTGATGAATCTGACGATTCCCTCCGGCGACTGTTCGGAGTCGAAGCCGTCGGTGACGAGCGCATCGGCGACGTGCCGCAAGGCTCGCGGGTGAACGTGCGGACGTCGACGACGATGTCTCCGTCGTCGGTTGCCCGCGGCAGTTCGACGCCCCAGACGGTGGCGTGGATTGCAACCATCTGACCGCCCACGACCGCCCACGTTGCGTGCGTGGCTGGGTGCAACTGACCAAAGTCGACGGTGATGGTCATCGGAGAACTCGGAGTGCCTCGGCAGCCGCACGTGTGTCGGCGGCATCGAGCAGATCGAGCACGGCGACGATCGGTGGTACGAACTTGTCGGTGGACGCAATGGGCCCGTCGACGATGCGCAGAACGACGTTCGGGTCGTCGGCGTTCGGGTTGGCGCGATAGTCGGCTCGGAATGAGTCGGCGTCGGCTGCACCGATGTAGATGTCTCGTTGGTCGGGCCGTCCGATGCCTGCGCCGTGATGGATCGCTGCGTGGGCGCCGCCATGCTGTACTCGTGGGTCGTCGTCGATGCGGCCGTCGAGGGCGGGGAGGATCCGGATGCGCTCGTTTCGGCTTCGTCGCCGAACGAGGCGAGCGAGGTCGATGGCCTCGTTGATGTTGGCGGGCAGTTCGGCGTCGAGCACGCGTTTCCATGAGGCAGATTCGGAGAGGGGCCGACCGCGCCGGGGCCTCAGGAGCCGGTATCGGCGGAGTGAGTCGGGGTCGATGGCCCAGCTGCGCCCGAAGCGCTCGGC
>NZ_JBDNIJ010000280.1:0-58687 GCF_041688325.1 Ilumatobacter sp.
CAATATCGTGTCCGATACCGGCAGCATCACGACGCTCATTCCCGCGTTCGTCGGCGTGATCTTCGTCGTGCTCGGCGCCGTGGGCCGCGCCAAGCCGGATCTCAACCACCACGTCATGCATGCCGCCGCAACACTTGCGTTAGTGGCGCTTCTTTCGAGCGCCGGGTCAGCAATCGGACGCGGCAGCACCGGTTTGGCGCTGTTTACGCAACTCGCCACCATTGTGGTGACGGGTGCCTTTCTGGTGCTGGCAATTCAGTCCTTCCGGGCCGCCCGGGTCGCACGAGAGGCCGAGGCCGCTTCGGCCTGAACCGGCCTTCGCCGTCAACACTGACGACGTCAGGCACGTCGCAACATGCCGAGGCCGAACTGAATCAGGTGTGAATTTCGTACATCCAGGTGTGAGCGCCAATCGCCTTATGGGCCACCCGTTCCACTCGGGCTTCTGGGATCACATCGCGGATGAACTCGAATTCGCTGGCGCATGCCTGGCCGAATTGTCTCGCGACGTCCCAGATGGGACAGCTGTGCAGGTTGATGTGAAAGCACTCGGCCCACATCTCAGAGCGCACGGCGGTGCGGTCGGACTCCCGATAGTCGTCCAAAATCGCCTCCGCCGAGATCGAAGCCATTGTCGGTTGCGACGCTCGATCGCGGCGGCAAATTTTTCCAGCCCCAGCTCTCGGTTGGGCACGCAGACAGGTGAAACAGCAGTGGGCGAACAGGTTGTGACGGAAAGTCAGTCGAAGCCCGATCCGGTGCAGCGCCATACCCTGAGCCAACGTCTGGGTTACCGGTTCGACGCAGCGCTGTCGCGTGGCCCGTCGATCGTGATCGGCTGGCTCGGGCTGCTCACCCTGATCGTTATCATGATCTCGGCGGTCATCCTGACGATCACCCGCCTCCGCGGTGTGGGCGGCGGCGAACGCCTGCCGCTCGGCGAGGCCCTCTGGCAGTCGATGCTGCGAGTCGTCGACGCCGGCACGTTCGCCGGCGACAGCGGTTGGTGGTCCCGAATCCTCGGTTTGCTCGTCACGTTGGCCGGCATCTTCATCGCCGGCAGCCTCATCGGTCTCATCGCGAGCGCTGTCGATCAACGCATCGAGGCGCTCCGCAAAGGACGCAGCACCGTCCTCGAGCACGGCCACACCCTCATCCTCGGGTGGTCCGAACGCGTGCCCGCCATCGTCAGCGAGTTGGTACTGGCGAACGAGAGCCTCAAACGTGCCGCGATCGTCGTGCTCGCAAACGAGGACAAGGTGATGATGGAGGAAACGTTGCGCGATGCAATCGACGACTTCCGCACCACGAAACTCGTGTGCCGCAGTGGACACACCTCCGGGTTTGCCGATCTCGCACTGGTCAACGTGACCGGGGCCCGCAGCATTGTGGTGATCGGGGGCAACGATGCATCCGTGGTCAAGACGCTGCTCGCGATGCGCCACCTCGGTACACACCCAGATGTGCCGATCGTCGCCGAACTCGTTGGCCAGGACGCGGCGACTTCCGTTCGTGCGTTGTTCGATCAACAGGTTCTGATCGTGAACTCCGACGCCGTCGTGGCTGAGCTCACCGCCCAGGCCTGTCGCCAGCGCGGCCTCAGCCAGGTCTTTCGTGAACTCCTCGATTTCGATGGTGACGAGATCTACTTCGAGGTGTTCCCCGAACTCGTCGGCACCAGCTTCGGTGCAGCACATCTCATGTTCGAGACGAGCAGCCTCCTGGGACTGGTGACGCCAGACCGAGACGTCGTCCTCAACCCGCCGTCCGACAGAGTGCTGGCCGTCGGCGATCAACTGATCGGCATCGCCTCCGACGACAGCACGTTTGTCGTCGGGCAGGCCATTCAGCCGCAGGAGCTTGAGGTCAAAAACCGACTCGTCGACGACGGCAACGCAGATCGTCGCATCATCCTCGTCGGGTGGAGCCAGCTCGGGCCCCGCGTCGTTGCCGAGCTCGACGAGTTCCTCGGCCCCGAGACAACCGTCGAGATCATCGTCGACCCCGCGATCCACGATCCGATCGAGGTGAGGCAGTCGTTCGAGACGCAGACGATCGCGATCGAGGTACACACCGTTTCCGGACGACCCGAGCAGATCGCTCAGGCTGTTGCGTCGCGAACTTTTCACGAGGTCATCGTTCTGGGTCGACGAATCGGGATGTCGGCTGAGGAAGCCGATGCTGCGACGCTGCTGACACTCATGTCGTTCAACCAACTGCCGCAGCGTGACGGGGCCGAACGGGTCCGTATCGTCGCTGAACTCCTTGAGCAGCGGCACGCGCCGTTGGCGATGGCAACTGGTGCGGACGACTTCATCGTCAGCGATGAACTGACGAGTTTGATGATGGCGCAGCTCTCCGAGCACGGCGCACTTGATCGAGTGTTCCGCATTCTGTTCGATCGCGGTGGCGCCACTATTCAGATGTTTCCGGCCGCCAGCTACGGCGTGACCACACGCACCGGGACGTTCGCAGACGTCGTCGCAGCAGCGACGGCCATCAACCAGTGCGCCATCGGATATCGACGCCACGAAGACGGCGAGGTCGTGGTCAATCCGGCCAAGAATGCCCCGCTGCGGCTCGATGACCTCGATGCCGTCGTCGTCTTGCGCTGACGTACCCCGCAACCGGTTCAGCCCGAAGAAGCCCTGCAGGCGAGTGACCCCGTGACGCATCGAAACCGATGTACCAACCGGTGCGACGAGCGTCCGGCTCGGTTGGACATCGGTGCCAGCGTTAGCGTGGGCTGGTGGCGTTCAGTCACACAGCACGCGCGCCACCACACCGCCGTCACTCCACGAAACGAAACACCGAAGGGGACCCCACCATGAAGCTGAACCTCAGCGTCGACGAGGTGCTCAGCACCACCCGCGCCGTCCGCAAGCGACTCGACTTCGACAGGCCCGTCGACCCAGCGGTGCTCGAGGAATGCCTCAAGCTGGCCGTTCAGTCGCCTACCGGGTCGAACATGCAGGCCTGGCAATGGCTGGTGGTCACCGATCCCGAAAAGCGCAAGGCCCTCGGTGACATCTACCGCAAGGGTTGGGAGATCTACACGACGATGGAGGGCAACGTCGCCACCGCGTACAAGGGTGACGATGCTGACCGTGAGGCGCAGCAAGACCGGGTGCTCGGCTCGGCCACGTATCTCGCTGAGAACTTCGAGAAAGCGCCTGCAATGTTGATCCCCTGCCTGCCAGGGCGCCTCGACGGGCTCCCGGCCATGGCGGGTGCATCGATGTTCGGTTCGATTCTTCCCGGCGTCTGGAGCTTCATGCTCGCGGCCCGCGAGCGCGGCCTCGGCACGTCGTGGACGACCATCCACCTCATGCACGAGCAGGAGGCGGCCGACGTCTTGGGCATCCCGTTCGACGAGGTGACCCAGTGCGCGCTCATCACCGTTGGCTACACGAAGGGGACCGACTTCAAGCCGGCCGCGCGGCCACCGATGGAGACGGTGACGCACTGGAATAGTTGGGGCGGTCGCCAGGCATGACGCCCGAGGAGACCGTCGACGCATTCATCGCGGCGCTCGAACACAAGGACCTCGACGCGGCCGTTGCCCTGGTGAGCGACGATTGCGAATACGACAACGTGCCGATGGGCAAGGTGCGCGGCCGAGCGGAGATCCGCGCCATCCTCGAGCCGATGATCACGGCCTGCGCAACCGTCGAGTGGATCGTCCATCGACAAGCCGCTGCCGGAAACCTCGTCATCAACGAGCGTCTCGACCGGTTCGAGATGCCGTTCGGATGGATCGAGATGCCGGTCGCCGGTGTCTTCGAGCTCGATGACAACGGCAAGATCGCACTGTGGCGTGACTACTTCGACCTCGCCACTTACCGCAATCAGTTGCCGGCGAGCTGACACCCGATCGATCATTTGTCTCGTCAGGCATGGTGCGGAACCTCTCCGTTCGGGATCGCGGTCGCGATCTGTCCACCTACGTCTCGACGTACGGCTGCAGAACGGGCGACATGCGCCACTTCTCGGGGACATTCTCGACACCGATGACGCGGTCAATCTCCTCGTGCAGGTGCCAGATGCGACGCTCCTGATAGTTGATCGGGATCCCACGCAAGGCAGGCGACTCCATCGACCGCTGCATTGGAGCCATGTTTCGCTCGTCCTCGGCCATGATCGAGTTGTAGCCATCGCGCCGTGTTTTCCAATGCTCAGGAAGGTCGTCAGGGTCGAATCGGTCCTGCCCCTCCGGTGGAAGGCCGTAGTAAATCCATTCGAGCAGGGTCGTGCCCTTGTCGATCGGCCAGAAGACATTGATCGGGAACCCAATCGGGCCAAGCGGGATGATCACGTTGGGGAAAATGCTGACCGCCGAACTCGTGCAACTCGCCATATTGGGCACCCCCGTGATCGACGCGAACGGACGGTGATCAATCGGCCTCCAATCGTCCCAGTCGGCCATGCCCATGCGGGCCGCATGCTGCGCGGAGAACGGTGTGATCATCCGGCTGTGTCCGTTCGGGTACAAACCCATTGCTGCGCCACGATTATCGAGGACGCTGACGCCACCGTGGGAGTGAATGTGCTTGAAGTGGTACACCTCGAGAAATGCTTCGGCGGTCACCTTCCAATTGCAGGGCACGATCCGCGTCTCGCGATACACCTCGCGCAGCTCCGAGCCTCGGAACGGGTCGAGCATCTCGGCAAGTGGCCCGATCCAATCGACCAACGGGTCGGCATCAAGGTCGAGATTGACGAAGACGAACCCGCCATACGCGTCGCAACTCGCCCTCGGCAGACACCGTTGTTCCCAGTCGAGGTCAACGAAGTCCCGTTCATCGGGCACGGCGACGAGCGTGCCACCGTCGACTTCGTACGTCCACGAGTGATATTGGCACCGAAGGCGCCGCGCCGACCCTCGTTCATCACGCACAACCGGCGCCCCACGGTGCTGGCATGTGTTGTAAAAGCAACGCACCACATCGTCGGTCCCACGCACCACGAGCAGCGGCACACCGAGCTTGTCAAACGTGAAGTAGTCACCTGGATTCGGGACGTCCTCGAGCCGACCCGCGATCACCCACGTCTTGGACCAGAGATGCTCACGTTCGAGATCGTGGAACGCATCGCTCGTGTGCCGTTCAGTGGCAATGTCGTGGAACGCCGGGAAACCTTCTGGAGGCGCGGTGCGCTGGAACTCATAGGCCATGTCGGCGCGGATGCGTTCCACCAGCAGATCGTCCATCCCGTCCGTCCTGTCTGTCCCGTCTGTCGCGTCCATCGGCCTCAGCTCACGAGTTGATTGATCGCCGAAACCCCGTCGAGGTCAACGATTGCCTCGACCGAACGCCGGAGGAGCTGACGAGTCATCTGCTGACTTGCGTCCGGCAAATTCTCGTAATCGGGATATGAGGCGAAGCCATACATGAGACAGAACGCTGCAGCGCAACGAACGTCGAACCACAACTGCTCGATGTCACGCTCGACGCCGTGCGCGGCCAACTGGCTGACGTATCGCTGTACCAGTTCCCGCTCCCGTCCAGCACGCGTTTCGCGTTCCAACGACTGACTCAGAAAGTACGCCAAGTCATAGGCGCCATTACCGGTCGCCATAATCTGGAAGTCGAACACGATCACGTTGCCGTCGTCGTCAAAGAACATGTTGTCGGTCCGCCAATCACCGTGGAGTAACGACGGCGACGTGCTGACGAGATCCAGCATGTGCCGAAGGTGGTCGGCCCAGGCATCGCCGAAATCAATCAGTTCTGGCGGAAGGAGATCGGATGCATGTTCCTTTGCCGCGGGCCAGCCAACGGCATGTAACCCTGGCAGCGCAGCGAGGTGGATCGGATTCTGGAAGGAGATGAACGTCTCGGACAGATCGTCGAGTTCAGAGGATCCAAACCACGTGGCATGAAATGCAGCGAGTGCGTCAAGTGCAGCCAGCGCTTGCTCCCACGTGGCACCCGTTGATGCATCTGCCTGTGAGAAACAACTCAGGTCCTCTATGACCAGACAGCAGTTCGACTTGTCGTCGGCCATCATCGCCGCGTGCACAACGGGTGTCCGGATGGGCGACTGAGGCACCACCTCGGTATAGGCCTTCACCTCCCGTTCGTAAATGTTGAACGCGTCAGCAATGCCGCGCTGGTGCGGAATGACCGTCGGGAACTTGACGATCACCGTGGCCGGACCCGGCGGGCCACCCACATATTCGAGCGTCGATCGAAAGAGCTGCGACAGCAAACCAACGCCGACTGCAAACGGCTCATTGCTGATCGAGCTCACCGAGACGTCGGCGGTGAGCGCACCACTCACGCGCAGGACGTTGGTCATCCACGACGCTGTGACTTCTTCGATGTCGGTCGGAATCCCGACCTCTTGTCCTGCGATTGCCACCATAGAAATTCTCCGTTCTTAGTGCTCTGCGAGCACGTTTCGTACCGCTTCGACGACCTGCGCGGCCGTCGCTCCCGGTGTCAGTACCGCGGCTACTCCCGCCGCTTTCAACGCGGCGAAATCATCGGCCGGCACGATGCCGCCGACGATCACGGGGATCTCGGCTCCTCGACTCCGTACGGCCTCGACGACCAGCGGAGCCAAGGTCATGTGCGCTCCCGACAACATCGACAGCCCAATGGCATCGACGTCCTCGTCGACTGCCGCAGCAGCAACCGTTTGCGGAGTCTGGAAGAGCCCGGTGTAGATCACTTCGAAGCCAGCATCGCGAAGGATTCGCGCAACGATCTTGACGCCGCGGTCGTGACCGTCGAGACCCACTTTCGCGACGAGAATGCGATGGCTCATATCACCGGTACTTCGACGTGGCGGCCGAAGACGCCTGCCATCGTGTTCATCATCTCGCCAAGTGTGACGTAGGCACGCGATGCCTCAAGCAGCGTCGGCATCAAGTTGACCTCGGGATCAGCGGCCTCGGCCGCCAGCTTCGCCAACACTGCGTCGACCGACGCTTGGGACCGATCGCCGCGCACAGTTTCGAGTCGCTTGCGTTGCCGGGTCTCGTCTGCGTTGCTGATGCGGAGCGTTTCGATCTGCGGGTCATCATTGCCTTCGGTGAAGTTCGAAACCCCAACGATGATCCGCTGACCCGAATTGAACTTCCGCTCGAGATCGTACGCAGAGTCGGCGATACGACTTTGAAACCAATTCTCGTCGATGCCCTCGATGCAGCCTTCGAGCATCGACCCCGAGCCGAAGTCGTCGAGTTTCGCAAAGATCTCTTCGGCCTGCCGCTCCATTTCATCGGTGAGTTCCTCAACGAAGTACGAGCCTCCGAGCGGATCGGCTACATGGGTGACGTTTGTTTCATACGCAATCACCTGCTGGGTACGCAACGCAATCCGAGCGCTCTTCTCGGTCGGCAGCGCGAGCGCCTCGTCCATCGAGTTGGTGTGCAGACTTTGCGTCCCACCGAGCACCCCAGCCAAGGCTTCGATGGCGGTGCGCACAATGTTCACTTCTGGTTGCTGCGCGGTGAGCGAGACTCCGGCTGTCTGAGTGTGGAATCGCAACTGCATCGACTTGGCGAGCTGCGCTCCATAGCGATCATGCATCCAGCGAGCCCAGATCCGGCGCGCCGCACGCAGCTTGGCAATCTCTTCGAAGAAGTCGATATGCGCATTGAAGAAGAAACTGAGTCGCGGTGCAAAGGTGTCGATCGGCAGACCAGCCCGCAACGCCAACTCGACGTATGCAAATCCGTTCGCCAGCGTGAACGCCAGCTCCTCAGCCGCAGTCGATCCGGCCTCGCGAATGTGATAGCCAGAGATAGAGATCGAGTTCCAGCGAGGCATCTCCGCAGCGGTGAACTTGATCGTGTCACGAACCAACCGCATCGACTGACGCGGCGGAAATACGTATTCTTTCTGCGCCTGGTACTCCTTCAATATGTCGTTCTGAAGTGTGCCGCCGAGCAGCGATCGGTCGACCCCGGCCTTCTCGGCCTGAGCGACAAACATCGCAAAGATCGGCGCAGCCGGGCTATTGATTGTCATCGACGTGGTGATTTCTCCCAGGTCGATACCCGCATAGAGATCTTCCATATCGGCAAGGCTGTCAATGGCAACACCACAGCGTCCGACCTCACCAAGCGACATCTCGTCATCGGAATCGAGCCCGAGCAACGTCGGCATATCAAACGCCGTCGACAGGCCTGTCCCGCCTGCTTTGAGAATCTCCTTGAAGCGCCAATTCGTGTCCTCGGCGGTGCCGAACCCGGCGAACATCCGCATCGTCCACAGCCGTGACCGATACATCGACGCATGCGGCCCGCGGGTGTACGGGTACTGGCCCGGGAACTCGCCATCGTCCGGTCCGTACACAGGTGCCAACGGGACACCCGACATCGTCGAGTAGTCGGCCTCGCGCCGCGGTGACTCGTCGAAGGCCTGCTGCCAGATCTCTCGGTTCGTGCTCAAGGGGCAACCCTTCGTCCGTACGCAGCAGGAGTCCGCCCGTACTCGTCGACAATGTTGAATTCGACAGCGAGGTCTTCGACCCACTGAATCGTGCCACTGCGATCCATCAAATCGTGCGCCGTCGCGAGCGCTGCTGCTGTTCTCCCGACGGCGAGCGGGGTCTGGGCGGTGTCCATTGCCAATGCATCGACGCCGCGCGCCTCGACGATGAACTCAGTCGACACGCTGCCGGGATACAGTGTGACAGACGCGATGCCCTTGGGTTCGAGCTCGATGGCCATGTCGGCGCTCAGCCGGTCGAACCCAGCTTTGCCCGCGCCGTACGACGAGCTGAAGTGATAGCTCTGCCCACCGGGCGACGACACGTTGCAGATGAATCCACCAGGGCCGGCGGCAAACAGCAGCGGGGCGGCGTGCCATGCAGCGACGTAATGCGCCCGCAAGCCGATGCCGACCTGGTCGTCCCAGATCGACACTGGGTGATCCCAGAATCCTCCGCCCCATGCCGGTGGGTCGGGAATCTTGTAGACGTTGTTGACCAAGATGTCGAGTTGGCCGTGATCGTCACCCACGCGTGCGAAAAGTGCTGCGATCTGAGCGTCGTCGCCATGATCGGTCTGCACTGCAACACCGTGGCCGCCCGCCTCGTTGACGAGTTGCGCCGTCCGGTCGACGGTCAACTCGCCGTCACCAGTGGAGCGACCAGTGATGTACACGGTGGCACCCAGTTCGCCGAGAGCGATTGCCGTGCCGCGTCCGATGCCTCGGCTCGACCCGGTGACAACCGCGACCTTGCCGGCGAGCGACTGCGTCATGTTGACGCTCCGGCAGGAACGACGTCGACGTCGAGTCGCGTCAGCCCACGCAGGAGGAAGCTGGGGAAGTAGCCGAACTCATTGGAGTCGGGCAGCGTGAAGCTGTCGAGGCGCTTCGACAGCTCTTCGAGCGCCACCTTGCCTTCGAGCCGCGAGAGCGCCGCGCCCAGACAGAAGTGAATCCCTTTGCCGAATGCAAGATGATCGCGCAGGTTCTCCCGGTCGGGGTTGAAGGTGTCGGCATCCTCGTAGAGCGTCGCGTCGCGGTTTGCCGATGCGAACACGATGACCAGGCGAGCGCCCTTCGGAATGTGGACGCCCTCGAGCTCATGGTCTTTCGTGGAGATCCGAAACATGCCCTGTGTGGGTGTGGACAGTCGGAGCGCTTCTTCGATGATGGCAGGCGCCCGTGATGGGTCGTCTTTGAGTTTGCGCCACTCGTCGGGGTTCTCGGCCAGCATCCGGATCGTCTCGGTGAGCAATTTCGTGGTGGTCTCGTTGCCTGCAACGAGCAGCTGCTGCACCATGCTGAGCATCTCGGCCATGTCGAGCGGGCGCTTGTCGGTGACATCCGGGTCGTCATCGTCGATGCGCGCGTTGAGCAGGTTGGTCAGCAAGTCGTCTTGGGGCTCGGTCCTGCGTTTCTCGAACTCGGAGGCGAAGTAGTGTTGGTATTCGTTGACGCCGCGTTCGGCCTCAAGGCGCCTCTCGAGTGAGATATTGGTGCCGATTCCGGCGATCGAATCGTCGGACCACCGCTTGAAATCGGCCAACCGATCGTCGGGAACGTTCAACGCATGGGCAATCACCTCGACGGGCAACGGCACCCCGAACTGCTCGACGTACTCGATCGAGCCGCTGTCGATCCACGAGTCGATCAGCCGTGTGGTGATCGCCCGAATCACTGGTTCGAGCTCGGCAATGACCTTGGGGGTGAATGCCTTCGAGATCAACCGGCGATAGCGCGTGTGGTCGGGCATGTCGGCGGTGAGCATCGTCGGCACGCGCGGGTAGCCGTCGGCCATCACCTCGGCCATCTTGGCTCGATCGTCGGGCGGTAGCGGCATGCTTGCCCCACCGAACATCGACGAGTAGGTCTCGACGTCGCGGATCACCTTGAGGACAAGGTCGTACCTCGTCACGAGATACATGCCCATCGATTCGAGCAACATCACCGGTTGCTCATCGCGCATTTGGGCGTAGTGCGGGAAAGGACACTGCAGCGTGTCAGCGTCGAAGGGGTTGAAGGTGGCCAAGTCGTTGGTCATGTGATGTCTCGTCTTTCAGTCGATTCAGAGTTCAGCGAGCGTTGCTTTGAGCGTCGGGAGTTCCAGACCACGTGCCATGATCTCGTCCATGCCACCGACTACGCCGGTGATGTTGGCGATCACGATGTGTTCGAGGCCGTTCTTGGCGTAGCCCTCGAACTGTGTTGCCAGCTCGTCAGAGTTACCGATGAACAGAACCTCTTTGACCATCTCGAACGGGATGGTGTCGGCAAGGTCACGCAGATCGTTGGCGTCGAGGTCGTGGATGATGACATCGACGAAGCCCTGCGAGTCGTTGCCCAGCGGATGCTGCAGGCCATGCTTTTCCCAGATGTGACCCATCGCGAAAAGGCCGAACAGCTTGCCAAGTGGCTCAGCCTCGAACATCTCAGCGGCCTTGTCCTGGCTCTCGGAGAAAAGGACGAACGGGAGCAGCGAACTCTCGGGTGCAGGGCGCCCCGCAGCCGCTGCGTGATCGGCGACGACTTGACGCTTCGCGCCGTACTCCTCGGGGTCCATCCACCAAGCAGGGATCCAGCCATCGCCGTACTGCCCCGTGAGGCGCAGCATTCGCGGGCCGTGCCCGGCCACCCAAACGGCGGGCGATCCACGACCTTCTGCTTGGAGCGGCAGGCCCATGCGACCGACGCCTCCATCAGCCATTTTGCCGGTGTCAAGCAGTGACCGCAAGTCGCGCAGTACGTCTTCGAGAACACTCACCGGCTTGTCGAAGGGGTACCCGAAGGGGAGCAGGCTCTCGGCTTCGCCTGATCCAATGCCCAAAATGAAGCCGCCCGGGTTGAGGTCGTTCAGCGTGAGCGAGGTGCGTGCGAGATCGGCTGCACCGCGCCGTGTGGCGTCAGTGACCGAAATGCCGAACGGCCGGTCGGTCAGGGTGCCGACCTTCGCGCCGTAGACAAACGGGTCGTAGAACGCGTCGGGGTCAGCGGCCAGGGCCGAAAGCGGCGTTTCACTCCACAGATCGGGGTGGAAAACACCGAGGATGTGATCGGGCGACCAGTACGAGTCAAAGCCGACCTGCTCGTAGACCTCGAGCATCATCGCAGTGCTTTCCCAGGGGAACTGTGAAGGGAGGTTGATGCCGACTTTCATGGTGTGTCTCTTTCCAAGTGTGAATTCGTGTAGTTCATGGGGGTCATGGGGTGATGGGAGTCACGGCGGTTCGGCTGGGTTGGGTCGTCACGTGCCAGCAAGCCGTTCGACGATCGGTGCGACAGCTTCAGCTGTCGACTGGCCGAACGTCACATAGCTGATTCCGTACGCGTCTCGGCGAGATTGCAGCTGCTCGCAGATCGCATCGACAGACCCGATCAGGGCGTGCGGATGTTCCGCCAGTTGTTCTGGTTCGAGTGCAAACATCGGCGCCATCTTCGCAAGCGTCGCCTCGCGTTGGTCAGTGACGACGGTGAAGTACGCCCCGATCTCGATCTCGATGTCATCCAGGCCACGACCGTCGGAACGCTCGCTCACGCCCGCCTTGACCCACTCGATCTTCTGTGCCGTGAGTTCGGCGGTGCTGCTGCCAACACCGCTCGGGCCGATCTTGCCCGAGCTGTTGTTGAAGTTGAGGCTCACGATGTCGGCCTCGCGGCCAGCAATACCGAGCACCCGCTGGGCTCCACCGCCGATCATGATCGGCGGCATTCCCTTGGCAGGTTTGGGCACGCCTTCGAAGCCCGTGGCATTCACGTGCTCGCCAGCTACATCGATTTGCCCGTCACCGAGATGCGCCCGAATGAGCCCGAGGGTTTCTTCCATTCTGTCGAGCCGAATGCCAGCGCGATCCCAGGGCACGCCCATCGCCTCGTATTCACCCTGCAGCCACCCGGCACCCAGACCTATTTCGAGGCGTCCTTCGGAGAAGAAGTCGAGAGTGGCCAGTTCCTTGGCAAACATCACCGGCTGGCGGTAGTCGGTGCAGAACACGCGCGCCCCAATGTTGATTGTGCTCGTTGCCTCGATCGCGACGGCCATGGCAGGGATCGCCGCGACGTTCTGGATCGGGTGGTTCGTCGCCGTGAGCGCAGGGCCAGGGCCGATGACATGATCCGCGACGCTGAAGGTGCCAAAGCCCATCGCCTCGGCTCGGCGCGCCTGATTGCGCCAGTCGTCCGGCGTGTCAGCTGCGTAACTTTGCAGGCCGAACCTGAACGGCTTCGTCATTTTGAGAACCCCTAAGAAATATCGCGATCAGACCACACCGGCCCGCTGATATGCGAAGCTAGTCGGTGAGTTACTTTACAGACGTACGGAAACTACCGGAGGTGTTTTACATGACGTCAACCGAAGCGCAGACTGCCGACCAGAACCCGATGAATACGACCGGCGCGGTGAACACGCGACACACCTTCTGCCGTGTGTGCCACGCCAGCTGTCCCATGGAAGTCGACATCGTCGATAACCGCGTCATCGCCGTCCGAGGCGTCATGGACGATCCGCTCTTCGAGGGCTACACCTGCATCAAGGGTCGCGCTATCCCCGACCAGATGGCTGACCCCAACCGCCTCCGCGCTCCCCTCCGGCGACGGCCAGACGGGACGTTCGAACAAACCAGCAGCGGCGCCGCACTCGACGAGATCGGCGCCGAACTACGACGCATCATCGACACCTACGGTCCACGCGCCGTCGCGTCATACACCGGTACCGGCGGGTACCAGAACTCCGTCGCTGTTCCTGCTGCACGTGCATTCCACCAGGGCATCGGCTCCCAATCGTTTTACACGTCGGTCACCATCGATCAGCCCGCCAAGGGATTGGCCGGGTTCCGCCTCGGCGGGTGGGAGGCTGGATACAACAGCTTCACCGACTCCGACGTCCACATGGCCATCGGCTACAACTCCCCGGTCTCGTCGTACGCGCCGATCGGCGGCCTCCAGGGCACCAATCCATTCGTCGTTATGCGCAAACGCAAAGCCGAGGGTATGAAGCTGGTCGTCATCGACCCGCGCCGAACCGAGCTCGCTGGCTTCGCCGACATCCACTTACAGATCCGTCCTGGCCAAGACCCGGTGCTCTTGGCGGGCATGATCCGAATCGTCCTCGAAGAGGGTCTGCAAGATCACGAGTTCTGCGAGCGGTGGATGAGCCAAATGGCCGAACTCGCGGCGGCGGTTGAACCGTTCACTCTCGACGTTGTCGCGCAGCGGTGCCAACTCGACGCCGACGACGTGCTTGCCGCCGCGCGCATGTTCGCGGCTGGTCAACGAGGTACAGCCGGCACCGGCACCGGCCCGAACATGGCAGCACACTCGAGCCTCACCGAGCACCTCGTCATGGTGCTCAACACCATCCTCGGACGCGTCAACCGCGAGGGCGACCTGCTCGAAAACGGATTGCTCCTCTACCCCGAGATGCCCCACCGGGCTCAGGCCGTCGCACCACGCCCACCTGCGGAGGGGCCTCGTGCGCGCATCCGCAACCTGCGGGGCTACCGCGGTGAAATGCCGGCGGCCACGCTGTGCGAAGAGATCCTGACACCGGGCGATGGCCGTATCCGGGCGTTAATCGTCAGTGGCGGCAACCCTGCCGTTGCGTTCCCAAACCAGCAGCTCACGCTCGATGCGCTCCAGGACCTCGAATTGCTGGTGGTTATCGACTATCGAATGACGGCCACCGCCGAGTTTGCTGACTACGTCATTGCTCCCACTGTGCCGTTGGAGCGCGCTGACGTTCCGCACCTGATGGATCGATGGTTCCGCGCGCCGTACACCAACTACACCGAGGCGGTCGTCGAACGCGACGGCGATGTCTTGAACGAGTGGGAAGTCTTTTGGGAGCTCGCTTCGAGGCTCGGCAGCACACTGCCCTTCCCCGGCGGATCACCCGACATGACCACCCGCCCCGATACCGACGAGATCATCGATCGTTCCTATTTCGGATCGCGCATGCCGCTCGACGAGGTGCGCGCCAACCTGCGCACCGTCCACATGGACAAGAAGCTGACAGTGCAGCCGGCTGAAGAGGGTGCCGGTGCGAAGTTCACGCCGGCTCCCGACGACTTCGTTGCCGAGCTCGCCAACGTGTTCGAAGAAGGCCCTGACGGCTTCGGTGGCACTGACGTTGCCGGCTACCCGTTCCGCCTCGTCAGCCGTCGGCTCAAGCACGTGCTCAACTCCACCGGCCCCGAGCTGCCGAGCCTCGCCCGCAAGGGCATCACCAACCCGGCATACATGCACCCTGGCGACGTCGACGAGATGGGCTGCGTTGCTGGCGACCTCGTCGAAATCACCTCCCCGCAGGCCTCGATCTGGGGGGTTGTGCAGCCGTCAGATGACGTCAAACGCGGCGTCATCTCCATGGCGCATTCGTGGGGCGGCTCCTCGCTCAGTGACGAAAAGGTCCGTGACATCGGCTCACCGACCAGCCGCCTGGTGTCCGAGCACGCAGCCCACGACCCTGTCACCGGGATGATTGTGTCGAGCGCGATTCCCGTCTCCGTTGCAAAGGTGAGCGAGCCCGTATGACCCTCCAGGAGGCACCAGGATCCCCCAGCGCCGAACGCGTCGACGCCACACCAAACGACGAGCAGCATCAGCGATATCAACGGTACGGTCAGCCCACCAAGCACGACCATGCAGGTGAACCCTGGCAGCACGATTGGCACGAGGTCGCCGGCCGCCTGCTCACGCATCTCGACGATGGCACGACCGACTCGCTCCCCGACATCCTCACGGTGAGCGTGAACGACTACCTCGACACCGAACGCTGGCAGCGCGAAGTCGATGTACTTTTCCGTTGCGGACCTGTCGTCTCGGCGCTCAGCGCTCATCTTCCATCTCCGGGCTCATACCGGTCAATTGACATCGCCGGCGTGCCGGTACTCACGGTGCGCCAGGCCGACGGCTCGGTCAAAGCGTTCATCAACGCCTGCCGTCATCGCGGTGCTCAGATCGTCGAGCACGGCTGCGGAGCGACGCGCCGGTTCACGTGTCCGTACCACGCCTGGAGCTACGACACTGCTGGTGCTCTCGTCGGCATTTCGGGTCGGGACAAGTTCGGTGAGATCGACGTCGACACCCGCGGCCTGACCGAACTCGCCTGCGAAGAACGCAGCGGCATCGTCTTCGCCATTCTCACTCCCGGCCTCGATTTCGACCTTGACAGCTGGCTCGGGGGCTACGACGTGGTGCTCGATGCGCTCGGCTTGGCCGACATGGAACTCCTCGAAGAACGCCATTTGGTCGGACCGAACTGGAAATTGGCCTACGACGGATACCTCGACGGATACCACCTCGACATCTTGCACAAGGACACGCTCGGGGTCGACACGATGGGCAACGTGATGACGTGGGACGCTTGGGGTCCGCACCAACGTGTCGCGTTCGCTCGTCACGTCACCCACGACCTGCGCGACATCCCCGAAGCCGAGTGGGAACCCCGCAAACACGTCGGCTTCGTCCACACCGTGTTCCCGCACGTCTCTGTCGCCGGCAACGGGGGCACCGGGGCCATGGTCAGCCAACTGATTCCTGGGCCGACCTCTGACCGATCGCGCACGATTCAAACCCACATCATCTCCAAGACGGCAACCGACGAGGAGCGAGAGGCCACGATGAAACGCGTCGACTTCCTCGAACGAGTCGTCATTGACGAGGATTACAAGACCGGCCTCGGCATTCAAGCTGCGTTGGCATCAGGCGCAAACACCGAGTTCGTTTTCGGGCGCAACGAGCCCGGCAACCAGACCTTCCATCGTTGGGCCGACCGCTTGCTCGCGGCCACACCTGTGGCGGCCCCACACCGTCCACGAGCAGAAATGAGCACATGATGGCCCGCATCGACGTCCCGGAGGGTGCAGGCCGCGAGGCCTCGCGGATCTGGCAACTTGCCCCGTCACTTGGCGAAGGCCTCCACGCTATGAGTCAGGCGGTCTACGAACAGTCGAGCCTCGCGGTCCGCGAACGCGAGGTGGCGCGCATGCGCATCGCCCAACTCAACGAGTGTCACGTTTGAATGAATACACGCGCTGCATCGGCGATGCAGCAAGGACTCACCGACGAGCTCTACCAGCACGTCCACGAATTCCGGGACAACCCGGAATTCACTGTCCGAGAGAAACTTGCGGCCGAGTTCGCTGAGCAGTTCGCAATCGACCATCGCGGCATCAGCGACGAGATGTGGGCACGCATGAGCGAGCACTACACCGACGTCGAGTTGCTCGAACTCACGGTCACCTGCGGTTTCTGCCTCGGCATCGGCCGCGCGTTCCAAGTGCTCGACATCGCTCGCGACTTCGACGTGTTGTGGAGCCGCGAGCCGTCTCCACCGAGTTGACCCGCAGTGAGTTCAGTAATGGTTCGGCAGGGTTCAATAATGGTTCAGCGCAGGGCCAGCCACCAGGCGGCTACATCGGCAGCAAAGCGGTCGGTGTATCGCGCTGTCAGTTCGTCTGCGTCGGCCGGGGCTGCTTGTGTTCGAGTCGGCGCCAGATCACCGGCGCCTTCGATCGGGTCGACCCATTCGAGTCGGATGTCGGCAACCAGTTCGCCCAATTGTGGAGAGGCGACCTCATGATGATCGCTGGTTTGATGCGCAATGAATGCTCGATGATCGCAGAAGCTGAGCAACGTGTAGTACGTGCCGGGTACGGCGCCACGCCAGTACTCGTAGCGCACGACGCCGGTTTCCAACGAGTGCGTCCGTTCGTGAAGCGTGCGGGCAATCGTCTCGAACCGTGCTTCGCAGCCAGGATTCACGGTGATGTGAGCCAGCAGCGTCGCCATTGCGCCATGGTAGGCAACCGTGGCCAGTGATATCGATCTGTTCGACCCCGCGACGCAGGAAAGCTGGTTTCCGACCTATCGACGGCTGCATGCCGAAGCACCCGTCTTCCAGATCCCGGGGACAACCACCTACGTCGTCAGTCGATATGCCGACGTCATGCACGTGCTCCGCCACCAGGACGTCTTCCCGAGTGGCACCGGCTTGACCAACCGTCACGCGGGCGCCGTGCAGGTCTACCAGGACCGCGGGTGGGACCGTATTGCGCCCCTGTCGGTCAATCCACCGGAGCATCGCGAGTACCGCAAACTCGTCGACCATTTCTTCGACGCCACCGGGAGCGCGCTGTACGCCGAGACGATCCAGGCGGTGATTGACGAATTGATCGACAGCTTCCTGGATGACGGCCAGGCCGACTTCATGCAGGCGTTTGCCCTGCCCCTGCCCGTGCGGATGATCACGCGTCTTCTCGGATTTCCCGATGAAGACATCGACCGACTCAAGGCGTGGTCGACAGCCTGGGTGCTGCCGTTCTCCGGCGGGCTCACCGACGAGCAGCAGGTGTGGGTCGCCGAGCAGGTCGTCGAGTTCCAGACCTACATCCAAGAACGGCTCGACGAGAAGCGCCTCACACCTGGCGACGACGTGTTGTCGAAGCTGTCCGTCGCCCGCTACAACGACGAGCGGCCGCTCACCGACCCCGAGATCATCTCGATCATCGACCACCTGTACATCGGCGGCAACGAAACCACCACGTTTGCACTGGCGTCGGCAGTGTGGATCCTGCTCCGCGAACCTGGTTTGTACGAGCGGGTGCGCGATGACCGGTCGCTGGTCGTGCCGTTTCTCGAGGAGTCGATGCGGCTCGAATCACCGACGCAGGGCCTCTACCGTCGCGTCGCCCGAGACACCGAATTGGCCGGCGTCGCGCTCCCGGAAGGAGCGACGGTGCACATTCGCTATGGCGCAGCGAACCGCGACGGCGACATGTTCCCCGACCCCGACAACGTCGACCTCGAACGACCAAACATGCTGCGGCATGTGGCGTTCTCACTTGGAGAACATCGCTGCCCCGGCGAAGGTTTGTCGCGTCTCGAGCAGCGCATGGCGCTGAACACGATCCTCGACCGACTCCCCGGCCTGCGGCTGTCGGCCGACAACGACTTCACGCACGCGCCAGGTTTCGTGCTCCGCGCACTCAACCGACTGAACGTCGCTTGGACACCCTCAACGTGAGGGCATGACAAAACCGTCGACGATCACGGCCCGACCGTTCTCGACCGCGCCGAGGCGGATGCCCACAACAGCTTGATACTCGTCGGATTCGTAGGCGGCGAGTGCCGCTTCCTTCGTCGGATACTCGATCACGACGGTCTGTGCGCCCGGCGTGCCTTCTTTCGTAACCGATGCCCCGTCGAGCACGAGGACGTTGCCCCCGCCACCCATGATCGGCATCGACTGTTTCTGGTAGGAGCGGTACGCGTCGGCATCGACGACGTCGTAGTTGGCAATGAGGTAAGCAGTCATGGTCTTCTCCGTCTGAATTGGATAGTGAGGTTGATGATGAATGGCGCGTGGATTGGCAACCGGGTCAACTCGTTGGCCGAGTGCTGCGCTCTGGGTACCCGTCGGGCGGCAGCGCACTGATCGGGCCGTGCAGCGCGTGCCCTCCGTCGACGTAGAGGCATTCGCCGGTGATGTACGACGCGGCAGGCGATGCGAGAAACACCACGGCATTGGCAATGTCGGACGGGCGACCAGGAAACGGCAGGGGCACACCCGACATGTCGGCGCCGACTTCGTCGTCGTACGTCGCCTCCCATCCGTCGGTGCGAAACGCTCCTGGGGCCACGCAGTTGACGCGCACTGCCGGACCCCATTCATAGGCCAGCGTCTTGGCCAACTCGACGACACCGGCACGGGCCGCGGCGCTATGAGCAATCCCTGGCAACCCTCGGCCAACGATGGCGACGATTTGGACGATGTTGCCACCGTGACCGTCGAGCATCTGGTTGCCAAACACCTGAGTCATTGCCCAGGTGCCGTTGAGGTTGAGGTCGATCACACTGTTCCAACCATTCGGGCTGTAGTCACGAGCCTTCTGTGGAAATTGACCACCAGCGTTGTTGACGAGAATGTCGACGTCGTGACGACCTGCGAGCGCTTCAATCGTCGACCGATCGCGGATGTCAACGAGATCAACATCGACGGGATTTCCCGTGGCGGCGGAGATCTCTGCAGCGGCCACGTCGAGACGCTCTTTGCGTCGCGCCGCGATGACGACGTCGGCTCCTGCAGCCGAGAGCCCTTCGGCAATCGCGCGGCCCAATCCGCTCCCTCCGCCGGTCACGAGCGCTGTCTTGCCCGCGAGCAGCGAGGAGGCAAACGGGCGCTCGGTCATGCCGTCCATCATGGTCGATGGTGCGGCTCAAGTTCGGGTCCGACCTCGAGGACGATGGCGGCCTCATCGGCAACGGGCTCGGGCGGTTCGGCAGGCGCCAAAATCTTGCGCTGCAACATCTGCCGTGACCCGGCGATGCCTTGGGGAAATCGAACGGCAACGATGATCAGGCCAAGACCGGTGAGCAGGAATTGCGTGTTCGACGCACCGCCACCGAGGATCGCAACGACGAACAGACCCGATGGAGCAAGCAGGCCTCCGATGACCGCCCCAGCAATCGAACCGATCCCACCGAGATACGCGAGCGCCAGGAGCTCCAGCCCATCTTGTGCTTCCAGGCCACCTCCGTTGAAGGTCGTGTTCTTGTACGCGAACATGACACCGGCGACTGCAGCAATGAATGACGCCAGCGACGCGCCGGCCACCTTCGTACGCCCCACGTTGATCCCCGCTGCTGCAGCCGCGCGCTCATTGGATCGAACCGCCAGAAAGCGTCGTCCGAGCCGGCCACGCCGGACCCCGACGACAATGAACGCACACGACACCAACACCACGAGCGAGAAGTACCCGAATCCACGCGCGGGGAACTGGCCGTCACCGACGATGCCAAGGTCGACTCCGGCGATACGGGGCGGTTCCACCGTGGCCATTCCACCGCGTCCAACGAACGTCGGGCTCCGGAAGAACAAGTCGTCGAAAACGACAGCTACCGAGAAGGTAACGATCGCGAACTGAACGCCGCGTACCCGTAGTGCTGGGATGCTGACAAGTGTCCCGACCGCGGTCGTGACAGCGATTGCGACCAGCGGTCCGAGCGGGAACGGCAGGACCGAGCCGAACCGGGACAGCATGAACGCACTGAACCCAGCAAACGACAACTGGGCGAGCGAAACCTGGCCAACGAATCCGGTGAGGACGACCACCGACAGCAGCAGTGTCGCGACGAACATCGACTCCAAGGCGGCGAAGCGGATCGTCGGATCGTTCGCGTTCAACACAATCACAGCGAGCAGGATGGAGCCGCCCCACAGACCCTTGTGCACACGATCCAGCGACATGGGGACCTGAGCACGCTCGACAATGGCCGCTCGGTTCGGCAACGTTCGTCCGAAGATGACGAGCGCTCCAATAATGACGACGAAGGGGACGAGCGAACTGATGCCACCGAGGAAGAAGCGGGGCACCTGCCGCTGGGCGACGATGTGGACGGCAACCGCCTCGAAGCTGCCGATGGCGACGGCAGCAAGCACGGCAACCGGTACCGACCGGAGACGCGCCGCGAGCGCTGCGCCCAGAGCCGGCACGACGAAGAGGCTGAAGTTGTACGGGCTGACCCCGCCAAGAGATGTGCCAACGATCCCGACGACGGCTGCCAGCCCAGAGGCGAACATCCAGTTGTACAACCCGAGACGTGCCGGCTCAAGACCCAACAGGATCGCGCCCTTCTCGTTGACGAACGAGGCACGCGTCGCCAACCCAAACCGGGTGGCCCGATACGTGGCTACCACAACTGCAGCAAGGACGATCACCGTCGCGAGCAGCCAAAGCCGATCGACCGGAAACCGTCGACCGAACAAGTCGACAACGCCCTTGGGCAGGATGCCCGGCGCCCGCAGCGTGACATTGCCGAACGCACGCACCGCCAATGCCTGCAGCATCAGCGTGAGCCCAACCGTGGCAACAAGCATCGTGACGGGTGGCGCGGTCCGTAACGGACGGATGACGACGAGGTAGACCACGCCCGCGACGAGTGATCCGACGGTCATGGCGATCGCTGCAGCGGGTGCGAACCCCAGTGGTTCACCAATGTCGTATCGGCTCGGCACGATGACGACCGGGAGGACGAGATCTCCACGTAACCGAAGCTCTGCGAAGACCATCGCCGGAATCATCGCCAGCGCACCGACGGCGAAGTTCACGACGCCGCTTCCGCGATAGGTGATGATGACGCTCATTGCGAACGCGGCGTACATCGCGCCGGTTCCCACGCCAAGCAAGGCGAAGAATACCCAGGTATTCACGTCGCGACAGCGATGGCCGCCACGCCGTTGCTACACCGCAGCTTCACCGAGATAGCTCGCCTCAAGCACACTTCGGTTTGCTCTGAGTTCTGCTGCCGTGCCTTCGAGGCGGACCTCGCCGTGGTTGAGCACATAGCCGCGATCAGCGACTTCGAGAGCCATGTGGACGTGCTGCTCGACCACGAGGACACCGCAGCCCGTCTCGTCGGCGATGTTGCGAACAATCGGGAGTAGACGCTCGACGATGATCGGTGCCAGACCGAGGCTCATCTCGTCGACAAGAAGGCACTTCGGTTCCGAGACGAGCGCGCGAGCGACAGCCAGCATCTGCTGCTCCCCACCAGAGAGCAGCCCTGCCAGTCGATCACGCAATGGCTTGAGCGCCGGCAGGAGATCCATTGCACGATCGTAAGCAGCTTGTCTCGACGCCCGGTTTCCGGTCAGCCCAAGTCGAATATTCTCATAGACCGTCAGGTCGAAGAACAATGACCGGTCTTCGGCGACATGGGCAAGACCGCGCCGCGGGATCATGTGTGGCCTCGTGCCATCGACCTTTTCGCCCAGCACTTCGACCGTTCCTTCCAACGGAGTCAACAAACCGGACAGCGTCAGCAGGGTGGTGGTCTTACCCGCACCATTCGGGCCAAGCAATGCCACGACCTCGCCCGGCGCCACCGTCAGGTTGAGGTTACGAACGACCGGGATGCCGCCGTAACCGGCGTGCAGGCCACGCACATCGATGAGAAGTTCGCTCATTGGTCCGACTCGCTTTCGGTCATTGTGGAATCGGCAGCGACAGGCGCTCTGGCTGCACTGGCGGCAGCCCCCTCTCGCGCCTGCGACTCACCGGCTGAGTCACCGAGATATGCAGCGATGACCGCTGGATCAGCGCGCACCTCTGCCGCCGTGCCGTGGGCGATGACCCGCCCGAAATCGAGCACGTAGATGTAGTCGCACACGTTGAGCACGAGGCCCATGTCGTGATCGATGAGAAACAAACTCATGTCGTAGTCGAGGAAGTCGCGGAGGTGCTGTCCGAGCAGTTGGCTTTCGGCTGTGTCGAGCCCGGCAGCAGGTTCGTCGAGCAGGACGAGTTTGGGACGAGCTGCGAGCGCCCGGGCGACACTGACGAGTTTGCGTTGACCATGACTCAAGTCGCTCGGCATGGTGTCGGCCCGATCGGTGAGCTTCATCATGTCCATCGCCCACTCGACCTGTTCGACATACTGGCGCTCGTTCCGCCCGGGAAGCGCTATGTCAGTGAGAAACGAATGCCATTTCGGCCGTTCGGCCGCCGCCATCAAGTTGTCGCGAACCGTGAGATCTTCGAACAGTTCGAGCGACTGAAACGTTCGTGTCAGCCCCATCTGGGCTCGCTTGTCGGGTCCGATCCCGGCGAGGTCCTGGCCGTCGAACGTGACGGTTCCCGTCGACACCGGGGTGAATCCCGTGATCGCGTCGATGAAGGTGGTCTTTCCAGCTCCGTTCGGTCCGATCAGGCCGACGAGTTTTCCGGCGTGACAGTCGAGGTCGATCTCGTCATTGGCGTGGAGACCTCCGTAACTGACCGTCAGCCCGCGTGCTTCAAGTAATGCCATGTCATCCCACCTCTGCTGTCATCATGTCACCTACGGCTGGTTCGGCCGGTGCGGCGTCGTGGCTGCCTCGAGGCCCCACGAGCTGTTTGAGGATGGACCAGATGAACAACGCGATCAACGCACCGAGAATCGGCATCCACAACTTGGAGTAGACGTCGCCACTGCGCAGCGGCCAGATGATCCAGCCGACGACGTAGCCAATCAACGCCACCGGACCGAAGTGCCGACCCCAGTTGACCCAGTGTCGCCCCGCTTCACCAAACGATGGCGACAGCGATCCGAGCGAACGGGCAAAGGCGAGGGACACTCCGAACAACAGGATCAGGCTGACCAAAATCCAGACATAGACGTCCTCGATGAACTGCGCCTTGCGGAGCCACACAGCGAAACCAACCACCGATCCTGCGAGCACTGGCTGGACGAGCCGCGCACGCGGGCCGCGATAGGCGGTCCGAATCGTGTCGGCTCCTGGAATGACACTCACCACCCAGTTCCCTGCCTGTCTCATCCCGTGAGCGAAGAACGGTGCCACGCCTTCCGGGTGCACGATTGCCGTGACGATGATCGCAAGGCCACCCAACATCCCGATGTACTTATCGATGTTGGTGCCAGCGAGCATGTAGTTGGACAACGTCGGGATGAGTCCGCCGGCGCTGAGGACAACGCCCGCGAGCAGTGCACCGTTGATCGAGGTGATCCCGGCGAGGTACGCAAACGCCAAGACTCCAAGCCCGGCTCCGTAACCGAAGTTGGCCGACGACACCTCAACCTGTTTGAAGCCGAGCATCACACCGCCGATGCCGGCCAATGCCGAGCTGAGTGCGAAGGCCAAGAGCTTGGAGCGCGACACGCTGATACCCGCCGCTGCTGCAGCACGTTCGTTGGCACGAACTGCCAAGAAGCGTCGGCCGACGCCGGTGCGACGAACATTGGCAACGGCGATGGCACAGAGCGCCAGAAGAATGGCGCCGAAGATGACGAACGCCGGGCGCTCGTTCTGCACGCGTGCACTGCGCGCTCCGATGTCGAGGCCAAAGAACGTCGGTTCTTTGACGTATGCCGGCACGCCGGCACGCAATTGCGTGATGTAGGCGTTCTCGAAATAGACCGACTGGATGGCAACAGCGGCTGCGATGGTGACAACGGCGAGTTGCACGCCGCGTATTCGCACCGCCGGTAATCCCACAATCACGCCGACAATCACCGCCGCTATCACCCCGATCAGTCCTGCGATCGGCCACGGCAGTCCGGGCCCTGTAACGGGCACAAGGTTCGACCCTCGACCGATGCCGTCCGCCATCATGCGCGCCGTAAAGAACGCTGCGATCCCGGCAAAGGTCATCTGGGCCAGTGAAATCTGTCCGGTGTAGCCGGTGATCACCACGATCGACAGCATGATGATCGCCGTCACGATCCCGTTCTGTAGCGAGTTCGCGAACCGTGTGCGGTCACCCGAATTCTCGAACATAAATGCAAGCAGAACCAACGCAGTGACCCACACCACCGAGTGTTCGAAGATGCGTTTCGGGTTCGGTGCCAAGGGCAGGCGGCGTTCGGTGACCGCACCGCGAATGGGAAGTGACTTGCCGCGAACGACCAGCACGACAACGATCACCAGCAAGGGCAGGGCACTGCGAACGCCATTTTGGAGCCATTCGAGGGCCGGGCCGGTGAACCAACTCCCGCGTTTGATGTCGAGCAACGTTTGGACGGCACCGAGCGCCAGACCGCCCGCGACAGCAATCGGCACTGATCGGAGACCGCCGATCAGTGCTGCGGCCAACGCTGGCACGATCAGCGCGGTGAGTCCGATCGGGGTGATGGTCCCCTGGATTGGTCCGACGATGATGACGGCGAGCGTCGCGGTGACCGAGGCAATCACCCAGTTGATTGCGGCGAGCGTCTGCGGGGAGTACCCGAGCAGGACCGCGCCTTTCTCGTTGCCTGCTGCGGCGCGTGTGGCGAGTCCGAAGCGGGTGAAGTGATACCCGGCCCACATCAACACGCCGAGCAAAATTGCGAACCCGATGACGTACAGCGTGTTGCGCGGGAAGGTCTTACCCAGACCCAGGAAGTTCGTGAGAGCTTCCTGCGGGACAATGCTCTTCGGTTGCGGAAACGAATTGCCGAAGTTCAGAAGTGCGACACCCTGGAGATACAGGGCAAGGCCCAGCGACGCAATGACTTTGCCAAGCGGAGCGGCGTTGCGCAGTGGACGAAAGACCAGGAAGTGAGCGCCCAGCCCGAGCAGCGCAGCCATGGCCAACGCCAAGATGAGCGACGGAATCATTGGCCAGCTTCCGTCGGCGGCGAGGGTGATGCGAACCGGAACGTTCAAGGAGTTCGTGGGGAGGAAGTCGACCCACGGGAAGAAAAGCTCACCGCGGTTCCACGCTGTGTCGAACGTGAAGATCCCGTACATCGCAAGCGCGCCATGGGCGAAGTTGATGACGCCGGATCCCTTGTATGAAATAACCAGCCCGGCGCCGAGCATGGCGTACAGCGAACCTATTCCGAGGCCCAGCATGAGGTTAAAAATGATGTCGTTCACGCAGTGCCCCCACGGATGCGTCGAATTGGATGAATGGGTATTGAGGTCGGGGCGCACCTCACGGTGCGCCCCGACACTCGGTGTTCGGTCACAACGTCACCTCATGTGACGCTCGATGACTCTGGAATTACTTCGGTCCGGGGCGGAGTGCCGTGCCAGCGACAAGGTCGAGACCGTTGAGACGGTCGACGACCGTGACGATCTTCTCCCCATCCCACTGGCCGACCGAGATCGACGAACCACACACCGAGACATACGGCGCTGGTGCGCTGTTGCAGTTCAGCGGAGAGTTGCCGAACGACGGCGCAGACCCATCGGTAGCAGCGTAGGCATCGGCCAACGCCTGGCCGGTGACGTCACCGTCGATGGTCTGGCTGAGCTCCCAGATCGACATGATCGCCGAGAAGCCTTGGCCAGCAAAGCCCTTGAAAAGGTCGTCTTCGCTCAGGCCGTACTCCAGACCCTTGGTCTGGTACGTCGTGGCATTGTCGAGTTGCTGACCTTCGAGCCCATCGAGTGGTGCGAGAATGCCATTTTCCGTGCCGGTGAGGTAGATGCCCTTGGCGAGATCGCCAGCGGCCTTCATGGCAGTGAAGTCGATGCAGGCACCAGACAGGACGAGTGGTGTCTGCTCAGTGGTCCAGCCGAGACGACCCATTGCGTCGACCAGGTTCCAGCAGTCGGCGCCCTGACCCGAAAACACGATCACATCTGCACCGAAGTCGAGGACCTCGGTTGCCTGTGGCGTGGCATCGGGAAGCGCCGGAGCGACGGGCACACCAATGTGGGTGAGGCCGGGCTTCGAGCCTGCACGAGCCGCAGCACCGGGCTCAGAGCCGTTGATCACGTCGAGCGGCTTCGCTTCGAGGTCGTTGTAGCAGACCACGCCGGGAGGCGTGTCGGCCCACGGAACGGCGACCTTCTGCACGTCGATGCCTTCGAGGGCTTCGATCTCATTCGTCGCGAACTCGATCAGGCCGGTGTGGACACCGAGGCAGCCGCCGCCTGCGCCGATGGCGAAGACGCCGGGCGAGGTGAAGTCGGCAATCGTGATCGGTGTAACCGCAAGCACTGGGATGCCAGAGCCCTGGTAGATCGCGTAGTGATTACCGAAGAAGTTGATCGTGGAGATCGCGAGGTCGACGCCGTCAGCAGACAGCTCATTGGCGCACCGCTGCGAGTCGTCGGGTGACACGATCGACTTACACAGGACGATTTCAATTGGACGCCCATTGAGACCGCCGAGTTCTGTGTTCACATATTCGGTCGCGGCCTGCATGGCAAGCGAGAACTCGGGGAACGATCCGTTCGGGTCGCCTTCGAGGTTCTGCACGCCGATGCGGAACGGCTCACCAGTCGCCTCACCCGAGGGCGCTGCGGTGGTGTCGGCTGGCGCGTCAGCAGTGGTGTCGGCTGGCGCCTCAGCAGTGGTGTCGGCTGGCGCGTCAGCGGTGGTGTCGGCTGGCGCCTCAGCAGCCGTTGCGGCTGGTGCGTCGGTCGCCGGCGAGCTGGCATCGCTGCTGCCGCAGGCCGCGGCAACCAACGCAAAACCGAATACGCCGGCGAGCAAACGCCGGGAACGTATCTTGGAGCGTGAAATCATTGGAACGTGTCCCCCTGTGTTGATGTGAATCCGCCGATTCCCCTGGGAGTCTGCGGCACAACCGCTGAAGCGGTGTGCGATGAAACTAACCGAGCGATTGTTTAGCAAACGAGTCGGACGTCACACCACAGGAATTATTTTCCCCTCCGAGCAGTGCTGCGACCTGGCAGTGACGTCGTACAAATCGCGGGCAATTCTCGTGTGTCGGCTCTTCACGCTTCGCCGGCTGTGTCAGCTGTGTAGTGGATGCCCGGGATGCCGGCACTCATTGCTTCGTACCAATCCGGTCGCGGCTGGATGCCTTCGTAACCGACACCGACCCGAGGCGCTGTATCAGCATTCCAGGCTTGATGGATGGGTGGGATCTGGTAGTAGCCGTTCGACGCATTGGTGCCACCGTCGACGTTGAGATCGTGACCAGTCACATAGCTCGCCGCGTCAGACGCAAGGAACATGACCGGTTGCACGATCTCGTCGAGTTCGCCGATCCGACGCATTGGAGTGCGCGAGGCAATCCACTTGTCCATACCCATGCCCTCGAGCGCTGGCCGCACCATCTCGGTCACGATAAATCCGGGTGACACTGCATTGACTCGCACGCCCCGGTCGGCCCACTCGCATCCGAGCTGCAGCGTGAGGTTTCTCAACGCGCCTTTCGCCGCGGTATACGCGATCACGTTCAACTCGTTGGCGCCATGACCCATGATCGAACAGATGTTGACGATCGAACCACCGCCCGACTCGAGCATGTGCTTACCAACATCGCGCATGAACATGAACGCGCCGTTGAGGTCGATCGACATGATCCAGTTCCATGTCTCCATGTCGAACTGCTCCGGGGCGATGCCGCGCATATCGCTGACGCCGGCATTGTTGACGAGCGCGTCAATCTTCCCGTGCGCTTCGATTCCCTTCGCAACCACGCGTGCCACGTCCTCCTCGACCGAGACATCGCCCGGCACCACGGTGACGGTGCTGCCCATCGACCGGCAGACATCGGCAACCGCTTCAAGCAAGTCAGCCGAACGTGCCGTGAGGATCAGGTCAGCACCTGCTTTTGCGAAGCCGTGAGCGAATCCCTCCCCCAAGCCCATCGATGCGCCGGTAATGAGGACCGTCTTGCCAGTGAAATCAAACATCTTTGCCTCAAATTCTGTAGTAGTCGGTTGCTGGTCGGTTGAGCCGTGTGATCTTGTCGGCGGTCGTCAGGTGCGCACCAGTCGCCCTGGTCGGGCACCGGTGTCTTTGTCGTGGTCACGCGTCATCACTCCGTTGCACATCGTTGCGAGGTATCCCGACACCGGCTGGATGAGCCGAGTGCCACCGGCCGGCAAATCGTGATGTGCGACCGGCGCCGATACCGAGAGGTTCTCGTGGTCGATCACATTGACGTCGGCGCGCATTCCCGCCTCGAGCGTTCCACGATCTTGGAATCCATAGAGCTGAGCGTTGCGCGATGTCTGCTTGTGGACAACGAACTCGACCGGGAGCTGCTCACCCTTCTTGCGATCGCGCGCCCAATACGTGAGCTGAGTCGTTGGCATCGTGCCGTCGCAGATCAACGTCACGTGGGCACCCGCATCACTGAGACCTGTGACGGTGTTCGGGTCGAGCAGCATTTCGCGCAGCACGTTCATACGTTCCGCAATGTCGACCGTGCTGAGTGATGCAAAACGCGTCCCACCGTCTTCGAGCATGAAGTCGTAGAGATATTCAATCGCGTCACGACCGGCTGCCTTGGCGAGCGCTCCGAGCGTCTCGCCAATGTCGGGTTCGTAGTCGACAGGGCTCGAGAGCGGATACATCACGGGAGCAGCACGCTGGAACAGCCCGTACACGTTCTCCATCGAGCCGGGAGCTTCCGGCCGAATGTCGTCTTCTTCGAGCAAAGCGGCCTTTACAGACGGATTGCGCATCGCTGTCACCCGCTCGGCCAACGGCAGATGAGCAAGCGTATTGAGGTAGGTCGGCTTGCGCATGAACGCGTGGTATGCGCTCAGGCCGGTGAGAAAACCGATCGGCCGGGAGGCCACCTGCGGATACATCTGGGCTCCTGCGGCGTTCGCCTCGGCCGTCATCCGCAGAATTTGCCGCCAGAGATCCGGGTCGTAGTCGGGCGACTGCACCAGCGTGAAGGTGACAGGCCGGCCGCTTGCGATCGAGAAGCGACGCATCAAGTCATGCTCGGCCTCTTGCGTCGTGCGTTCGCCGCCGAGGGCGTCGAGCTTGCCGACGGTCCCGGCCGGAATCATTTCGAACACACCTTTGCCGACCTTGCGCATCTCGTCGGCGATAGCGAGCAGTTCGGCATCGGCTGCAAACGTGCCCGGAACGGGTTCGCCCCACAACGAGCGATGACCAATCGTGCGTGATGTGCTGAACCCCACGGCGCCGGCCGACATTGCGTCAGCCACAATCGCTCCCATCGCAGCCATGTCCTCTGCAGTTGCGTCTTCGTTCAATCGGCCGCGCTCACCCATTGCGAAAAAGCGGACCGCCCCGTGCGCAATTTGGGCGCCAACATCGAGCGCGTATTCACGGCCAGCGACATAGTCGAGGTAGTCGGGGAATGATTCCCAAGAGCCCCACGCCATTCCTTCGTGCAACGCAGCTCCGGGGATGTCTTCGACACCTTCCATCAGTTCGATCAGTGCATCCTCAGCGCCGGGCTTCACCGGGGCGAACCCCACACCGCAGTTACCCATGACGACTGTGGTCACCCCGTTGTGCGATGACGGTGCCAACTCGGAGTCCCAACTGACCTGGCCGTCGTAATGCGTGTGCACGTCGATCCAGCCCGGCGTGACCAGTGCTCCGTCGGCGTCGATCGTGCGGCGCGCAGCCTGGGTGATCCGACCGCCGACCTCGATGATCAGGCCATCGCGAATCGCGACATCGCCCACGACCGGAGCCGCACCTGTCCCGTCGACGACGGTGCCGTTCTTGATGACGATGTCAAACATGGCGCTTGTCTCCCGTTGCTCACAGACTCTGATGTGCTGTCAATGATCACCGAGAGAACAGTCCTGGCCGTTACCGGACGGCCGACCGCCGTCAGGCACCGGCCTCACGGTTTGTCCGGACGAGCCAGGAACGGGCTCTCACCCTCACGCCGCAATTCGTGGGCGCGTCGCCACGTTGCGAACGCCTGCAAGATGCGCGGCGGATCGCCGTGTATCTCGGTGAAGCCACCATTGAGCTCGCGCGTGTCGAAGTAGGCCGCGTCAACGCCGTCGGCATACAGGCGACAGGCCGGTTCGAATCCGAGTCGCTCGAGCCGCTGAAATTCGCCCTCAAAGTCATTGACGAGAATCGCGAGGTGGTGGTATCCCTCATCGCCGGCTGCGTACATGTCGCGGTAGATAGAAGGCGTCTCATCGTGTTGCTGGATGAACTGGATCATCGTTTCGCCGAGATAGCCGAACGCGTAGGACACGTCGGCTTCCTGATCGGTTCCACGGTAGGTGAACCGGTCGCAGCGGTGGTGCGGCGACCGCACGAACGGCCCTGCGCCGAACGTGTCCGACCACTTCAGAATCGCCGTATCGAGGTCGTTGACATACCAGGCCTGCTGGAAGATCGGAAAGGACGTCAGTAATGTCATATTCGGTGTCTTTCTCCGGGAACGCTTTGCCTACAAGTTCGGGTTGACAAGCACTTTGGTTTGATCGCTGGTTCCGCTCGCGAGGTCAGCCAGAGCATCGGCGAAGCCAGCGAGGCTCACCGTCGACGTGTGGAGCGGCTCGACCACGATGCGACCATCAGCGATCATCCCCATCGACATTTCGAATTCCTCGTGGAAGTAGGCGAGCGCTGACGTGACGGAGATCTCTTTGATGAGCCACGTGCTTGGGTTGATCGGAGCATCGCCGTCGGCAAGCCCGATCAGACACATTGAGCCTCCGCGACGTGCCATGTCAACGGCAGACTGCACTGCGAAGGAACGACCGACACATTCATAGACGATGTCCGCACCAAGACCGTGGGTGAGTTCTGCGATTAACTCCTTTGCTTCCTCACCCGGAGCAACCGCATGGTGCGCCCCGAGCGCCCGAGCGAGATCACGGCGTTGTGGGTTCGGCTCAACGACAATCACCTTGCCGGCACCAGCTGCACGAACCCACTGCATTGTGCCCAACCCAATGGGGCCCGCACCCTGCACGACCGCGATATCGCCCAATCGGAGATCACTGACACGAACAGCATGGAAGGCAACCGTGATCGGCTCAACTTGGGCAGCCTGCTCGTCAGTCAGCCCGGGATCGGTCTTCACCACACGTGCCGCAGCGACTGCGATGTGCGGCGCGAATCCGCCGTGCGGCGGGGCGAGTTCATCACGGCCGAGCGTCGACAGGAACACCACTTGGCATCGGTCGGCCTGGCCGCGTCGGCACGCCGTGCACGATCCACAAGACGGCGCTGCTGCCACCACGACGCGGTCACCTTCAGATACCGAAGAGACATCGGCGCCCCGTGCCGAAATCGTGCCCGACCATTCATGTCCGCAGATCGCGGGGTTGTACGCGCGTCCTGACTGATAGGCGTGAATGTCGGTTCCACAGATGCCGCAGAACGCAACGTCGACAACGACACCGGTCGCAGCCGGAGTCGGGTGTGGGAACTCAACCATCTCGACGGTTTCTTTGCCAGTGATCAACGCTGCATACATCTTGGACCGTCCTTCGGTTCGCTTGAGTGGCGGAGCACCTTGTCATACTGGCCAATCGTCATGCACCAACACGAAGCCAGCAGGAGCCAACCATGAGTCTCATCGTCGTCGAAGCAGCAATCACCATTGCCGATCCCTCAACACGTCAACAACTGATCGACCGTTCAGCACCGATCCAGAAGGCGACTCGCGACGATGAGCCGGGATGTCTTGTCTACTGCTTCGCGCCCGACCCGTGCCAAGACGATCTGATCCAGGTCTACGAACTCTGGGAATCCGAAGAAGCGCTCACCGCCCACTTCGACCATCAGAACTACTTCGACATGCGCACGATGCTGAACGACGGCGGACTCACCGGCGCAGTCAGTCGCAAGCACCGCGTCGACGCGTCGGCCCCGGTGTACAACGCTGATCGAACTCCGACCGCCGACTTCGGGTGAGCGGCAACGCGCCAGCTGCCCGGACAATTCTACGTCGTCCCGTCGCTGTCGTTTTTGACTTCGGGGGCGTGTTGATCACCTCGATCACGAAGCAGATCGGCATGGTCGCTGCCACACATGACGTCGCTGCATCCGTGATGCATGAACTGTTGCTCGGGCCTCGCGAGAGCGGCATGCATCCGTGGCACCGCGCTGAGCGAGGCGAGATTGCCATCGCTGACATCCAAGGTCTGCTCGAACCCTGGGCCGCAACCGCTGGCGTGCAATTACATGGTGACGAGATCGGCCGGCTCCTTGCCGCCGGCGAGTACACCGTCGTCGACGAGATGGTCGCCCGCGTCGGCACACTCCGCGACAACGGCCACCGCACGGCGCTCTTGACCAACACGTTTGCCGAGTTCCGTCCGACGATGGAACGCGACATCGACCTGACGATGTTCGACGCGGTCATCGAGTCATTCGCCGTTGGAGCGCGCAAGCCGGAACCGGCGATCTACGAAGCAACCGCTGCGATGCTCGGTGTCGACCACGAAGCAATCGTCTACCTCGACGATTTCGAGCAGAACCTGGAGGTCCCGAAGATGTTGGGATGGCGGACGATTCTTGTTGCCGACCCACTCGTCGCCCTCGCGGCGCTCGATGCCACCGTCAGCGTCTGATCTTGACCCCGCACCCCCTGATCGCGACCGAGCAGACTTCTCAACCGTGACGAATGGCCTCCGGTAGCGACATAAAGTCACCATGTGATCAATAATGGTGAGATGACAACCACCGAACAACCTGCCTCGATACCCGACGCGCGCTCCCCTGGTGTCACCTATCAAGATCTCCTGGACGCCGACACGCACCCGGTGCCCGACGTACTCCGACTGGAATCACCGCGCTACCTCGGCAGCGACGACATCCCGAAAGAGCGATACACATCGCGCGAATGGCACCGTCGCGAAGTCGATCAGTTGTGGAGCCGCGTCTGGCAGTTCGCTTGCCGCGAGGAACACATTCCCGAGTCCGGCGACTACATCGTCTACGACATCGCTGAGCTGTCGTACCTCGTTGTTCGTCAGACGGACGGCACGATCAAGTCGTATCCGAACGCGTGCCTCCATCGAGGCCGTCAGCTGAAGGAATACGACGGTCACTGTTCAGAGATCCGCTGTCCGTTCCATGGATTCGCGTGGGACCTCTCCGGCAACCTCGCTGATGTACCAGCAGCTTGGGACTTCCCGCACGTCGACCAACGACCTGACGATTTCACGCTCCCCGAGTGCAGTGTCGACACGTGGGCCGGGTTCGTCTTCATCAACCCCGATCCCAATGCAGCGTCGCTCGCTGAGCATCTCGGCGAGATCGTCGAGCAGTTTGAAGTGTGGGATCTTGGCGACCGCTACGTCGAGGCCCACGTCTCACGAATCATCGAAGCCAATTGGAAGATTGCTCAAGAGGCGTTTTGTGAGGCCTACCACGTCAACGCAACGCACCCGCAGATCCTGGCATACCTCGGCGACGTCAACAGCCAGGTCGATGTCTGGGACCGCTGCTCGCGGGTGATCACTCCGGGCGGCACCCCGAGCCCACTGCTCGACGGCGAAATATCTGAGCAAGACATGCTGCGTGGCATGCTCGACGTACGCGTCGACCAAGAGGCGCCACTCACACTGCAAGAGGGACAAACAGCACGGGCGGTTCTCGCCGCAATGTCTCGCGACCGGTGGCGGCCAGCGGCCGGGGACGCAGTCGACCAAATGAGCGACTCCGAAATGATGGACTCGATCGACTACACAATCTTCCCCAACATGCATCCATGGGGCGCGTTCAACCGCATCACGTACCGCTTCCGACCAAACGGTGATGACCATCGAACGTCGATCATGGAGGTCTTCTTGCTCGCTCCGTTTGCCGGCGATCGACCGCCTCCAGCAAAGGAGCACAAGCTTGGCGTCGTCGATCCGTGGACAGACGCCCCCGAGCTCGGCATGCTCGGCAAGGTCTTCGAGCAAGACGTGTTCAATATGACGAAGGTGCAGAAGGGTCTGGAGACGACTCGCAAGGCTGGCGCCACATTCTCGAACTATCAGGAATCAAAGATTCGTTGGCTGCACCATTTGTTCACCGAGTGGATCGGCGACGATGTCCCCGACACCCAGGTATCGGTCAGCCGAGGTCGGTCATGAACGGCATCGTCCACCCGTTCACCGGAGCCCTGCACGAACAGGACGGCAAGGGCAACATCCAAGTCACGCTCGACGGGACAGTCGGCATCTTCGGCACCGATGGCCATTGGATTTCCGGTGAACTGCGCGAGTGCGACCCGCAGCTCTGCGGCTGGGTCGGCGGCCCACAGATCGCCAACCATCGCGTCAACTCCCAGCAGGGTGTCTGAACGTGAGCATGCTGAACGGGCGTACCGCCGTGATCGTCGGTGGTCACAGCGGATTCGGTGAGGCCATCAGCCGGGCCTTTGCCAAAGAAGGCGCGAAGGTCGTCATCGGCGCACGGCGGGCCGACATCGTCGAAGCCGTTGCGTCCGACATCGGCGGGCTCGGCACCACCTGCGACATCACCGACGACCAAGACGTGCAGGCACTGGTGGCGTTCGCCGTCGAAAAGACCGGACGACTCGACATTTTCGTCAACTGCGCCGGCTACGAGCAGTCGACCCCGATTGCCGACCTCACACCGGAAAAGCTGACGGCGATGCACGCGGTACAGATCCACGGCGCGATGTACTGCATTCGGCATGCGGGTAACGCGATGCGTCAACTTGGCAACGGCGGGTCCTTCGTCTCGATCAGTTCGCTCACGGCCCACAACCCGGCGAACGGACTCGCCGCGTACGCAAGCGCGAAATCGGGCCTTGAGTACGCCACCAAGATCGCCGCCGTCGAGTACGGAGATGCGAACATTCGCTTCAACGCGATCGCTGCGTCGTTGATCGAGACCCCGATGACATCGCGCGTTTTCGGCATCGCGCCCGCGATCCAAGCGGTCGTCGAAATGACGCCGCTCGGACGGATGGGTTCGGTTCAAGACATCGCCAACGCGGCGCTGTACCTGTGCTCGGACTGGGGCTCCTACGTCACCGGCCAGACGCTGTGCGTCGATGGCGGTGCATCTCTTCTCGCGCTGCCGACACCGCAGATGTACGCCGATGTTGCCCGTCGCTGGAGCGAAGCGCAGGCCTGAGCCCACTCACTTGTCGGCGGTGCGGACTACGACCACTCGTTCCAACGGATGAATTCTTCAGCAGGCGGGCGCTTGGCCAACTTGAAGTCAGTGCCGATCGTGTAGGCGACTGGGAAGAGTCCGGCCTGGCTGTATTCGTCGTATGGAATGCCCAGTAGTTCGGCCACGTCTCGTTCGTTCTGCAGGTGGAGTGATGTCCACGCGGACCCGAGGCCCCGCTCGCGGAGCGCGAGCATGAAACTCCACACCGCAGGGAGGACGCCTCCCCATCGTGATGCCTGGCGCCACGACGGAGTCCCTTCGTCCATCCTGTCGGCAAGGAGCGGAATGACGTGCACTGGTACCTCGTGGAGGTGCGCGGCCAAGTGGCGGGCCGATTGGTTGACGCGATCGGCCTGCGAGCCTGGCTCCGGCGCATCGGCACCGACGTAGGCGGCCTCGAAGTTGGTGCGATAGATGTCGGCAATCGCACGGCGCTTGTCGGCATCTTCGATGATCATCCAGCGCCACCGCTGGGAGTTCGATCCTGTGGGCGACTGATGCGCGATCTCGATGCACTCGACCAGGGTGCGGCGCGGCACTGGGCGAGTGAGGTCGAGGCGCTTGCGGACACTGCGGGTGGTGGTCAGCACCTCATCGGCACTCAGGCCGAGCTTGCTGATTGGTTGGTCGGTCATGAGCTCTGGTCAGCGTTCGCCGTCATCCACTCGGCCGTGGCCTTACCCAACTTCCCTCCGTCATATCCGATGCGCTGGGTTGGCTCGACCTCAAGGATGACACGTCGCGGCGAGTCGAGGAACTTGGCGAAGACCGCACGTCGTTCTGGATCCTCCTGGATCGCTGCAGCGAGCGCCGGGTAGAACCACTCCTTGGTTGCCTGGTCGTCGCGGATTGTGCACGTCCCCTTGTACGTGACGGTCTTGTTGCGGGCCATCTTGGAGCCGGTCGAAGTGACAACGATGCAGACTCGGGGGTCGCGGCGCACGGCGCTAATCCGGGCTCGCTGGCTCGAAGCAGTGAGCCAGAACTTTCCGTCAAGGAAGACGTACGACATGATCACGCCGACCGGCCACCCTTCCTTGTTCGACCAGATAAAGGTGCACTCGTTCTGGGCATCGAGCATTTCGGCTTCGACATCGTCGTCGAGTCCGTACACCGTGACGTCTTCGTAGTTTTCGGGATGTTCGCTCATGGTCGAACGCTAGAGGTCCGCGGCAAGATGAGACGATGCGGAACCAATCAAACGGTTAATTTCTTCGGCGCTGCCCGCAAGCTCTCAGGCAAGCGTAAATCGCAGCGGCAGTTCCTTCATCGGGAAAAGGATGAAGCTCGGCTCGTGGACCGCCCCCTCGAACGGACGAGCGAGCTCAATCGACGACGTGCGTTCAATCCAGTGTGTGAAGGCCGTGGTCAGTTCCTGGCGAGCAAGCGCGGCACCGACACAGAAGTGGGGGCCGGCACCGAACGCCAGGTGCTTCGTTGTTTCACGATCAAGATCGAAGTCGGCAGCGCGGTCGAACACCGCTTCATCACGGTTCGCCGCGGCGTAGCGGACCATCACTATTGAGCCCTCGGGGATCACGACGCCGCTCACTTCGACGTCTTGAGTTGCTGTCCGCACGAGCCCCTGTACCGGGCTCTCGAAGCGGAGCATTTCCTCGATAAACGCAGGGATCAACGACAGGTCGGAACGCAGGCGGTCCTGCACGTCGGGGCGTCGGGTGAGTAACCACATGCCATGGTTCAGCGCGCTCGTCGTCGTTTCGAAGCCACCGGTGATCAACTGATGCATCAGGTTCTGCAACTCAGCGACCGTCAGCTGTTCGGCGTTGTCTTCGCCCTCGTGCGCATGGACCAGGGTCGAGATGAGATCATCGGATGGTTCCGCTCGACGCTGCTCGAACACAGCGGCGAGATGATGCTGCGCTTCGAGTTCGACCTCAGCGGTTTCCAACAGCTCGGCTTCGGTGAGTGGACGCATCGAGAGCGCCAGCATCGCATGCGCCCACCTGTTGAAACGGTGGATCTCGGATCGATCGAGACCGAGCTGCTCGGCGATCACGATGCCCGGCAACGGCATGGCGTAATCCAGGTTGAATTCGCAGTGACCGGCGCCGATCAGCCCGTCGATCAACTCCGTGCTGATCTCCTCGATCTGTGGCGCGATGGCCTTGATCTGTCTGGGGAGAAACGCCTTACCGACAAGCCGCCGATACGCCGTGTGTTCGGGTGGGTCGCACCGCTGAAGTGTCTCGACGTGCGGCCACCCGCGCAAGCGCAAGATCTCACGGTAGCGGCGGGCATTATCGACCTGTAATCCCTTTTTCGCGCCACCGGCCCGGCCGCTGTTCGAAAATAGGTCGGGCCGAGTCAACACGAATCGGACGTCTTCGTATTTCGTCACCATCACCCCGCCGATTTCGGGCATGGGAAAGACGGGGCACTGGGCGTGGAGTTCGTTGTAAAAGTCCCACGGGTCGTCCTGGACCGCGGGATCGAGAATGGTGCGATCGACGGGACACGCCATCGCAGCGATCCGATCGTCGATGGTCACATCGGATGCTGTGGAGTCGGAAGACATAGTGAACAGTCTTTCAGTTTCTGTTTCGCCAGCACGGGCCGAAGATCGATCAGTCCGTACGGTTACACAATGCAGGTACCCGAACGATTGTTGTCACTGGCGGCCGGCGTCTGTCTTGAGACCGGGCCAGCTGACTTCGTCGAGGCTTGTGCGGCAGCGGGGTGGGCGGCGTGTGGCCTCTGGTTCGACGCGGCAACGTGGACGGACGCAACAACGTCCGAGGTGCGGCGCCGACTCGACGACACCGGCCTGATCGCACTCGACATGGAGCCGGTCTTTGTCACGCCCAACGGCGACTTCGGCGACCGGATGGTGGATGCAGCGGCGTCAGTCGGCGCACGGAACCTCCTCATCGTCTCACGGGGTGTGGATGACGCCCGCTTCGCTCACCGATTCGGCGAGTTGTGCGATTTGGCTGCACCGCACGGCATCGGGTGCAGCGTCGAATTCATGCGGTTCATGTCGGTGCAGGATCTGCCACAGGCTCTGAGCGTTCTCGACGCCACCCAGAGGCCGAACGCCGGCGTGCTCATCGACAATCTGCACCTCGCCCGAACGGGTGGGTCGGTCGACGACGTTGGCGCCGTTGCGCCCGAGCTGCTGGCCTATGCGCAGCTCTGCGACGCGCCGTACGCCGCTCCGGTCGATCTCTACAGCGAGGCAATCGATGGGCGCGCCGTTCTTGGCGCCGGAGGGCTCCCGATACGAGAGCTTGTTGCCGTCTTCCCTGCGCACACCGCGCTGTCGATGGAAATCAGATCGTCGGCGTTGCGATCGGCATTTCCCGATGCGACCGAACGGGCCCGCCACGTTCTCGAGACGTCGCTGAAGGTATTGCGCCCAGGTCCGCCGCGGCGATGACGCGCGATGACGCGCGTTTCCGGTTTCAGTTGTCGGTCTTAGTTGCCGCCGGCGACGATGATCGTCTGACCCGTCACCCAACTGCCTGCGTCGCTGGCAAGGTAAACGGCAGTCGAACCCATGTCGTCGGGCGTGCCGAGCCGCTTCAGAGGGATGCGCTTCTGCGCCATTTCTTCGAGCGCTGCTTGATCTGTGTCGAGCGCCGTCATCATCACCTCGGTCGGGACGTATCCAGGCGAGATCCCGTTGACACGAATCGACGGCGCAAGCTCGAGCGACAGCGTCTTCGTCAGCGAATTGACGCCTGCTTTCGCCGCCGCATAGTGGCCGCTACCGGGCACCCCGCGGTCGCCTGCAGGCGACGAGATGTTGATGATGGTGCCACCTTCGGTCATCCGTTCGGCGGCGATCACCGAAGCCATCCAAACTGCCGTCAAGTTGAGGCTGAGACAAGCGTCCCACGCCTCCTCGTCGAGTTCGCTGAGCGGTGAGCGCAATGGCGATCCGCCGGCGTTGTTGACCCACACATGCAGTCCACCAAACGTCTCGACTGCTGCATCCGCGAGCGCGACAAGGGCCGCTCGGTGCGTCACATCGGTGGGCACAGCCAGAGCCTGCCCACCATCCGCCACGATCTCGTCGACCACGCGCTGCACTCGGTCGACGTGTCGTGCTGCAACAACGACCGACGCCCCCGCGGCCGCGAGGTTCTTGGCGATTCCTTCGCCGATGCCCTGGCCGCCACCGGTGACGACCGCGACTTTTCCGTTGAGGTCAAATGAATGCATGTTGTAGCTCCGAGATGATGGCCGACTGGCCGAGATGATGGCCGACTGGCCGAGATGATGGCCGACTGGCCGAGATGACAGACGGATCGACGGCCGGAGCCGTCAGCTCGCCTGCTGGATGACCTGTTCGCCAAACTCGCTGAGGCGATCGAGTCCTTCGGTGCCTGCAAACGCAAACGCCGGCACCATGATTCGGTCGACACCGATCTCACGAAGTTGCTCGACGCCAGCCTGCGGGTTCCTCATGTGGGCACCGAACATCGCGTTGATGCCGATACTGCTCGGGTCGCGGCCCGCCGCATCTGCACCTTGGCGGACTCGTGTAACGAGGCCGCTCAATCGCTCGGCGTCGCCCTCGCCTGGGAAGTAGCCATCAGCGAGCCGAACGGCACGAGAAATCGCAGCCTCGGAATCTCCGCCGACGAGCACGGGAATGCGTTCTTGGATCGGACGCGGGCTGCACGTGACAGGCGCAAAGTCGACGAAGTCACCATGAAACTCGGCGTGCGGCCCAGCCCACAGCGCACGCATCGCCTCGATGTATTCGTCGTTCCGCGCGCCACGGCGTTCCCACGGCACTCCGAGCGCATCGAATTCTTCGCGCAACCAACCGACGCCAAGCCCGAGTTCGACGCGGCCTCCCGAAAGCTGGTCCAGCGTGGCCAGTTCCTTGGCCAGGATGAGCGGATTGCGTTGCGGCACGATCAAAATACATGTGCCGAGGCGCATGGTCGGCGCCGCCGCCGCCGCGAACGCCAACCAGATCAGGGGATCCGGGATGGGGGTCTCGGGTTCGGCCGGGATCTTGCCGTCAGCGGTGTACGGGTACCGCGAGTCGATCGTGCTCGGCAGAATCACATGCTCGCCTCCCCACAGCGATTCGAAGCCAGCGGCCTCGGCACGTCGACAGATCTCCAATGCCGAATCGTGCCCGACCGCAATACTGCTCGCAAATGCCAGCCCAAATTTCATCGAGACCACCTCACCCGACCGCAAGCCATCACTCGCCCGCCCGGGCAGCGCTACTGGCGGCCATTGCCTCAACCGTGAACGAGCGGAACTTTGCGGTGTCGAACGCCACGACAACGCGTGCATCGGTCTCGATGATGACCCGGTGCGGAGAGTCGAGGAACTCGGTGAAACTCTGAATGTACGGGTCGTCGGGGTTCGTGTCGAGGCGTGACAGCTTCCGGTAAAACCAGTACTTCAACTCGTCGAAGCCTGGATCACCGTGCGCATGGACGATCGACTCGCCCTTGTAGCTCGCTGTCTTGCCGGCACTGTTGATGACAATGCCCGACTGCGGGCGGGCCTTCAACGCTGGCACGCGTTTGCGGCGCTCGGCGCACGTCGTGAAAAATTTTCCATCGTGGTACACGAACGCCACGACGACGCCGACGGGGTATCCATCACGGGTGGTCCAGTTGAAAATGCACTCACCACCTGCGTGCAACAATTCGTGCAAGGCGTCGTCGTCGAGCTTCATGCTCGTCAGGTCCTCGTAGTCGACCGGTTTGTTTCCACTCATGATCGTTTCCTTCCGTGCGGCCAATCCGCTGATCCCATGCTCGCTACTCTCGTACTCAGTACGGCATCGTTCCGCCGTCGACGGGGAACAAGCAGCCGGTCATGTTTTTCGCTGCGTCAGACGCCATCAGCACGGCAACTGCGGCGACTTCTTCGACTTTGTTGGGCCGCTTGATCGCCGATTCACTGGTGAACGCATTGATCAGGTTTTCGTAGCTGCCAAGGCCCATCGCTACTGCTGAATCGGGGCCGGTGGCGAGCACGATGTCGGTTTCGATGAGCCCCGGGAGGATGGCGTTGACCGTGATGCCGAGCGTGCCGACCTCGTGGGCTGCAGACTTGACGAGGCCATTGACTGCGTGCTTTGTCGCCGAATATCCCGGGATACCCGGCTTGCCGAGCTTGCCTTCGACTGACGAGGTGACGATGATGCGACCAGACTCGCGCGGGATCATGTGCTGGAGTGCGCGACGCATCCCCCAAAACACATGATTGAGGTTCCAGTTGATTTCAAGTTCCCACTCTTCATCGGTCATCTGAAAGACCGGGGCGGTCATCAGGACCCCGCCCGAGTTGAGACAGCAGATGTCAAGGTGGCCGTACTTCTCGATCGTGAAGTCGATCAGACCTTCGACGGCCCCCTGCTGGGAGACGTCGCCTGCGAAGAACGCTGCGTTATCGCCAGCACCCATCTCGTCGAGGCACGCCTGCCCTTTTGCTTCGTCCCGTCCGTTGACGACGACTTTGGCGCCCTCAGCGATGAAGGCTTCGGCCATTCCACGTCCGATACTCCGAGTGCCACCTGTGATGCAGGCGACCTTTCCGTCAAGCTTTCCCATGGGAAGTTCCTTTCGTAGGTCAGCAGGCTCAGTAGGGAGCCGTGCCGCCGTCAATCGAGATGAGTGAGCCGGTGATACCGGCCCCTGCGTCGGAGGCGAGCAACGTGGCCACCGCGGCGACGTCTTCGACCTCGTTGAGCTTTTTGATGGCTGATTCCTGGGCGAACATGTTCAGGAGGCCGTCGTAGTCCATGCCCATCGACTTGGCCGCAGGTGGCCCTTCGGACTTCATGATGTCGGTTTCGATGGCACCGGGGCACAGTGCATTAACGGTGATGCCGAGGGTCCCGACCTCGTGCGCTGCCGACTTCGTGAGCCCGTTGATCGCATGCTTGGCAGCGACGTAGATCGAGATGCCGGGCTTGCCCACTTTGCCTTCGAGTGAACTGACACACATGACTCGTCCGTACTGCTGCGGGATCATGTGCTTAAACGCCGCACGCATCGTCCAAAACGTATGCCAGAAGTTCCACACCATGGAGTCCTGCATGGCTTCATCGGTGAGGTCGACGATGGGGGCGTGCCCCGAAGCTCCACCAGCGTTCGCGACCAGGATGTCGATTCGGCCAAAGTGATCGACCGTGCCGTCAACGATCGCTTCACACGACTCGCGTTGCTTCACGTCACCAGCGATGTAATGCGCTCGATCACCTGCATCAAGTTCGGCGAGCGTGCGCTCCGCCTTACTTTTGTCTCGACCGTTGACGACCACCATGGCCCCTTCGTCGAGAAACCCTTTGGCGATACCGAGACCAATGCCTCGGGTACCGCCAGTAATGCAGGCAACGCGCCCGTCAAGTACTCCCATGAGCAACCCCCTTGTCTGTGCTCGTTCAGACGGTACCGCGTCGAGACAGGCCACCGGGAGTCAGAAGTCACCAATCGGTCAATTCTTTTCTCCGTGGAAAATGTTCCATGCTTGAGACGAACTCGACCGGGGTGTGTCGCTCAGTTGTGAGGCACCGCCAACAACCCGCCGCGCATGACTCTCTTAATTGATGTAACAGCGCGCTTGTGCCTCGTGGTGTCGTGGGAAACACCGTCGGTGAGGCCAATCAGAACGATGCGGATGAACTCGATGACGAACAGTCGATCAGCCTTGGCGATCTCACCATCGGCGACACCGATATCGACAAGTCGGACAAAGAAACCATCACGCCGCTCAGCATCCGTCCGGAGGGCCGCGTTGATCTCAGGGTGTCGGCGCATGTCGGACCGAACGACGCCAACAAATGCGGCAAGCGTCGGATCCTGTCGGTTCAGTTTGTGCGCCGTATCGAGGACCGCTTCGAACTTGTTGAAAAAGCCGTCGACACGTTCGACCGCCTCGGTGAAGCGGCCGTAGACCAACGCCTGCACGTCCCCATGCACCGCAAGATACAGATCAAGTTTCGAGCCGAAGTAGTGGTAGAGGGCGCCAGCGGTGATGCCCACCTCAGCGGCAAGCTCACGATTTGTCGAGGCGTCGTAGCCCCCGGTTGCGAACGCAGCGCGGGCGATGTCGAGAATTCTGCGTCGAGTGTCGCCGGAATCAGTCGCTGGCGGGCGACCAAGGCGTTTGCCCTTTGTCGGGTTGGTGGGAGCGGCGTTCATTCGGCCCTCGGAGTGTAGTTGTGCGTGCGTTGGGTCCGACCACCTGCCACCAAGATGAGCTGACCGGTGACCCATGACGCCAGGTCTGACGCCAGGTAGAGCACTGCACCCGCGATGTCGTCGGGTGTCCCAAGCCGACCGAGCGGGATTGTCGCAGCGATCTCGTCGAGCTTGCCAGCAGTGTTGAGCACTTCATCGAAGGCCTCCGTCGCCACCGGACCAGGCGCAACAGTGTTGACGCGAATATTCGGAGCGAGTTCGAGCGCCAGCGTCTGGGTCAAATTGTTCATACCCGCTTTTGCCGCTGCATACGGACCGGTGAACGGTGAGCCACGCATCCCTGCGCCCGAGCTGATGTTGACGATCGAGCCACCTGGCCCCATGCGCGTCGCGGCCGCCTTGCAACCTTGAAACGCTGAGGTCAGATTCAGTTCCAGTTGCGACCGGAAGATGTCATCGGGTGTATCAATCAGCGCCCGCGTGGTCTTTTCGTCGGAGCCGCCAACGTTGTTGACCCAGATGTCAATGCGGCCAAAATGCTCCATCGCTCGACTGGCAATGGTTTCAGAGAAGTCTCGAATGTCGCCTTGCGCGATCAGCGCAGTGCGCCCACGTTCCTCGACACCTGCTGCAGTCTCTTCGAGGTCATTGATTCGACGGGCGTTGAGCACCAGATCGCAGCCTGCATCAGCCAGACCCCAAGCGATGGCGCGTCCAATCCCCTGTCCGGAGCCCGTCACCACCGCCACTCGTCCGGCCAGATCCAAACCTTCAAGCAAACTGCTTGTCATCTCGTCACCCCAACCCTCTCATTTGATGATGTGACGGGCGGTGAGGCTGCCCTGGCAAGCCAAGGCAGCCTCACTACTCGCATGTACCTGTCGTCGTGAAACGACGGTGGCTATCTGACCAGAGGTCAGACGCCCCAAAGGGTGGCGAATTGCTCTGCCATGCCGTCGGGCCCCGGCCAACCATCGGTCGGGATCAACGACGCAGCTAATTCTGGCGTCGACACCACGAATGTCGGCAGCACAGCGTTGGAGCGCTCTTCGGTGTTCTCCTGGCCGATGGCATGACGAGCCATGCCGTCAACCATGATCCACGCCGAGTACTCCTTGGGGTTCGTTGTCCAGAACTGGTGGGTTCCGTCAACGATCTCCTGCAAGATGGCGCCGCTGTAGTCGACTCCGACCAATTTGCGGCCTTCGAGCAGATCGGCTTCGGCAAGAGTCGCCGAGACGCCGCCCGCAAGACCATCAAATGCCATGTGGATGTACTCGACGTCTGGATCCGCTTGCAGCGCGGACAGGATTGCCCCAGGCACTTCACCGGCGAGCAGTTGGTCCAACGTCAGAGCAAGTTCGCTGAACGTGCAGTCAGGGCAGTTCGCGGCGTACGCAGCCTCGGACCCTTCCCGCTCGGACACCAGAACGGCGAAGTCAGGAATGTTCACCATCAACACGTTTGCGTCGCCGCCAGAATCAACGATGATCTGATTGGCGATGAGTTGACCAGTGGAAAACACTGCATCGTCGTCACCGCATTGCGTCCAGATGTTGTTGGCCGCGCCGCCGGGGTCAGCAGTATCGAAACAGCTGAAGAAGCCAATGCCAGCTTCGGCAGCTGCATCGATCTGATCTTGGAGCAGTGCTGGCGCTGTGCCAGTGACAGCGACGTAGTCGACACCAAGGTCGATTGCTTGCTGGAACGCGGCCGCAGCATCGGTGCTGAACGAGACGACTTCCAGCTTCCAGCCCAACGCCTCAGTTGCGTTCTTGAAGCCAACCCCGATCGCCGCGCACGAAGGCAACGAGCATTCGAGCCAGGCAACGGTCTTCGCCTCGGGCACCGACTCGAGTGGAATCGTCGGTCCAATCTTCGTCGGCGGCGTCGAGTTTGCATCGACAATTTCCTGAGCGGCAGCGAGGCCGGCAACCTGTGGCGAATCCGCGCCAGCATCAGCGGCTACTTCGGCTGCGGTGTCGGCCGGCGGTGCGTCGGTCGTGGCGGAATCGCCACCACCGTCGCTTCCGCATGCCGCAACGACCAGTGCGAACGCCAGCGGCGCCGCCAAAACCTTGACAAGTCTTCTCATTTTTTCCCCATTGGGTAGGTGTTCGGTTCGAAGCTTTCAGGCCACTGATTGGCTTGATAACTAATTGATCGGTTAGTCTATATTGACCAGGTGCTGCTGAACCCCAGCGGAGAAACGACCGTGGTTCGAGTGCCTTGGGGGTGCAATGCAATCGTTGTTGACCGTGCGCGACTTATCGAAGACTTTTCCGGGCCAGGTCGCGCTCAGCGACTTCAACCTGACAATACGACCGGGCCGCACGCACGCCCTTGTTGGACAGAACGGATCGGGCAAGTCGACATTCATCAAGGTCCTCGCGGGGTACCACCAGCCGGACCCGGGAGCCACTGCCGAACTCGCCAACGCACCGCTGCGACTCGGAGACGGGCGAGCGGCGCATGAGGCAGGTATCCGATTCGTCCATCAGGATCTTGGCCTCGTCGACAGTCTCAACGCCGTCGAGAACATCTCGATGGGCGTGGGTTACACGACGCGGCGCGGTGGGCGCATCGACTGGCAGGCCGATAGTGATCGAGCCAACGCTGGCCTTGATGCACTCGGTTTTACCGACATTAATGTCTCGGTACCAGTCGGCATGTTGGCGCCTTCGCAAAAGACAGCAGTTGCCCTCGCCCGAGCCCTCCACGGTTGGGAGCAAAGCGCTCACCTGCTCGTCCTCGACGAACCAACCGCCTCCCTACCCGGTGACGACGTTGAGCGACTTTTCAATGCGATTCGACTCCTCAAAGACCGCGGCGTCGCCATCTTGTACGTCTCGCATCACTTGGATGAGGTATTTGCCATCGCAGATGACGTCACTATCTTGCGCGACGGCCGGCGCGTCGCCACTGAAGCAACAGCCGACCTCGACCACGACCGCCTCATCGAGTTGATGATCGGGCACTTCCTCGTTCGATCACACCATGTTTCAGCAGCGCGGCCTGGCAGTTCCGCTTCGCTCGTCATCAATGATCTCACCGGCGCCACGGTCAACGGAGTCGACCTGAGTATTCAGCCCGGCGAAATCGTAGGAGTGGCCGGCATCACCGGGTCCGGGCGAGAAATGCTGGCGCCGCTCATCACCGGCCAGGCCCCGAGCGATCGGGGCTCGGTTGTTGTCAACGGCACCCCGATCGGCAACTTCGCACCCGGGGAAGCAATCCGCGCCGGCATGGCGTTCGTACCAGCCGATCGCACCACGCACGGCATCATCCCGCTCCAATCCGTCGGCCACAACTTGACCCTCGCCAACGTGCGGGCTCACTGGCGTCGATGGCGTCTCCGTCATCGCGACGAGGCCACCGAGTCGCTCGAGTGGGTCGAACGACTTGGCATCAAGACGCAGGGCATCACACCGCCGATTGCCTCACTCAGCGGTGGGAATCAGCAGAAGGTGCTCTTCGGACGAAGTCTGCGACTCCAGCCCACCGTGCTGGTGCTCGACGAGCCCACCAGCGGCATCGACGTGCAGGCCAAGGAACAAATCATGAAACTGATCGACCAGGCGGCTCACGACGGCGCAGCAGTGCTGGTTGTCTCCACCGACACCGACGAACTCGTCCAAGTGGCCCATCGAGTCCTGATCATGGTCGACGGCACGTTTGTCGACGAGCTCCAAGGAGACAATTTGACCACCGAGAACGTCGAGCGAGCACAGCTCAATACCACCGCGACAGGAACCCGATGACTGCAACAACCGTGAACGACACACCGAACTCCGAACAACCAGTGCCATCCAGATCGTGGGTGAGTCGACTTGGGCTCAACCGCTTCAGCGGGCTCTACCTCTTGGCGGCCTTCTTCATTTTCTTCGGGTTGACCGAGAGCAACTTCTTGCTCTGGAACGGCAGCGTCGAATTCGTGCTCACCGAGAAGGTGATCGTCTGCATGCTTGCGCTCGCTTTCCTTGTGCCGCTCACCACCGAGACGTTCGACCTGTCGATTGGTGCCACCATGGCGTTGAGCCTGGTCATCGTCAACAAGATGGCGCTCGAAACCGACCTTCCTGACGGCGTCGGTGCCATTGTCGGAATGCTTGCCTGCCTCGCAATCGGAGCCGTCAACGGCTTCATCGTGGTGAAACTTCGGGTCAACAGCTTCATTGCCACCCTCGGCATGAGCCAAGTGATTGCAGCCATCATCCGTCGCATCCACGACGGTGGCAACATCACCTCAGCGTTCGGCAAGAGCTACATCGACTTCGGCAAGCGCAATGTGTTCTCGTTCAAGTGGCCGTGGTCCGACAGCGAGATCTCGCTGCCGTACTACTTCTTGTACGGCCTGATCGTCGCCACGCTGATCTGGTACGTGCTCGAGCACACACCCGTCGGACGCCACATGTTCGCGACGGGCGGCAACCGCGAAGCGGCTCGCCTGTCTGGGCTCAACACCGATCGACTGTCGTGGGGATCACTCGTGGCATCGGCCGGGATCGCTGGATTTGCCGGATTGATTTACTCATGGAAGTTCGCGACGTACACCTCGTCGGTCGGGCCGCCGCTGCTTTTCACAGCGGTCGGCGCAGTCTTCTTTGGTGCCAGCCAACTCAAGGGTCGACCCAACGTCTGGGGCACAATCATCGCGGTCTACACACTGGCGTTCGGCATCAAGGGCATCGGCCTGCGCTACCCGCGCGAAATCGACTGGATGCAGCCCATGTTCGAAGGCCTCACCTTGATCATCGCCGTCGGCATCGCAAGCCGTCAGGGCCTCGTGAAAATCGCCAAACGCCGAGCAGATGTGGCACCAGCTCTTCCATCTCCGGACACACCACCAGATGCACTACCTGATTCACCTGATTCCGAAACATCGTCGTTGCCCGACGCCGCTGAAGAACCGAGTCGAGCAAATGCCGACTCTGCCGTAGACAGCTCCCACTGAAAGAAGTCAACGATGGACATCAACGAACGACTCGACGACACCCACCGTGAGATTTTGGGGTTTTTCCCACTGGATCTCCTCGACCTCAGCAACCTCGACGGGGCACGTATCAGAATCGCCGAGTTGTTCGGCGCAACGCCGGTGGAGCTCCCCAAAACCATCACCGTCGACGACCACTCTGTCGATGCTGACGATGGCCATCAGATCCTTGTTCGAACGTACAGCCCGCCGACACCGACGGGCGCCGCGCTGTACTGGATCCACGGCGGCGGCTTGGTGCTCGGCGACGTCGCGATGGACGACGCACACTGCGCTGCAATTGCGGACGAACTCAACATCGTCGTCGCATCTGTCGACTACCGGCTCGCACCTGAGTTCCCCTATCCAACGCCGCTCGACGACTGCTCCCAGGCGTTCGAATGGTTCGTCAGCCATAGCGACCAGTTCGGTGTCGACAGCAACCGCATCGCGCTCGGTGGCGGGAGTGCCGGTGCAGGATTAGCGGCTGGGTTGGCATTGCGAGCACGCGACCGAGGCACCGCCCAACCCTGCTTCCAGCTCCTGCGCTATCCGATGATCGACGACCGTAATGAAACACCTTCGAGTCACGCGATCACCGACACCCGCGTGTGGAACCGGCCCGCAAACCTCACCGGATGGGGCGCGTACCTCGCGGGCCAGAATGGCACCAACGACATCGACGCGTACGCCGCACCAGCACGCGCGACCAACCTGGCTGGCCTCCCGCCTGCGATCGTCACCGTCGGCGAACTCGATATGTTCCTCGACGAAGACATCACCTACGCCCAAGCGATGCTCCAAGCTGGCGTACCCGTCGAGTTGCACGTCTATCCGGGGGCATTCCACGGGTCAGACACCATGGTGCCGCACGCCGACGCCTCCCAGCGCTGGCGCCGCGACGAGATGGCCGCACTGCGACGCGCGCTCGATCTCACCGACTGATTTTCATCTCGGTGTACCGAGCCATCAGCAGCCCACCGAGTTCAGCTATGCGCTGGACGCACGCGGCCGGAACTGGCCGGTGCTCGCCGTGATCCCCCCGTCAACGGGAATGATCGCTCCGTTGACAAACGATGCTTCGCGCGAGGCGAGGAACACGATCATCGCAGCAATCTCTTCGGGCTGGCCCCATCGCTGGAGTGGGATCGCGCGGCGGAGATCCTCGTGCACCTCGGGCAGCGATTGAAGACGTGAGGTCATGGGAGTTTCGGTTGGCCCGGGACAGACCGCATTGACAGTGATGCCGTCAGGCCCGAGGTCGATCGCCGCCGCTCGGACAAGGTTGATCACCGCACCCTTGGTGGTGTTGTAGGCCCACATGTTCGGATCGCCCCCGATACCCGAGGTCGATGCCGTGACAACGATGCGCCCCGCACCGGCAGCTCGCATTGCGGGCGTGACCGACCGGATGCCCAGCGCCACAGCGCGCACGTTGACGTTCATTGCTCGATCAAAGTCTTCCATCGGCAAATCGAGGAGGCCGCCGCCCATCGACACCCCCGCATTGAAGATCGCTGAGTCGAGCCGCCCGAAGCGTTCGAGCGCGAGGTTGACGGCGGCCACGTTGGTTTCGTTGGACGTCACGTCACCCACAACGATCGCCACGCGATCGGCCAGCCCGTCGTCTGCCACCCAGCCCAGTGTGTCGGCGTCGCGATCGACAGCAACCGCAGACCCGCCACTCCGAACGAACGCCGCGATGACTGCACGCCCAATGCCCGAAGCTGCACCGGTCACCATCGCTACTCGCTCGCTCATGAGTTCATGTAGTCCTTGTAATAGGTGAGCCGACCGTCTCGGACCCGGTAGACACCGACCCCGTTTCGTACACGGTCACTGCCGTCGTCGTTCTTCGTCGTGACGGCCCACTGGGCCCACGCTGTCTCGTCGTCACCTGACAATTCGACCAGGTGGAATGTGGCACCCGCCTTTGCCATCTCCGAGTTCATCATCGTGAAGAACCCGGCGATCGCCTCGCCACCGACGAAGGTGCCATACACCGGATCGACCACCTCGGCATCGTCCGCGAACAGTGCCGCGAGTGGCGCGTAGTCGCCCTCATCCTGCATCTCCCAGAATCGCTTGATCGTGTTGTACGCGTCGCCAGCCATCCGCGAACGTTAGACGTCCGGCTTGAGAAACTAAAGACTCATTCGGTAATGTTTCACAGACGCGAGCAATCGCTTTTGCTGCGGCCAACTTCAGCTGCAGCCAACTATGTAGGAGACAACAATGGACCTCGGACTCAGCGGCAAGAAGGCATTGATCACCGGCGCAACGAAGGGCATCGGCCGCAGTGTTGCCGAAACGTTGCTCGCCGAGGGCGTCTCCGTAGCAATCTGTGCTCGCGACGCTGCAGGCGTCGAGGCTGCGGTCGAAGAAATGTCAGCGCTCGGCAACGTGTTCGGCGCATCCGTTGATGCCGCCGACGGCGACGCGGTCGAAGCTTGGGTCGCGTCGGCTGCCGAACAACTCGGGGGCATCGACATTTATGTCCACAACACGTCGGGCAAGCCAGCCCGCAAGATCGAAAACTGGATCAACAACTTCAACATCGACCTGATGGCCATGGTCCGCGGCGTCGGCGCAGCGAGCGAAGCACTGTCCGAAGGCGGCGGCGCCGTCATCAGCATCGGCACGACAGCCACCGCTGAGCACTTCGCATCCGGCTCGAACAGCTACAGCGCTTTCAAGTCTGCGGTCACCAACTGGACCCTCGGCCAGGCTCAGGTACTCGGCGCCAAGGGCGTGCGCTGCAACGTCGTCTCGCCGGGGCCGATCTTCGTCGAAGGTGGCGACTGGAACATGATCAAAGACAACATGACCGAGTTCTACGAGGCCACCGAAAAGGTCCACCCGCAAGGTCGTCTCGGCACGGTGCAAGACGTCGCCAATGTCGTTGCCTTCCTCGCCAGCGATGCCGCCGGACACGTCAACGGCGTCAACGTCACCGTCGACGGTGGCTTCCTGAAGCGCATCGATTTCTGACGGAGGTCGGCGATGAGCGACACAACCGGCACCCGCATCGACGTCACCCTCGTCGCCGGCGGGATGTACCACGACATCGACTTCGCGCGCCTTGAACTGTTGAAGCTGCTCGGTGAGCACGACGAGTTCCGCGTGCGTGTGCAGCCCGACTACGAAGATGCCGACGCGATCGCTGCCGGGTCAATCCTCGTCAGCTACACCTGCAATGTCCGCCCATCCGAACGAGCGCAGCAAACGATCCGCACATGGGTCGAGGGCGGCGGGCGCTGGATTGCACTGCATGGCACGAACTCAGCGCTCGACATCGGCACCCCAAACGGCGTCGACGCTCCTCGAGCGTTCCCGGTCTGGGCCGACACCCTCGGTTCGCAGTTCGTAGCCCACCCTCCGATTACCCCCTACCTCGTCGAGGTTGCCGCGCCCGATCACTGGCTCGTTGCGGGGATCGAACCCTTCGAGACCGACGACGAGCTGTACCTCAGTGAACATGCCGACCGAGCTGCACTCGTGCCGCTCCTCCACACCACCTGGTTGGGCGATGCACGTGGGTTTGTCGAACACGATTGGACCTCGGGCTCCGGGCAACACCTCGTGATGTACCTCCGCGAGTTGGGCGACGGGGCCGTGCTGTACAACACGCTTGGCCACTGCCGCAGCCACTACGACATGGCGCCGGCAGTCGACTACTACCCCAAGATCGAACGCGGGTCGTGGGAGCAGCCGGCGTACTTCGAACTGCTCCGCCGATCACTGCGCTGGGCGCGCGGCGAGATCACGTGAAGCCGGCAGCAAAGTCGGCACCTCCATTGATAAAAAATGCCAATACGACTGGCATTGATAGACATGTTCATCATGACTGAAAGCGACGCGGCCCCAACCGGACGAATCGGGCGGCCACCAAAAGTGGACGAGAACGGCATCCCTACCCGCGACCGACTGCTGCAGGCCGCCGTCGATGCATGCATCGAATTCGGCTACGAGGGCGTCACGTTGTCAGATATTGCGCGACGCGCGCAGGTCTCGACCCCCGCCGTCTACGGTCACTTCGATGGCAAGGCTGCTCTGCTCGTCGAGGCGTGCAAACACGAACTCGACAAAATCAGCAGCGGCCGGTTACGTGACGCTGTCAGCATTCGCGGTGTCGTCCAGCAGTTTCTCGCGCCGGGCTTTGCTCGGACCCGGGTGCTGCTGTCCGAGTTACACAATGCCGCACACCGCCAGCCAGAGGTCGCCACGTTCCTCGCCGCATGGCAACGCGATAATGGTCGCGTGCTGCAGGAAAGGGCCGGCTTCACGCCTGCTCAGGTCCACATCTACTACCTGCTGTTACTCGGTGCAACACACGTCGACGCAGTGACTGGCCTCGGCGTCGAGCCATCGGCGCTCAACGCCGAAATGGCTGAGCTGATCGACGGTTGGCTCGGCACACGATAGGCCTTGCGTCGGTCCGCTTCGCTGCGAAATTCAGCGAGCCGGAATGCTAATCTTCCTAACTGAACGACCATTAAGTATCAGGAGCGAGATGCCCAACACCATTGCCGTCGCTGACGGCATTTTCAATATTGTCGATGGTAGGCCCGTGTTGCTCGGCAGCCGTTGCACCAACTGCGACAACCACATGTTTCCGCGCCAGCAAGGCTGCCCGCGCTGTATGTTCGACCAGCAAGAAGACATCGAACTCGCCTCCACCGGCACCCTGTGGTCGTGGACGATTCAGGCCTTCCCTCCGAAGGCGCCTCCCTACCTCGGGCCGGTGGGCGAAGACTTCGTCCCGTACGGAGTCGGGTACGTCGAGCTCCCCGGTCAAGTCCGCGTCGAGGCCCGCCTCACCGTTGCCGACCCCGATCAACTGAAGATCGGCATGGCGATGGAAATCGTCCTCGAACCACTCACCGTCGACGACGATGGCAACACCGTCGTCACCTATGCATTTACGCCCACTTCACCAGGAGGCCAGTCATGAGCGACGTCGCGATCGTTGGAATTGGAATGCACGAATTCGGTCGCCACGACGGCGTATCGGGTATGGACATGGGTGTCGTCGCCGTGCGGCGCGCACTTGCTGATTGCGGCCAGCAGTGGTCCGATATGCAGTTCGCCGTGGGCGGTTCGATGGACTCCGGAGCTGCCGACACCATGGTCAGTCGCGTTGGTCTGACGGGTCTGCCCTTCACCAACGTGATGAACGGATGCGCGACAGGCGGCACCGCACTGTCTCAGTCGATCAACACGATCAAGTCGGGCGCCGCCGACATCGGCATCGCGATCGGGTTTGACAAACACGAAAAGGGAGCGTTCCGCATCAAGGGTCCGCGCGGCAAAGACTGGTACGGCGGCTCGGGGCTTGCGCTCACCACACAGTTCTTCGGCATGAAGATCACGCGCTACATGCACGAGTACGGCATCACCCAGCAGACGCTCGCACGCGTCGCGGCCAAGGCATTTCGTAACGGCGCCATCAACCCGATGGCATGGCGCCGCAAGCCCATGAGCGAGCAAGAGGTCCTCGACTCACTGATGTTGTCGTGGCCGCTCACGCAGTACATGTTCTGCTCACCCGGCGAAGGCGGTGTGGCAATGGTGGTGTGCCGTGCCGACAAGGCCAAGGAGTACACCGATCGTCCGATCTACTTGAAGGCCGCCACGATGCGCACGCGTCAGTTCGGTTCGTTCGAGGTGCTCGCACCGTCGGTCGCGCTCGACCGCAATGCCGGTCCGACCTCCGATGCCGCCAAGGCCGCATTCGAGATGGCCGGCATCGGGCCGCAAGACATCGACGTCGCGCAACTCCAAGACACCGAGTCGGGTGCAGAGATCATGCACATGGCCGAGAACGGTTTCTGCGAACACGGCGAACAAGAACACATGCTCGCCAACGGAGAGACCGAGATCAACGGTCGCCTGCCGGTCAACACCGACGGTGGCTGCCTCGCGAACGGCGAACCAATCGGCGCCTCTGGCCTGCGCCAGGTGTACGAGAACGTGTTGCAGCTTCGCGGCGATGCCGGCAAGCGGCAGGTTCCGAACAATCCGAAGGTTGCTTACACCCACGTCTACGGCGCGCCGGGTATCAGCGGCGTCACCATCTTGAGCCGCTGATGGAACTCTCAAAAGATGCCCTGATGGACATGCATCGCCGCATGGTGCGCATCCGTCTTTTCGAAGAAGCAGCTGGCAAGCTGGCCGAGTCGGCCAGGTTGCCGGGCTTCTTGCATCTCTACGTTGGCCAAGAGGCGGTAGCCGCAGGCGTCTGCGCCACCCTCAGCGATGACGATCAGATCACTTCGACGCACCGCGGCCACGGCCACCTCGTCGCGAAAGGCGGCCAGTTCAACCAGATGATGGCCGAACTGATGGGCAAAGCAACGGGCTACTGCAAAGGCAAGGGCGGTTCGATGCACATCTCGAACCTCGACGTCGGCATGCTCGGAGCCAATGGCATCGTCGGTGCCGGCACACCCATTGCGGTCGGTGCCGGATTCGCAAACAAGTACAAGAAGAATGGCAATATTTCGGCGGCGTTCTTCGGTGACGGCTCGACCAACATCGGCGCCTTCCACGAGGCTGCCAACATGGCATGCGCGTTGCGGCTGCCGGTGCTGTTCATCTGTGAAAACAACGAGTACGGCGAGTTCACACCACGCGACAAGACCATGGCCATCACCGACATCGTCGACCGGGCAGCCGGCTACGGCATGCCCGGCGTCATCGTCGATGGGATGGATGTGGTCGCTGTACACGAGGCTGCGGTCGAGGCCGCGGCACGCGCGCGCCGCGGCGAGGGACCATCGATGATCGAGGCCAAGACGTATCGCTTCTACAACCACCACGGCGTCCAGAATCTCGGCCTGAAGTACCGCACCGACGACGAGGTCGCACAATGGAAAGAACGTGATCCGATCTTCACGTTCGAAGATCGCCTCATCGAATCGGGCACAGCGAGTCGCTCGGACTTCGACGACATCTGGGCCGAATTGCGTGCCGACATCGACACCGCCATCCAGTTCGCCGAAGACAGCCCACTCCCTGATCCCGACCAAATACTCGTCGACGTCTACAGCGCAACGCCATCGCCTGGTTTGACCGGAGCAGCATCATGACTCGCAAGCTCGGCTACGTCCAGGCATTCAACGAGGCGGTCCGCCAGGAAATGGCTGCCGACCCCGACGTGTTCTGCGCGGGCGAAGATATCGGCGCCTTCGGCGGCGTCTTCCAGTCCTACGCCGGCCTCCAGGCTGAGTTCGGTGAAGATCGAGTCGTCGACACCCCGATTAGTGAACAGGCGATCATCGGGCTGGGTGTCGGTGCCGCCGTGACCGGGCTGCGACCCATCGTCGACATCATGTTCATGGACTTCATCTGTGTGGCGTTCGACCAGATCGTCAATCAGGCCGCAAAGTTGAAGTACATGTTCGGCGGCTCGGCCACCATTCCACTCACCATCACCACTGGCGGCGGCGGCGGCCTCTCGGCAGCGGCACAGCACAGCCAGAGCCTCGAAGCGCTGCTCTGCCACATTCCCGGGCTGATCGTCGTCCATCCGTCAAACCCTTACGACATGAAGGGGCTGATGACATCGTGTATCCGTGAGAACAACCCGACAATCATGATCAAGCACAAGCGTTTGCTCGGCATGCAGGGCGAGGTGCCTGAAGAGTCCTATGCCATTCCACTCGGCAAAGCGAACGTGCTGCGCGAAGGTACCGACGTCACGGTGGTCAGTTGGGGCAAAATGGTCAATGACGCCCTCGACGTAGCCAACTCGCTCGAATCCGAAGGCATCAGTGTTGAGGTCATCGATCCGCGCACCTTGCAGCCCCTCGACACCGCGACCATCGTTGAGTCGGTCCGCAAAACCAACCGTGTCGTCGTGGTCCATGAGGCCGTCAAGTTCGGTGGGCTCGGCGCGGAAGTCGCGGCGCAGATTCAAGAAGAGGCGTTCGACTACCTCGACGCTCCGGTCGCACGTGTCGGGGCACCCTTTTCACCTGTTCCGTTCAGCCCGGTACTCGAGCAGCATTACCTCCCGTCCCCCGACGACATCACTGCAGCAATTCGCGGTGTCGTTGCTCGCCCTGGAGCCTGACCGTCTCAATGTCGACCGTTGGGATCATCGTCAACCCGCATGCGGGTAAGGACATCCGACGACTGGTCTCAGCGGCTGGGCACACGTCCGACTCGGTCAAGATTGGCATCATGCGGCGCGTGATCGCCGGCGTGATCGAGCAGGGGGCCGAGCGAGTACTCCTCAGCACTGACACGCATCACCTCGCCGAACGCTCCGCCGAAGGGCTGGGCGGCAACATCGAATTCGTCGAAAGTCCGTGCACTGGCTCACACCACGACACCGTCGCCGCGGCACGCCAGATGTGGAAGCAGCAGGTCGGCGCCGTCGTGGTGCTCGGCGGCGACGGTACGTGCCGCGACGTCGCCACCGGTTGGCCTGGCGCTCCGCTCATCGCACTCTCCACCGGCACCAACAACGTCTATCCGTCCACCGTCGATGGCACAACGGCGGGGGTGGCCGCTGCGCTGGTTGCCACAAACGCAATCGCCGTCGAGGTCGTCGCGCGCCAGTCGAAACGTGTCGTGCTGGCAATCCACGAGCCGTCCGTCGCCACGATCGAACACGATCATGCCCTCGTCGAGGCTGCACTCATTGGCACCGCTTTTGTCGGCGCCCGAGCGGTCAGCGACCCTGCGTCAATTCGTTGGGTCGTTGCGTGTATTGCCAACCCGGCCAGCACTGGGCTGGCCAGCATTGCCGGCCGCGTTCACCCCGTCGACCGCAACGCTCCCGGCGGCGTGTTGATCCGCCTGGGTCCGCGTGGGCGCCGAGTGCGTGTGCCGCTCGCCCCCGGAAGCTTCGCCACACTCGACGTCGAATCAGTCGAACCGCTCGCCGACGGAATTGCCGTCGACCTGCCTGGCGGCGGTGTCCTTGCCTACGACGGCGAACGGAACACGCCGGTCTCTGGCGATGCCACGATCTCCGTGTCAATCGAGCGCTCCGGCCCGCACCTCATCGACGTCGACGCAACGCTGGCATTCGCCGCACACAACCATCTCTTCGATCACCCCGCGATCTGTACAACCGCGAGAAAGGTCCCCCATGGCGACTGAATTTGTCATGCCCAAGCTCGGGCTCACGATGGAAGAAGGCACGATCACCGAGTGGCTCGTCGCTGACGGAGACACGGTCACAGCCGGCTCGGCTGTCCTGCGCATCGAAACCGACAAGACCGAAACCGACGTCGACGCTGCCGAAACTGGGCGACTTCATGTTGTCGGGCAGGTTGGCGACACGTTCGCGTGCGGCGAACGCATCGGATGGTTCCTGGGTGACGGCGAGGATGTCCCCGCCAGCAGTGCCTCCCCGTCAGCAACCACACCCGCGGCTGCACCAGCAACCACACCAGCAACCACACCAGCAATCACAGCGACGCCAACACCCGCACTCGCTGTCGCCCAACCAACGGCAGGAGCGAGCACTCGTCGCGTCGTCGCCTCACCGTTGGCAAAGCGTCTCGCTGACGAGCGCTCGATCGATCTGCGCACCTTGCGCGGCACCGGACCGGGGGGACGCATCGTGGCCGCCGACCTCGACGACGTGGCTGCTCGCCCCGTCACCCCTCTCACGACCACCCACGTAGCTGGCGTGCGCGTTGCCGCAACATTTGCGGCACGACAACTCGCTGATCTGGTCGGCGTCGATCTGGCGTGCATACCCGTTGATCCCATCGAAGGTCGTGTCACCAAGGATGCGGTTGCTGTCTACGTACGTGGGCTGATCAACACATTGGCCGGCGGTACTCCTCCTCCCCCGACTCCCCCGACTCCCCC
>NZ_JBDNIJ010000281.1:0-4560 GCF_041688325.1 Ilumatobacter sp.
GCGGCGGTCAGCGTGGAGAACCGCTTGCCGCCCACCATGTATCGGACCGACGAAGTCCCGGTGCGTGGAGCGGCAGTCCGGTCGATCAAGGTCGTCTGTGCCCGTCTGCTCTGGCCGCACTTAGCGCAAGGTAACCGGGCCATCAGCCGTAGATCCTTTCACGAATTGAAGCTGCCAGTTGGAGTCGGCTGCGGCCGATCGAAGAAGCGATCCGGTCGGCCGCCGAAGCGAGCACGGCACCCATGTCTTCTGTGTATTCTTCCTTCACCGGCGCTTCCGTCATTTCGTGCCAGACTGCTTCGACGTCGAAGTCTGCGCATTCCGGCCTGCCGATCTTCGGCACGACGTCCGGCTCGAACCATCCGATCCCTATGGTTTCGGTCGGGTCGAACACGGCGTTGGCGACCCAGCCTTCGTTTGGTACGTCGAACAGAATTGACATGTGCGCCCCGTGAGGCCATTCGCCGACCTTCCGCCAATGCTCCGGTAGGACCAGGCCAGTCTCTTCGTTGAGTTCGCGGAGTGCGCCGATCTCGGCGTCTTCGCCTTCGTCGAGGCCGCCGCCGGGGAACTCCCATTTGCCTTTCGTTGCTTCGTCGTCGCCGTGGAACCATGAACGTTGCGTCATCAGTACCCGACCGGTGTCGAGTGCACGAACAACGACACCGGCATACGACACGGAGCGTGGCATGTCGATCGCTGCGCACAGTGTGCCCCATCCCGAAGTGCCGCCCGGAGTGGACGCAGACGCAGAAATCGGTGTGGGCTGCTCATAGAGCGCCGCTTTGCGACGGAACCCGGGAGTGTTGACGGCCGAGAAAGCTACCAGTTCAAGGTTGCTTAGCCATTCCCGCCAGTCGCCGGAGAACCCGGACGCCATCGCCCGCCGCACTTCCGCGGCAGTCGTATCAGGGCGGATTGCACCGTTGATCCAGATGCCGTGTCGGCCGTCGCCGATCGCGACGTCGGCGACAGCGGAGTCGGTGTCGTCGTAAAACTTTTGGGCCCGCTCGCGGCTCACCCCGGCCGATGCGTGACCGCCGCGCAGTGTGATCGGGCCGGTGCGGATCACAGCGCCCGACGCCGTGGTGATCTGACCGACCTTGAACAGTTTGTAGTCGGTCATTGACCGGGGCGGCGTCACACACTCGTCGGGGTACGACAGGTGGCAGTCGTTCCAGGAGGCTGCCGGGAAGCCGTGTATGTGGCCGTTCGGTTCGACCACCACGTCGTACGGCTCGGCGTCGTGGAGTGAAGCGAACCATTCGTCCGGCGGGAATGCCGGGATCTCGATCATGTTGTTGACGATCCCCTCGAACGCGTCCTGGTCTACGGCGTCCTGGTCTACGTCCTGGTCTACGGCGAGCGCAGCGATCATCGAACGTCGCAACTTGGATCTCAGTGCCTCATCCTTGGTGCTCATACCGACACCTTACGCTTTCACTAGCCAGCTAGCGAGAGCTTTGACAGTGTGGGTTTCACCACTGGTCAGCAAGCTGCGGGTGTACGCCTCGACCGAAGCGGTCAGTTCCGGGCCGTCCACGTTGAAACGTACAGCCAACTCGGCGACACGATCGAACGCCCCGGCCACCAGTGGCCCGACCTGGCTGCTCTTCGGTTTCACGATCGTATAAATCTCTGACGGCTCCATCGCAGCGACCATCACGTTGCCGCCAGGCACGCCTCGGCCAACTTCGGCGCGCATCCGGTTGCCTGCCCGTTCGAGCGCCCGGTACACGACGCCGTCCATCGAAGCGATCAACGCTTCGAACGTGGTGACGGACGCCGCCATCCCCCCACCCGCAGGGCTTTCAGCTTGAGTCTTCAACGGTGTCGGCTGCGACTGTCCGGCCTGCTCGAACTGGTCGCGGCGTGACTGGTTGCCGTCCATCGAACGGACGCCGAAGTTCTGCTGGTCAGGATTGACCGTCGACCAGTCGATGCCTTCCACCATTTCGGAGGTGATCACGTCTTTGGCGATGATCGGTAGGAGCACCGACGACAGTTCAGGGTTGCGGTCCATCGAACGCATCAAGACGCGACGCAGAAACTCGGAATGCGAAGGCTTGTCATCGAGTGTCAAGCCTGACTCTCGGCGCATAGCGTCACCGGACACTTCGAGGTTTTCGTATCCGGCGATCGCGTCGGCGGACTTGTCTGGCCGGACCAGCAGTGAAGTTGTGTCGCCGTAAACGACGAGCTTGCTGACCTCCACCGGATCATGGTCGAGTGCTTCAAGGTTGACGTGCAACCAGTTGAGGGTGATAGCGGTCGTGATGACACGGACCAGTGGCGCGATGTGGATGGTGACGCCTTCTTCGGCGACACGCCACGCAGCCCAATGTGAAGCGTCGGACATTCCAGTCACCGCTTCTGGCGGCATGTCCATGCCGAGAGCGAAACGCCTGACGGCACGGTCGGTCAGTTCGATGACCGTTTCGCTGTACTCGGTCGAGAACGTCATGTGCCGGAACGAGTCGATGTACTCGGCCGGAACTTCGATCGGCAACGGGATGACAGCAGCCGGATCATCAGGGTCTTCCGCTGCACGGCTAGCGTTGTCGATCAAGTCGTTCAAGAGGCCGTCGACGTTGGAGTATTCGACGTCGCCGTCGACGCCGTCGTCGTCTTCGTCACCGGCCGACTGGTATTCGACCTCGGACGGCGAAAACAGAATCCCGGCGCCAGACAGACGCGACTTCGAGGTGGCGTTGACGTGAGCGTCGATACCTTTCAACTGTTTCAGTACAGGAATGACGGCGCGGACCGGCGAGTCGGGGACGTCGGGGTGGCGTGGATGCCGTTTCCAGACACGCATCATCACATGGTTCGTTGCGACCGGCCTCCACGACAAGTCATCCCATTCAGGGTCGTCGTCCAAGCCTGTCTCAACCTCCCAATGGGTGCCGGTGTCGCGCACCTCGTCGTTCGATCGGGAAGACCACTTCCATCCGGTCGGTGACAGCGGATCCTCTTCAATCAGAATCCAGCCGAGTCCGGCGACAGCGATGAGGGTGGCGAGATGCTGCATCATCTCAGGGAGACGGGCGGGACCGCCACCCAACTCGGCGACCAGCCGGGAAGCGTCCTGCTCCAACGGGGAAAGCGGCCGGTCTGCTGTCTCTCGGACCGGGACAGGTTCGCTGCCGCCCGGTCCGACCCTCCCGAGCGTCAAGCTGACTCTCGACGCAGAGTTACTGATCCAGGATGCAGCGAACCGCAGTTCGCCCATCGAGTCGAAATAGTCCCAAGCCTGCTCCTGCCACGCAGCGTTCGGTGTGCGTCCGATGCGACGACCGGGAGCGACCCGTGCCGACGAAGCGACCATCATCTTAGCTCGCGGTGCCGTGCCTGAGTTCTTTCTTGCCATACGGTGAGACTAGCCGACAGCTAGCCAGCTAGTCATCAACCGGTGTTTGCTACAGCAGTGGTGAAACCGAACAGGCCGACGACTCCGAGCACGATGCCCTGGATTTGTTCATCGAGTAAGCCGACGTCGGATGCGTCGAGGATCCCTTCGAACGCAAACAGTGTCAGGCCGATCGAGTAGATCCACCAGCGGATTCCGGCTGGGATCCGCCGGAATAGGGCGAGAGGACCGGGCTCGCCTGGTGACCGGACGGGTTCTTGATTGTCGGGTGCTTGGTTCATGTCGGAATACTACAAGATGAGAAAGATCAGATCAGTCTTCGAAGCCTTCGAGCGAGTCTTCGAGGTGACGGACCCTGGCCCGTAACTCCAAGTTCTCTTTGCCCAAACCTTCGACCTTTGCAATCAGTTCGTCAATCCGGTCACGCTGATAAGCCAGCTGTTCTCGTAGTTCTTTGTTGACGCTCATCCAACTCTGGTCCCGTATCGCAATCGCTTCGGCGGTCGTCTTAGTGGCGGTCGCCTCAGACGACAAAGCTTCTGCATGAGATTTCCGTCTACCGAAAAGGTAGCCGGAAATTGTTACAAGGGCAGAGAGCAGGGCAGAGAGCAGACCGGCAACCACGATGTTAGTCATCATCGGTCACTAGCTGCATCGAGAGATGCATCGAGGAAGTTGCTGATGGTGACTAGCCAGCCAGTGACCAGGGACGCTGCGAGCGCCCCCGATCCGATCAGGACTGCCGTGCTCGGCGCATACCATCCGAGCAGAAACACGACAACACCAACCCAAACCGACATGCACCAGTCGCAGCGCATCAGGTAGGCGACACGCATCGGCATCCGCTTCTCGATAGCGGCGCGCGGCGGTTCGAGGATCGCGTCCGTCGTCAGTAGCAAGGTCACTCGGGCTGTCGCCAGGGTCAACATGATCACGGAAAGGGCTGTCACAGAAGTCAGACTAGCCGCCCCCGTACCGGAGTGTAGCGATAGCTCCTTCGACGGTGATGTTGTTCATAGGTCTCGCAGGCAGTACAGGTTTGACGTAACGCAATGAGTCGGGTCACTCAGGCCGTCATCCATTCGCTGGTCATTGCAGCGGGCGCAGAACCCGACAATCCGGTCGGCGTACCAGGTGAGTGACACTTCGCAGCGTTGACATCTGACTTTCCTCATCGGGTCGCAACCCAC
>NZ_JBDNIJ010000282.1:0-1955 GCF_041688325.1 Ilumatobacter sp.
ACGATCGAACGCGATGCGTACGACGCCGGCGTCGACGGCGCGGTGATACGTGATGTCGGTGAATTTGAAGCCGCCGACCTCGTTCCATGCGGAGGGGTCGAAGATCTCCGAGACGCTGGGCTGCTGATCGGAACGGTCGGGGGAGCTGTTCGCCATCTGTCCATCTTGCCCGCTCGGCTACCGTCAGCACATGCCCCACGCGCAAATCAACGGTCAGAGCATCTACTTCCAAGACACTGGTGGCGATGGCCCGCCGGTGGTCTTGGCCCATGGGTTCCTGATGGACAGCGAGATGTTTGCTCCACAGGTCGCTGCATTGCGGGAGACCCACCGTGTGATCACCTGGGATGAGCGCGGCTTCGGCCAGACCGAATTCAACGGTCAGCCTTTCAGCTACTGGGATTCGGCCGCTGATTGCCTCGCGCTGCTCGACCATCTCGGTATCGACCGGGCCGTGGTCGGCGGGATGAGCCAAGGAGGATTCCTGTCGCTCCGACTCGCACTCACCGCGCCTGATCGCGTGCGCGGCCTCATTCTGCTTGACACACAAGCTGGCGTTGACGACGCTGAGACCAAGGCGGCGAACGACGGCATGAACCACGTGTGGCTGACCGACGGGCCCGAGAGCGGCCTTGCCGACATCGTTGCCTCCATCATCATCGACGATCCCGATCACAGCCCGGCGTGGATCGCCAAGTGGATTGCTCGTCCGAAGGAAATGTTCGAGCTGCCGTACCAGTGCCTCACGACCCGCGACGACATCACGGATCGGCTCGGTGAGACCACCTGTCCGGCGATCGTGGTTCATGGAATCGAAGACACTGCGATCACGATGGATCGTGCCGAAATCCTCGCAGACGGCCTCGTCGGTTGTTCCGGCGTGGTCAAAGTGAGTGGTGCGCACGCCGCGAACCTGACGAACCCCGAGCCCGTCAACGTGGCAATCGTCGAGTTCCTCGCCGATCTCCCGGCCTGATCGCAGCGATCTAATGACACACATGCAGATTTTCGGTGTTGAGGGCCTTCCCGAAATCCAACAGGGCGTCGATCTCGCCGAGATGATTCACGCTGCAGCAGCCGCGCAGGGCGACCCGATTATCGACGGTGACGTGGTGGTGATCACCTCGAAGATTGTCTCGAAGGCTGAGGGTTGCAGTGTCGAACTCGTCGATGTCGAGGCATCCGAATTCGCCACCACGTGGGCCTCCAAATGGGACAAGGACCCGCGCCTGGTCGAGGTTGTGTTGCGTGAGTCGAAGCGCATCATCCGCCAAATTGGGCCCGTACTCATCACCGAAACGCATCATGGTTTTTGTTGCGCGAACTCTGGTGTTGATCAGTCGTCATCTGGCGCATCCGGGAGAATTTTGGTGCTGCCGAAGGATCCCGATGCTTCGTGCCGGGAACACCGCGCACGGTTCGCTGAGCTGGGCGTCGATGTGGCCGTGATCATGAGCGACACCTTTGGTCGCCCATGGCGTGAAGGTCAGACTGACGTGGCTATTGGCATTGCGGGAATGAACCCGCTGCACAGTTACATCGGTGAAGTCGACCCGCACGGTCACGAGTTTCACGTTCAGGAGCTGTGCGTCGCTGATGAACTCGCCGCGGCGGGCGAGTTGGTCAAGGGCAACACGAGTCGTGTCCCGGTCGCAGTCATTCGGGGTCAGGAGTGGGAGCGCGACGAGGATGCTTCGATGGCGCCAGTTCTGCGTGACAGCGAGAAGGACTTGTTTCGTTAGATGCCGTTCGCGGTTCGTCAGGTTGCGCTCAAGGGCGTCAGCCAAAATTGAGACCGTTTCTCACACCTGTCGAGCTGCAGCAGTCTCAGTTTCGGGCTGCTCTGGCTGGATATCCGAAACTGGGATCAGCTTGGCTCACTGGCGATGAGAGATGATCTCCATTTTGGGAGATGGCAAGCGGACTTCAGCCGAGGAGGTCTTTGGTGATGCCGT
>NZ_JBDNIJ010000283.1:0-2520 GCF_041688325.1 Ilumatobacter sp.
GCGAGTGCAGTCACGCTTGATCGCAGATCTTCAATTGAGCCGCTGATGTCGAGGGCTGTCGCGACAATCTCGATGCCGGCGTTACGAATGACGGTCGAGGCGCCGGACGCTCCGTCGAGGTCGGCATGAGAGGGCCCCGTCAACGCTGAGTCGATTACGAACGACGTGTTCTTCCGCGCCGCACGACTGCTTTCACGTCGAACCCAGTGCCGCCGTCGGCGATCGCTGACGATGTGTCCGATCCTTGGTAGAGAGATACTGCACGGTGGGGCTAGCGGCGGTCGAGTGTCCTGCCCTCATTCACGACATCACTACGGTGGGGCCAGTGAGAACGACGTGGCGAGAACGTACTGGGCGCGATGGGTGGGACGTCCAGTACACCGTCATTGGCGGTCGGTTCCCGAATGATCCTCTGGCTCGCGAGCGCGCCAGCACGTCCGAGCTCGAGACCCGAGCCGTGTCGCAGGCAATGGTTGCCGCCACGCTGTCAGACAGCGATGCCTCGGACGACATTCGATTCTGGTCATCGGTCGTACGCAAGGTCGTTCAGCGAGGAACCAGACCCGTCATCTTGCACGCCGATGCGTCGGTCTTTGACGTTCCAGCTCGCGACGAGTCCCGAATTCGCGCCGCTGTCGCTGGACCGGTCGACGGAGGCTGGAACCTCGACCCAAACGTCGAACTGCACCCCACCTACGAGGTTCCATTCTGGGACTTCATCAGTTCGGAGGCGCCGCACTTGCGGCGATGGTGCGCACCCCAGGTTTGGCTCGAAGGCCTCATCGGGGCGTCGACCGAATCCTCCCAACGTTGGGTTGACTTCCTCTTGCACATGCCGTGGGTGCCGACACCTGCGGTTATCGAAATCGATGGGAGCGGCCACGACGTCGCAGCTGGGGCGGATCTTGCACGCGACCGGGCCTTGAAGTCTGCAGGTATCCAGACCCGCCGAATTCGCGGAGCCGAGCTCGGCGACACCTCAAACCCCATACTGCATCGCCTGGCGACCGGGCTTCAGCCACCTTGGCTTGGCGCTCCCGATCCGGGTCTCGTTGCCGCAATCCATGGGCCCGCAGCACTCCACCGGTTCGCCTATGCGCTTGCTGAGGGAGTCGAGCGAGGGTTCCTCCGTCCGAATCGGCTGTGGAACATCGCCCTCTCCGACGACACCGGTGCCGTGGTCGAGCGAGCAAACATCGCCCTCGACATCGTCGGAGCCATCGCTGAAGCGTGGGACCTCGACATCGTGCCGAAGCAGATCGCTCTCAACGGGCGCATCTGGGAACGGTTGCCAAATGGTCGGTACCAACGCTCTGAAGAATCGACCAGCCAAGCACCCGATTTACATATCGATCTGGCTGCGTTTACGCCCCCGCATGCGGCTTTGGCGGAGACGGGTCGGCCGGCAATCGTGATTCGTGGGTGCCTTGTGCCGGTGGACCTCGCATGGACCGAGACGACCAGTGTTGAGCGCCGGAACCGCACGGCAACCGATCGTTCGCTCGCCGCGCTCGATCGAGTCGTGCGCGACATCTACGGACACGACGAGTTTCAGGAAGGCCAGCGCGAAGCAGTCAGTCGCATCCTCAGCGGAGGTGACGCGTGCGTGCTCCTGCCGACCGGCGGCGGCAAGACCCTCATCTATCAGATGGCTGGGATGCTGCGCCCCGGCGTGACCATCGTTGTCGCTCCGCTCAAGGCGCTCATTGATGACCAGGAGCGCCGGTTTCGTGAACTCGGAATGGATCGTGTCGTCGGCCTGCACTCGGGCCGTGGGCTCACTACGAACGAGCGAACACAGATCCAGCGCGCCATTGGTGGAGGAGAGGCGTGCGTTGTACTCGTCGCCCCCGAACGGCTCCAGATCGAGGGGTTCCGCGTTCAGGTTGGTGAAGCGGCCAGCCACCATCTCGTCAGCCTGGCAGTGATCGACGAAGCACACTGCGTGTCGGAGTGGGGCCACCAGTTCCGCACCTCGTACCTCCGGCTGGGTCGCAACCTCCGGCGAGTGTGTGCCGATCTCCACGACGAGCCCCCTCCGCTGCTTGCACTCACCGCCACAGCCTCGCCAAGGGTGCTCAACGACATGATGTGGGAGCTCGGGCTCGACGCCGACGACCCTGGACTCTTGCACCGGCCCTCGACATTCGAGCGGCCCAACCTCCATTACCGGGTGTTCCAGACTGACCCGCCGCACCGTAGAGCGGCGGTCACCGATGCGATCAACTGGGTCGCAGAAGAACTCGGTGAAACCCATCAGACGCTTGGGAGACCGCAGGGGGACAAGGCGTTAGCCGGCATCGTCTTCGTGCCACACGTTCGATCCGGCATGCAGCTCGGGCTCGACGCATACAGAGATGTCGTTGCCAAGGCCATGGACCTAGTGTCCTGTCAGGCTGTTCCGCCCACGAATTCGGTGTTGGTGACGTCGGCGCAATAACGGCCGAGCCGTTCAAGGATTTCGTCGGCGGTTTTGTGCCAGACGAACGGTTTCGGGTCTTCGTTCCAGTTGTCGACCCA
>NZ_JBDNIJ010000284.1:0-1684 GCF_041688325.1 Ilumatobacter sp.
TACTCGGACCCGCTCATCCCACTGCCGACTATCGGGTGCGGATCTTCGAGCCGAAAGTCGAGTTACCATTTGCCGGCCACCCGACACTCGGGGCGTGTGCTGCGTGGCTTGATGCCGGCGGAGTTCCCCAGCGGCCGGGCATGGACCGAGCAGTACGTCGCCATTCTTGATCGACTCGTCGAACGGCACACGGGCTGGTGGTCGGCCGCCGACCAGGCCCGGTATCAATATCGACCGAGGGTGTTTGCGTAGGCGCCTTTGCCGTTGAGAGGGAACTCCCGCCGGAACCTTCGGTGTGACCGGCCAGGCCGCTGAACAAAGTCAGACAGCCTTGAGGTCCGCCATGACCTTGGCCCAGCGGTCGGGATTGCTGGCGTAGGGGGCGTAGAAGCTCAGTCGCTGGATGACGTCGCCGTAGCGGGACCCAAGCTCGGCTGCGATGGATTCGGGCTCGCCGACGACGGCGAACGTGTTGAGAATTTCGTCGTCGATAAGCGTGCCCATCTTGTCCCACTCGCCCTGCTTTGACAGCGAATTGAGCTCGTCTTGTAGGCCGCCCCAGCCGTGCATGTCGAGCACGGGTCGGTACGCCGGAGTCGAACCGTAGAACGCAATCTGCTTGCGAGTGGCGATGGCGGCCTTCTCGATCTCTTCGTCGTTGTTGCCGGTCACAACGAATGATGGGCCGACGATTTCGAAGCCTTCCATGGTCTTGCCGGCCTTCTCCCGGCCCCGCTGGAGCGCAGGGATCGTCACCTCGCGCAGGTACTTCTCAGTGGTGAACCCGTGGCAGATGAAACCGTCGAATGCCTCACCGGCGACCTCGGTCATCAGCGGGCCGACGCCGGCGAGAAACATCTTTGGCGGGCCGAAACCTTCGAGGTCAGAAGCAGCAGGGGAGAACATCGGCGTCATCAATGTGTGCTGGTAAAACTCGCCACGGAACTCGAGCTTCTCGCCCGTCAGCCACGTGTTCCAGATGGCACGAATAGCCAACCCCATCTCGCGCATCCGGGCGGCGGGCTTACTCCACTCCATTGAAAAGCGTTTCTCGATGTGCGGCTTGATCTGGCTGCCGAGGCCAAGCACGAAACGACCCTTCGAGTACGCCTGCAGATCCCAGGCCGTGTTGGCGAGCGTCATCGGTGAGCGGGAGAACGCGACGGCAATTGACGTGCCGATCTCCAGCTTCTCGGTGTGCTCGGCCGCGAGAAGTAGCGGCAAGAACGGATCGTGGGCCATCTCTGCGGTCCATGCACCCGAGTAGCCGGAGGCCTCGACTTCTTGGGCTTGGCCCGCAACTTTTGTCAGGTCGGTTCCGATGTTGCCGTCGATCTTCATGGACCAAACGTACAACGCGGACTCAACCCGATTTCATTCGCAGATCAGTCTTGAGCGCGGAAGAACTCTTGGATCTCGGCAGCGATATCGTCTCCGGACTTCATCCGCATCTCAGCGGCAGCGCTCGCGGCGTCGGCATCGCCTTCGACTGCAGCGTCGTGGAGCGCTTCGAGCTGGCGAATCATGTTCTGGTGCTCGTTGTTGTTGGCGACCATCTGGTCGATGCGTTGCCGTTGGATCGCTACTTCATTGCGAAGCGCGGCACCGACGATCTTGACGCCAGTGGCTTCGTGGAGTCCATCGAGGAGTGCTGCCGAGGCAGCGGGATACGACATGGCTGAGA
>NZ_JBDNIJ010000039.1:0-2060 GCF_041688325.1 Ilumatobacter sp.
ACGGTAATTCCTGGACAAGGGTCTCTCCTTCAGCAGATGTCAGATACCTGCAGAATGGCGAGGCCCTTGGCCATGCTGGTGGACCCCTATCCCGGGGCCCGAAACTCACACCGCCCCACACTCAGTCGCGTAGAGCCCGATTTCCTCTATCTGGTCGGGCGACAACGCAGGAGCCCACGAGAGCGGCGCGTTGTGCTCCCAGTAGCCGCTACGACTCTGATGTGCTCGCTTCGTCACCGCTTGGCGGGTGACAGCAACCGATCCCTCGACCTGGCGGGCTGTGCGAATCCGACCCTGCAACGCACCGTCGGAACGAACGAGCTGGTTCGAAGGAACCCTGGATACAGGGCGGATCGGCCTTGGCCCGTTCTCTGCTCGGAGCATGCGGATCGATCGCCCGACATCGAGCCCTCGGTCGGCCATGTCCGGGTCTCCGGGGTAATGGTGCGATATCGGCGGACAATCGTTCCGCTCATCGGGTGTTCGACGCGTTGGCAGAACTCTGTGTTCGCGTCGGTCGCAGGATTGCCACTTCTCGGAGACCCCATCCTTGGCCGCAAACTCTGCACGCTGATTGCGGCGATGCTTGCCGACGCCACCCCACATTGACCACACCGACGTGTTGCGTGCCGGTGCAACGCAGGTCGGTTACGACACGTGCGGGGACCGGTGAAGTCTTGTTCTCCAGGATGCGAAAGGGATCAGCCGGATCCTGTCGTGGGATCAACCGGTTCATCGACTACACCCTCTGCGGGTTCGCCCGAGTCGCCGAAACCACCTTTGTCGAACTGGCCATCAGAGCACTCAAAGACGGCGGCGTCGCCCACATCCCCTCAGGCCACTACCCGGCCAACGCCGCCTGGTTCGCCTGCGCAGTCATCGCCCGTTGCAAAGGTGCGTTGCGCTCCGAGCACCCGCAGGTGTGGGGCGAGCACCGTTTAACCGTCGTCGGTGAGGGTGCGTACGCACCGGCGTGTGCCTCGAAAGCGGCCGCCCACACGACAACCCATCGTGGTGTGCGCCGTCGGAGAGTCCCTGACCGCCCGAGTTTGAAACATCGATGCAGTGGGCAGCGCTCTCGCATGGATTCCCCTTCCTTTCCGTTGCGCCGCGCCGATGCCCTGGTGCTCTTCGGAATCACCGGTGACCTCGGCGAATCGAAACTGATCCCGGCACTCCTCGAACTGTGCGGGAGCGGCCGGCTCGACGATGTTCCCGTCATCGGCGTGGGACGAAGTGAGCGATCCGACGAAGACATCAAGGACCTGATCGCTCGTGCAGCTGAGGGTGTAGCTGGGGGTGTAGCGGGCCGCAAAGCTGACGACTTCGTTGACCCGAGTCGTCTGGACGTGCACTACGTGAGCGGTGATGCTGCCGCGTCGGCCACGTTCGACGAGATCGCCGACGTCCTCGGCGACGCCCGGTTGCCGGTCGTCTACGCAGCGCTTCCGCCGGCGGTGTTCGGCGACGCTGCTCGGGCCATTGCATCGAGTCGCATGTCCGATGAGACTCGTTTTGTCGTGGAGAAACCATTCGGGACCGATGCGGCGTCAGCTCGCGAACTCCACGACGAGATGACGGCGTCCCTCGGCAGCGATGGGCTACTGATCGTCGACCACTTCCTCGCCAAAGCAGCTGTCGAGAACCTGCTGACGGTCAGAACGAGCAATGCGCTCTTCGACCGAGTGCTCGACCGGCACAGTGTCGACCGGATCGCGATCGACCTTCGTGAACGTGGCGACGTGGCAGGTCGTGGCTCCTTCTACGAACAGGTGGGTGTGATCGACGATGTGGTGCAGAACCATCTCATCCAGTTGGCCGCGCTGGCGCTGATGGAGCGGCCCGCCAACCACAGCGACGAGGCATATCACGATGAGCGAGCCGCAACCATCGAGTCGATGCGTGTCCTTCCCGACTCGGTGGGGCTCGGGCAGTACCACGGGTACCGGAACCATGAAGACGTCGCCGACGACTCGAACGTGGCGACGTTCTGTTCGTTCGCCATGACGGTCGACTCCGAGCGCTGGCGACACGTGCCCATCGAGGTCGTCACCGGCAAG
>NZ_JBDNIJ010000285.1:0-1405 GCF_041688325.1 Ilumatobacter sp.
CCTCGGATTCTGCGAGTTGGGATGGTAGCCCATTTGATGCCGAGTCGGCCGATGAGCCGGCGGCGATAGTTGATGTGATTGACGAATCCGTGAGCGTTTCTGCGGGTCTTCTCAGCAAGCATGTGGATGTTCTCGACCCGCCCGTTCGAAGCGCCGCTGGTCGCGTGGTAGGCGAGGATCTCGGGCATCCACCGGTCGATCGTGCGCGCCAGCCGGGTGAGTTCGACGGTGTCGGCGTCGGCGCAGTGCTGCAAGAACACGATCATCCGGCGGCGAGCGTGCGCGACATCGACCGCTGAATACACTTCGCGCAACAGCTCCTTCGCGAGGATGGCGGCGCCGACTTCGCCATGGGTGTCGCCGGCGGCGAGCAGTTCGAACATCCATGCCAGACGATCGTCGCTGAGGCGTTCGTAGGCGGTGAGGAACACGCGCCGTCCGCGGTAGAGCGGATCGCCTTTGCGGCCCCGATGCCCGAGGGTCACTTGTTGGACTCGGCGCCGGGCGTCGTCGATTGCAATGTTGGCGAGCTTGATCGCGTGAAAGTGGTCCACGACGCGCACCGCGTTGGGCAGGTGCGTGTCGAGCGCCTTGCGGTAGCCCGCAGCCGGATCGAGCGTCGCCAGCGTGATCTTCGAGCACCAATCGACACCACGCTCAGCAAGCCAGGAGCCCAGCACATCAGCGCTACGCCCCTCGATCACGTCGAGTAGGACGTGGCGGTCGAGGTCGACGATCTGGGTCGTGAACACAGTCCGATGCTCAGCGTTCGCGTTCAAAAACCGCTTCTCATCGACACCAATACCGGTGACACCGTCGAGACGGGCAGGGTCGTTGATGGCCGGGTCGGTGTAGTCGATCACGGCCTGGTGCGCGGTGTGCCAGCCGACGCCGAACTCGACCGCAGCCGCGGCGATCGAGTCGCCCTCGACGTTCACCATCTCGGCCAGACGGCGGCGTGCTCGTTCGGTCAACGACGCCCGGGCGGCGATCGCGTCGACGTGTTCAGACCACGTCGACACCGCACACAACACCTCACCGCAACGCCACCGACGCCGGGCGAACACGATCACCGTCGGCACTCCTGCGATGGGCAGATCGCGGACCTGGGTGCGGTTGCGACCGTGGCCGATCGCCCGGCAGCCGCAGCCGTGGCACCACACAATGTCGGCGGGAGTTTCGACGTTCAGCCCCCACTCGCCATCGCGAAACAGCTGGACACCGACGACGAGTTCGGGCATCCCAACGAGCGCGGTCGCGTCGTCGCTACGGTAATTCCTGGACAAGGGTCTCTCCTTCAGCAGATGTCAGATACCTGCAGAATGGCGAGGCCCTTGGCCATGCTGGTGGACCCCTATCCCGGGGCCCGAAACTCACACCGCCCCACACTCAGTCGCGTAGAGCC
>NZ_JBDNIJ010000286.1:0-12052 GCF_041688325.1 Ilumatobacter sp.
ATATCCCCGGGCAACTGCTTGAAGGCATCGACGTCGCGTGGAGCGCCGAGTTCGACGTTTGGCTGTCTGTGGAACGTTGGCGGGCGGCCAGCCAGGTTGAAGCAGCCCTGCATACCGCAACCATGCAGGCGCTCACGGCAGACAATGGAACGCTCGCCGCCTCGTACGCCCGAGAGTTGGTGGCGCGTGCCCCACTCGAAGAAAGCGGCCACGTCTTGCTTGTCAAGTCGCTGGCCGTATCTGGCGATGTCAATGGCGCACGAGACCGCGTCGCGGCGTGTGAGCAGCTTTTTTCGGCGGAACTCGGAATCAAACCAAGCTCAGCAGTCTCCAGGGCGCTGCGAGCAGAAGCCGTCGAACGCCCACCCGGCGTGTCCCATACGTCCTCGGCCCTCACGCTGCTCGAAGCCGGCACGACAGCAGTCGATGCCGGTGCCATTGACGCTGGCATCGAATGTCTCCGCCAGGCTGTGGCCGAGGCTGAAGCGAGTAAGGACAGACAACTCTATGGAAAGTGCCAAGGTGTTCTGGGCTCAGCGCTGATTCATGGCATTCGCGGGTTCGACGACGAAGGGTCGCTCGCGCTACACAGCGCGGTGGAATCAGCGGTCGAAGCATCAGACCCCGGTACCGCAGCCATGGCGCTGATGGAACTGGGGTATGTCGAGCTGCTCGCCGGGCGCCGCAATGCATCGGCTGCCTTCCTTGGACGGGCTGGCGATGCTGCAGTAGATCTGCCCGAGTTGCAGAGCAGTATTTCGTCGTTCAAGGGCACCAATCTCGCCGATTGGGGTCGCTTCGAAGATGCTCTCGTACTTGGTAATGAGTCGATCGAATTGGCAGAGCGCTCTGATTCGCAGCGCGACCGCGCTTGGGCCATGACGTTCACGGCCCGTACCCTGATGGGTCTGCATCGCTACGACGACGCTCGAGCGTTGCTTGTGCCGTCGCTTCCGATTGCCATTGACGAAAAATGGTTGGCGTTTCGGCCGTTCGTCGAGATCTTGTTGCTCGAACTCGACCGACTCCAGGGACGCGACTCTGTACAGATTCGCGCCGACCTTGAACTGGTCTTCGCTGCTTGTTGCCAGCTTGCCGATCCGTGTTGGGAAGGGCTCGCAGCACGTGGCATCGGGTTGACCTATGAGCGCGAGGCCGACTCAGCGACTGCCTATCGATGGCTGAACGATGCTGTAGATCGCTGTACTCGCGTGACCGACACGTGGATGTGGGTTGAGGCTTGGGTGTTGGAACGCGAGGTCGAGTTGGCGACCAGCCATGGCCACATGGAACATGCACGGTTGAAGGGTCAGCAGTTGCTGCACCATTCCGCCATCAAGCAACTCGACTATCACGCTGATCTCGCTCGCGATCTCTTGTCTGGCTTGTCGCCCCGAGGTTAAAGAGCGCCCAGCAAGAATATTTTTGAGCAACACACGCGGCGTCACACGCGGGCCCGTGAGTGTCGGGTCTATGCCCAACCAGCTCGCAGCAACTCCGGCCCAGACCGACCAAGAAATCCTTGCGGGACGAATCCGGATCGAAGACATCGTCGCCCGGAAGCCCGACGTCGGCACCGACCCCGACGTCTCGGTGACCACGCTCACCGAGGGCGTGAGGTGCGAGACAGTCGAAGGCGATTGGACAACGGAGTCCGACCTGCCAGGAGTGCTCGGTGGTGCTGGGACTGCGTGCAGCCCCGGTGTGCTCATGCGAGCCTCCCTCGGAACCTGCTTGGCAATGGGTTACAAGATCCGGGCGTGCCGGCTCGGTGTGGCCGTTGACTCGGTGACGGTGACGGTCACGTGCCAGGCCGCTCTGATTGGGCATTTGGATCTCGACTCGGAGCAACGCCCCGGTTACGACGAGATCCACTATCACGTTGAACTGCGGAGTGATGCCTCGGAGGCTGACCTTGCTCGTGTTACAGCCGAGGCAGACGATCTCAGCCCGGTGCTCGACGCGATTTCCAACGTCAACAGCATGCGTAAGACCGTCGAGATACACCGGTCTGGGTCTGGGTCTGGGTCTGGGTCTGGGTCTGGGTCTGGGTCTGGGTCTGGGGACGATGCCGACGCCACGAACAGTGGGCGTTAGTCGGACATGGATGCCAAACTCCAGCTCTTGGTCCAACGCCGCGGTTGGGATATCGCGGCGTCGGACTACGAGGAATCCTGGTTCCGTCAGTTGCAGCCAGCGACGGACAAACTGTTGGCCTGCGCCGATGTGCAATCCGGTGAGTCGGTCATCGAAGCGGCCAGCGGCACTGGTTTGATCACGCTCGTCGTTGCCGAACTGGCCGGTAGCGGCCGAGTGTTGGCGACCGACATCAGCAAGAAAATGTTGGCCCAACTGAACGTCGCGGCTGACGCAGCCGGCCTCACGAACATCGAAACCGTTGCTTGCAATGCCGAGGCGTTGGCCACCGAGGAACACTTTGATGTGGCCGTGTGCGCCCTCGGGTTGATGTACATGCCCGACCCGGCTCAAGCCATCGCCCAGCTCTCTCGGGCGCTGCGCCCCGGCGGCAGAGTTGCCATCAGCGTGTGGGGTGAACGGCGCAACTGCGGGTGGGCCAGCTTGTTTGGAATCGTCGACGCGCGGGTGGCATCCGATGTCTGCCCAATGTTCTTCGGAATGGGCGCCCCGGGCGCTCTGGCCGGGTCCATGGCTCAGCAAGGATTTGTCGACGTCATCGAAGAACGCATTCGCGTCACCCTCGACTTTCCCACCGACGAGGCGGCCCTCAGCGCGGCATTCCTGGGCGGGCCTGTGGCATTGGCCTACGCCCGCTTCGATGACGAAACAAAAGCCTCAGCCCACGCCGAGTACCTCGACACGATTGCTCAGTACCGAGGCAGCAACGGCTACCTCGTGCCCGGCGAATTCGTGATTGCCACGGGCCGAAAACCGTGAGCGATGAAGTCAAGTTCAAACACCACAACAGAAATGGGAAACGAAAATGACGATGACCAATAGCCCGGTGAACAACGGAGTGAACACCGAAGCGCTTCTCGGAGCCCGAGATGCGTTGAGCCAAGCTCCAGAAGCCGCCGACTTCGTATGGAAAGCGGAATGCAAGTGGATCGACGGCACATACAGCGCGACGACCCTCGACGGATTCTCTGGCCTCGGTCAGGACCATAACCATCCGACTCCGCATACCTTCGGGATGGATCATCCCGAGTGCTTTGCTTCTCAGGATCGTGGCGCCACGCCACCCGAGGCGCTGCTGGCTGCCCTCGCCGGTTGCCTCACCGCCGGCGTCGCGTCCGTTGCTCAGCACCGTGGGATCCAACTCCGATCGGTGACGGCAAACGTCGAGGGGAAGATGAACGTGCTCGGAATTCTCGGCGCCGATCCGGACATTCGCAATGGGTTCACCGATGTCGCGGTCACATTTGACATTGATGCCGATGCGACACCGGAAGAACTGCAGGCCCTGGTGGCTCAATCGCAGAAGCGCTCTGCTGTGTACGACATGGTCACGAATCCGACCAATGTCACCGTCGGGGTCGCCTAATACTGTGAAGGCTCGCGTGTCCGTCTTGCCTGAATCCGCCAGACGGATCCCGGTCGCCATCATCGGGGCCGGGCATGCGGGCCTCGCCGTCAGCCGCCGCCTCACCGAACGTTCGATTGAGCACGTCGTGCTCGAACGCGGTGAGGTGGCGAACTCGTGGCGCACCGAACGTTGGGACTCCCTGCGTCTCCTGACTCCGAATTGGCAAAGCCAACTCCCCGGGATGGGCTACGACGGCGACGAGCCCGACGGCTTCATGACGATGCCCGAGGTCGTCGACTTCATCAGCACCTATGCCGAAACGATCTCGGCGCCGGTGCATTCCTCGACGACGGTGACTCACCTGAGTGCCGGGGTGGGTGCCGGGGTGGGTGCCGGGGCGGGCGGCTACGCCGTGGAGACCAACAGAGGGTGCTGGACATGCGAAGCGGTGGTGATTGCCTCGGGAGGATCGAACATCGCGAACGTTCCGAGCCTTGCCTCCGAGGTGCCAGAGTCCATCGAGACGGTCACACCCATGACCTATCGGTCACCGGAACGTCTCAACGACCGCGGCGTTCTCGTGGTCGGGGCCTCCGCGACCGGTGTTCAACTGGCAGACGAGATTCTTCGCTCGGGCCGCGACGTCACGATCTCGGTCGGCGAACACGTCCGAATGCCGAGGGTCTATCGAGGACGCGATGTTTTCTGGTGGATGGATGCGGCCGGCATCTCGGACGAACACCACACCGACATCGACGATCTTGTCCGAGCGCGGAACCTGCCGTCGCCTCAGCTCATTGGAACGCCGGATCGTCGCTCGATCGACCTCAACGCCCTCACCGATCGTGGCGTCAAGATGGTCGGCCGGCTCGGGCGAATCAGCGACGGTCGTGCCCAGTTCGCCGGGTCGCTCGCCAATGTCTGTGTGATGGGCGACCTCAAGATGAATCGGCTGCTGCAGAGCTTCGACGACTGGGCAACTGCGACTGACCTCGACATCAGCGATCCGCCACACCGATTCGATCCGACCAGGCTTCCGTCGACGCCGTGTCTTGAACTCGATCTGGTTGCAAGTGGGATCGGCACCATTGTGTGGGCCACCGGTTATCGCCCCGACTACTCGTGGCTCGACGTGCCCGTACTCGACCGCAAAGGCCGCATCAGTCACGACGGAGGCATCGTCCGAGATGCACCGGGCCTCTACGTGACCGGCCTCAATGTGCTGAGACGTCGGCGCTCCAGCTTCATCAACGGAGCAGCACACGACTCCGAAGAGATCAGCAACCACCTCGCACGCCACCTCGCAACAACCCACGCCTGATTGGGCATCGGTTGCAGACGCCGAGAGCAGCGCGCCCGCCAAGCGGACGCCGCTGCCTCGGGTGGCGCGCTTGCTTCAGCCCCAGCGGACTCGGAAGTTACCGCGCCACAGGTCCATGAGGTCGGTGTTGCCGCTCATCGTGATGCTCGTTCCGGGGGCTCGATTCCAAAGCAGGACGTACAGGTCGGCTGCCGTGCCGGTGAGCGTCAGGTCGGCATGGTCGCCCTGGCGAGATGTGGCGGTCTGCTCGGCTCCGATGGAGACGTACCAGTGCTCGTTGGTGTCTTGGGCGTGCACGTGGATCACCTCGGGGCTTTGGATGTCGACGGCGCGTGGGCGCGGCGTGAATCCAGACATGAGTTCGTCGAGCATGTCGGTGGCGAAATGCGGGTCGAAGTGCGACGGGGTCTCCCGTGCGAGTTCGGCGTCGAACCGGTGAATTGCAATTTCGCTTGCCTGTCGTCGCGCCCACATGGTGAGTGGGGACGACGCTGGGAGGAAGGCGAAGCACTCGAGGTCAGCAGGCGCCGACTGCAGCACGTCGATCAGGTTCGCAAGGGTGTTGCGATACCAGCCGACCGGATCGGCATCCGCGGGGTAACCCGAGGCGAGCTCGGGGTAGTACTGGACAAGGTCGGGCAGGTCTTGGACGTCCAGCCAGTCCGACGCTGGAAACGCCACATTTGCTGCCGCCCACAAGTGAATCATTCCAAGGTGGCGCACGAGCTCGCGCATGTCCCAGCCGGGACAGGGTGTGATTTCTACGCTCAACTCGCCCTGCTCGGCGGCTGAGGCGAACAGTTCGCCCTCCGAGGCCACATATTGGATGTAGTTCGCGACGTCCATTTGGTAGTCCTTCTTTCATCAAGGGAGAGTCAGCCACAGTCAGATACTGCAATCTGCAGTGTGCACGTTACTGCATAGTACAGTAAAGTCAAGGTATGGCTTCACGTCTCACCACGTCGTCTTTTGCAGTTCTCGGGCTCCTGGCGATTCGGCCATGGGCTGGCTACGAACTCACGCAGCAAGCAACGCGTAGCCTCCGCTTTGCCTGGCCGAAGTCAGAGCGGCTGTTGTACGCAGAGCCAAAAAAGCTCGTCGAGCACGGTCTGGCCACCTCGCTCCAGGAGTCGGTCGGCGAGCGCAATCGCACCGTCTACACGATCACCGCCGACGGCAAGGCTGCGCTCACAGCGTGGTTGGCGACAGCACCGGCGCCCCCGGTACTCGAAGCTGAGGCGCTCTTGCGGCTGTTGTTTGCCGAGAACGGCAGCGTCGATGACCTCACCGCGGCCCTCGACCAGATGGCCACCGAAGCTGCCCAGATGTACGAGCAGGTCGTCACGATCAACGGCGATTATCTCGACGGCAATCATCCGTTCCCCGAGCGAACACACCTCTCTGTGCTCTTTGCCACGTTTCAGCTCGAGCTCTTCGACTTGATCGTCAAGTGGGTCGACTTCGCCAAGGCCGAGATCGCAACATGGCCCAGGACAGAGGGCCTCGGGATGACCGAGGGCACCGAGGCGATCCTCAACAGCATCAAGCAGCGACGATCTGTCCTCGGAACACCGTCCATCACGCAGTCCGCTGATCGATGATGATCGGCCGCACCGCGCTGTTGACCCGGAGGCGTTCCTGAGATCGTGTTGGCCACGAAACGTTGCGCTGATCGACGCCTTGCCGGTCAGCGCAACGAATCAGCGGTCGGTCAGGCGGTCGCTCAGTTGCCGATCGGCTTTTTGTCTTGCTGTTTCGACTTCTTGGCTTCCCGCTTCTCTTTGAGGCTCTTGCCAGCCTTTTTGCCGTCACGTCGCTGTGGTGATTTGACCATTGATAGCTCCTTTGTTGTCGATCGACTGGTGACCTGACTGGTGACCTGACTGGTGATCGAACGTATCACTCCGTCGGATTCAGGGGCGGCGCGTCGCGGTCAACTGTGCTGCGACGTTGTTGCCGGAGCGCGACCCGATCAGCGACCGCGAAGTGTGCCTGCTGGCGTACCCATCGGTAACTTCCAGCACCCGTCTGAGTGTGGGACGATATGACGGCTACGTTCAACGATGTGGTCGATCTTTCTACACCTGTCTCGGTGAGCGCGCAGCCCGAAATCATCGCTGGCTGGCGCGGCCCCGTGGCTCCCGCACTCTCGGTGAACGACCTCACGGCGGTCATCCACCAGATCCGAGAACGCGCCTACATCGTTGTCGATCCGATCACTGGCCAGCACGGTGTTGCTACCGGAGGTGGGCTCGTCGACGAGAAGTCAGCAGGAGCCTGGCCGGTCATTGCGATCTTGCCGGCGATGTACCCGGAGTGGCTGGGTGATCGCAGCTTCAACGAAGTGCACGGGACCCGATTCCCGTACGTCACCGGAGCGATGGCCAACGGGATTGCAACGACGCAACTCGTGATCGAAATGGCACGCACCGGATGCCTCGGCTTCTTCGGCGCGGCTGGCCTCCAACGCCACGTGGTGGCTGCAGCAATCGACGAACTGCACGATGCGCTCGGCCACACCGGCTTGCCCTGGGGTTGCAACCTCATCCACTCACCCCAAGAGCCAGCGCTCGAAGAGTCCGTCGCCGACCTGTACATCGAGCGCGGCGTCCGCAAGGTGTCAGCTGCCGCCTACATGTCACTGACACCGGCGATCGTGAGGTACGCGTACAGCGGCATTCACACCGACGAAGACGGCAACGTGCAGCGCCCGAACATGGTGTTCGCCAAAATTTCACGCCCCGAGGTCGCTCGGTACTTCGTGCATCCGGCGCCCGCGGCGATGGTCGCAGCACTCGTGAGTAGCGGTCAACTCACCGCAAACGAAGCAGCACTCGCCGCGTCGTTGCCGGTCGCCGAAGACATCACGATCGAAAGCGACAGCGGCGGCCACACCGACAACCGTCCGCTCGCCCCGCTGTTCGCCACGATCCAAGCCGTCCGTGACGAGGCTGTTGCGCAACATCGCTACCTCCGGCCCATCCGGTTGGGCGCCGCCGGCGGCATCGGCACCCCGCAGGCCGCAGCAGCAGCGTTTGCACTCGGTGCCTCGTACGTGCTGACCGGCACGATCAACCAGGCCTGCGTCGAGTCGGGCCTGTCAGCCGAAGGTAAACAGATGCTTGCCGCCGCCGACATTGCCGACATCACCATGGCGCCCGCTGCCGACATGTTCGAGATGGGCGTCGAACTGCAGGTACTCAAACGCGGCACGATGTTTGCCCCGCGGGCCAAGAAGCTGTACTCGCTGTACACCACGTACCCCAGCCTCGATGCGATTCCCGACGCCGAGCGAACCGAAGTCGAGCAGAAGATTCTCGGTGCCACATTCGACGAGTGCTGGGAAACGACCAAGGCATTCTGGAACGACCGCGAGCCGGCGCAGGTCGTTGCAGCCGAGCAGAACCCGCGCCACAAGATGGCGCTCACCTTCCGCAGCTACCTTGGGTTGTCGAGCCGGTGGTCGATCGAAGGTGCAACGCAACGTCGACTCGACTATCAGATCTGGTGCGGCCCGGCGATGGGCGCGTTCAACGCCTGGACCGCTGGCACGTTCTTGGCCGAACCGGCCAATCGTCAGGCAGCACAGGTTGCTCGCAACCTGCTCGAGGGCGCCGCCGTCGTCACGCGAGCCCAACAACTCCGTTCCTATGGCGTACCGGTTCCGCCCGCCGCTTTCGACTACCGTCCCCGCCCGCTGCACATCGGCAACGAACTCTGAATGTCCCGAACAGCGAACCCATCCAGAACCATGCAGGACGCACTCATGTCTGAACATTCACGATCGAATCGACCACCCGTTGCCATTGTTGGCGTCTCGGCGCTTTTTCCGGGCTCTGTCGACTCGACCGGCTTCTGGAACGACATTCTTGCCGGCACCGACCGGATGACCGATGTACCGCCGAGCCATTGGCTGATCGACGATCACTTCGACGCTGATCCATCGGTCCCGGACCGCACCTACGGCCGCCGCGGCGGCTTTCTCGACCCCGTCGATTTTGACGCACTGGCCTTTGGTGTTCCGCCGAGCGTGGTGCCGTCCACTGACACGGCACAGCTCCTCGCGCTGATCGTGGCCCAGCGCGTCCTCGACGACGCGATGCGCGGCCAGTTCAGCGAACTCGACCGGACACGTGCGTCGGTGATCCTCGGCGTCACGTCTGGCCAGGAACTCTTTGGTGCAATGGCGAGTCGCATGAACCGCCCGATGTGGTTGCAGGGCATGCGCCGCGCCGGCATTGCCGAAGACGTCGCGTTGGAAGCTTGCGATCGGATTCTCGCGCTGCACCCAGAGTGGACCGAAAGCACGTTCCCGGGGCTGCTCGGCAACGTCGTTGCTGGTCGAATCGCCAACCGCCTCGACCTGGGTGGCACGAACTGTGTCACCGACGCTGCGTGCGCTTCGTCGTTTTCGGCTCTTTCGATGGGCGTCAACGAGCTCTATCTCGGTGACAGCGACCTCGTCATCGCTGGCGGCGTCGACACCATGAACGACATCTTCATGTACATGTGCTTTTCGAAGACGCCTGCGCTGTCGAAGTCCGAAGACATCCGACCGTTTTCCGATCAGGCCGACGGCACCATGCTCGGCGAAGGCATCGGTATGGTCGCCCTCAAGCGGCTCGAAGACGCCGAGCGCGACGGCAACGACATCTACTGCATTGTCAACGGTATTGGTGCGAGCTCTGACGGACGGTCGAAGAGCGTGTACGCGCCCGTGTCATCAGGCCAGGCCAGAGCCCTCGATAACGCCTACAGCAAGGCCGGCTACGGGCCCGACACGGTCGAACTGATCGAGGCCCACGGCACCGGAACAGTGGCGGGCGACGCCGCCGAATTCGGTGGCCTCAAGCTCGCCTTCGACGCGTCGGACCGCACGGATCGCCAGTGGTGTGCACTCGGAACGGTCAAGAGCCAGATCGGACACACCAAGGCCGCAGCCGGCGCTGCCGGTTTGTTCAAGGTGGTGATGGCGCTCCACCACAAGGTGCTGCCGCAGACCGCCAAGATCGACAAGCCGAACCCGAAGCTCGATCTCGAGAACTCGCCGTTCCATCTCAACACGACAACACGACCGTGGGTGCGCGGCTCCGACCACGAACGTCGTGGCTCGGTCAGCTCGTTCGGATTCGGTGGATCGAACTTCCACATCGCACTGTCTGAGTACACCGGGTCTGGCACGCATGCGCCAAGGCTGCGCAGCAGCGACGTCGAAATGGTGGTGCTCTGTGGCTCAGACGCGGCCGACGTCGCCGCTCGGGCAACACAGATGTCGAACGACCTCATCGACGGGCAACTGGCCTTCCTCGCACAGACGACGCAGCGCGAGTACGACGCGTCGAAGCCCGCCCGGCTCGCCGTGATCGCCACCGACGAAGACGATCTACGAAGCAAGCTCGCCCAGGCCGTCGACACAGTCACCAAGGCGCCCGGCACTGCGTTCTCCACGCCGACGGGTGTGCACTTCGGCGTGGGTGCTCAGCGCGGCGACGTTGCATTTCTCTTCCCCGGTCAGGGAAGTCAGTACGTCGGCATGGGTGCCGAACTGGCCATGAACTTTGCTGAGGCGATGACCGCATGGGACCTCGCTGCCGACCAGGACTGGGATGAGAAGACGCTCCAGGACGTTGTCTTCCCGATCACCTCGTTTGAAGATGGCGCAGCGAGCGTCAACCAGGCCCTCCTCACCGCAACACACTGGGCACAGCCAGCCATCGGCACGATGAGCCTCAGCTTGCTGCGGGTACTCGACCTGATTGGGCTCGAGGCGCAACACGTCGGAGGGCACAGCTTCGGCGAGATCACCGCACTCCACGCGGGTGGCGTCCTGACCGACGTCGACATGGTGCGCGTTGCTCAGCGGCGCGGTCTGCTCATGGCCGAAGCGGCACAGACGCCGGGGTCGATGACTGCGGTCACCGGCTCGATCGAGTTGGTTCGGGCGATCCTCAAACAGTCCGATGCCGACGTTGTGATCGCGAATCACAACAGCCACCGCCAGGTCGTCCTGTCCGGACCGACCGAGGCGATCGAACGTATCGAAGCAGATCTGACGGCTCAAGGCGTTGCCGCCAAGCGCCTGCCGGTTGCAACGGCCTTCCACTCGTCGGTGGTCAGCGGAGCCAGCTCGGCGTTCGGTGACTTCCTCGCGGCCGTAGCCTTCGCCGCACCGACCATTCCGGTCCACGCGAACGAGACGGCCGAGCCATACGACGGCAACGACGAGGCAGCGATGCGGGCACAGCTCGCACGACAACTCTCCAACTCTGTGCGCTTCGTCGAGATGGTCGAGTCGATGTACGACAGCGGAGCGCGCACCTTCGTCGAAGTCGGCCCGTCGTCAGTCTTGACCGGCCTCGTCGGCAACATCTTGGACGGTCGAGACCACCGGGTGATCCCGCTCGACAAGAAGAACAAGGGTGGCCTGTCGGCGTTCCATAACGGCATCGGCCAGCTCGTCGCTGCTGGTGTCGAAATGCACCTCGACGGGCTGTGGCGCGAATACGGCGACATCGCGAACCCTGCCGATGCACCGATTCCCAAGCTCGCTATTCCAATCAACGGCGCCAACTACGACAAGCCGTATCCCCCGCACGACCTGAACGAACTCGCCGAGGCAAATCCTGTGACCACGTCCGCTCCCTCAACAACTTCAGCCGCCGCTCCGCAGCAGGCGCCAGCCGTTCCGGCAGCGGTTCCCGCCGCCGTGCCGAGCCCGGCATCTCCGAGCGTTGCAACTCCTGCTCCGGCAGTGCAGATGGCGCCGAGTGTCGCTCCCGACTCAGCAGTGCTTGCGGCGTACCAGAGTGCCCAGCACCAGACGGCTGTGGCCCACACCGCCTACCTGAACTCGATGGCCCAAGCACACAGCGCCTTCCTGACTGCGGCCCAGCACGGGATTGCCGTGCTCGGCCAACTCGCCGGGGGAGCCGCACCGACAGCCGCGCCGGTGATTGCTGTCGTACCGGCTTCGGCTGTTGCATCGCCGGCTCCTGTTGCCACCCTCGCCCCTGTCGTCGCGGCCCCTGCCCCGGTGCCCGCACCGGTTGCTGTGCCGGTTTCTGTGCCGGTTTCTGTGCCGGTTTCTGTGCCGGTTTCTGTAGAGGAGATGACGCCGAAGTTGTTGGGTGTGGTGTCGGATCGGACGGGTTATCCGTCGGAGATGTTGACGATGGATATGGAGTTGGAGTCGGATCTGGGGATTGATTCGATTAAGCGTGTCGAGA
>NZ_JBDNIJ010000040.1:0-9293 GCF_041688325.1 Ilumatobacter sp.
AGGCTGCGGCGTGCTGGGTTGTCGAAGGCATTCGCAATGCCGAGGAACAGCGACATCGCATAGACCAGCGGCAGGTTGATCACGCCGGTCAGGTCGAGTACACCGAGCAGCAACGCCTGGCTCGCCATCGCCGACTGGGTGATGATCGCCATCTTCCGCTTGTTCAGCCGATCGGCCATCGCTCCCGCAGACGCGCCGAGGAACAGCATCGGCGCGAATTGGAAGGCGATCGTGAAGCCGACCTTGCTTGCCTCGCCCGTGAGCCGGAACACAAGAATCGACATCACCGTGAGGTGCATCCACGTGCCAACGTTCGACACCAGCAGGCCACCGAAGAACAGACGGGCGTTGTAGTACCGCAGCGACCGGAACGTGGTGGATCCGAATCCGGATCCGGGCGGCGGAGCAGGTTCGCGAGCGGCGATTGGAGCACTCACCGCCGGTCAACCCACTGTTCGTTCACGCTGAGAGTCTGGCGTTTGGTCCGACTCACCGCTTCACCGGGCGATCTCGCGCATGCCACGCATGTTGGGCCTTGTTGATGAGCCTCGACAAGCGTGATGTACGTCGACCAGCAGCGCAACGTGCAATGAATGCCGAGACTGCTCATCGCCCCTCGGGACCGCTCGCCTTGGCGTGTTCGCTCGCAGGTATCGCCGGGTTCATCGATGTGCATCTCTGCTTGCACGTCACGAACGTCTTTGTCGCGAACATGAGCGGCAATATGGTCCGAGTCGGGATCTTCAATGGGTCGGGCGACTGGTCCCTCGCTGCGGGGTCGGAGTCGGGGCTTTCGCGATGGCATCCAGGCCTCGTCGGTGCGTGCGGCTGCTACGTGGGATGCGCCGCAGCGGCTTCTGCGCTCGGCTCATCTCCGTTGTTTCTCCTCACCCCGTCCGACGTCCTCTTGGTCTTCACCGTCTATGTTCGCTCAATTGCCAAGTTCCGCTCTGCTTTCGTAAAGTCCCGAGTCAGGGGATCAGAACGCCGGGTCCCCTTCAGCGGCACGCGACCACTCGCAATGTCGTCGCGGATGTGCCAAGCTCGTACAACGACGACCAGGAGGATTTATGCTCAGAAAAATATTGAAAGCACTCAGCCGCAAGCTGAAGTCGAAGAAACCTCGAGCACCGACGACAGGGGGCTGATGACCGAGGACCGATGAGATGGTCCGTCTCGAGACAGCGGTGGCCACGAGCAAGTAAGGCATATTTTAGGTAGGTCTACCGCTCGGCCAGCGAACGCCTCGCCCCAGACCACTTTGAGAAGGGTTGGGCCGTCGCGGATGACGCCGTTGATCCGAGGAATTGGAGTCCGTTTCGCTTTGCATCCGCTTTGCGCGCCGTCTGCTTGGATTGGTGGGAGGTCGGATTCCAGCCCACATACCCGCGGAAGCTCACTGGACCGGTTTGGACCTGCCCAACAGCAGGCCATCATCGCCAACCGTTTCCGCTCCGGACGCTGAATCAAGTTCGGCGACGTTCAACCGCCCTGCAGCCAGCGAAGCCGCTGCGATCACGAACATTCACGTCGTGGCTCTACCGTTCGAGGTGGCAGACGGCGCCATTTTGCTGAGGGGACAGCCGGTTGGGACCTACGGCTTGGATGCCCGTTCTGGCCTGTCTAGTCGTCGAGCTTGAGGGCGTCGATGAAGACGTTGCCGGGCACTTCGACCCGACCGATCGACTTCATCTTCTTCTTGCCCTCTTTCTGCTTCTCGAGCAGCTTGCGCTTACGCGTGATGTCGCCGCCGTAACACTTGGCGGTGACGTCTTTGCGCTTCGCTTTCACCGTTTCACGGCTGATGATCTTGCCGCCGATAGCCGACTGAATCGGCACGTCGAACATCTGGCGCGGGATGAGTTCTTTCAACTTCTCGCACATCCGGCTGCCGTAGGCATACGCCTTGTCACGGTGCACGATCGTCGAGAACGCATCAGCGGGGATCGCGTTGAGGAGCAGATCGACTTTCACGAGGTTGCTCTTGCGGTAACCGGAAAGCTCGTAGTCGAGGCTCGCGTAGCCCTTGCTCCGCGACTTCATCTGGTCAAAGAAGTCGACGACCACTTCAGCAAGCGGCACCTCGTAGACAAGTTCCATTCGCTCAGGCGAGAGGTATTCCATCTTCTGCATCTCTCCGCGACGCGTCTGACAGAGGTCCATCAGTGCGCCGGTGTATTCGCTGGGTGTGATGATCGAGATTTTAAAAAACGGCTCTTCGACGAAACTGATGCTCTGCGCTTCGGGCAGATCAGCGGGGTTGTCGACCTTGATCTGAGTGCCATCCGTCTTGGTGACGAGATACTCGACGCTCGGTGCTGTGGCGATCAGGGCGAGGTCGAACTCGCGCTCGAGCCGCTCTTTCACGATCTCCATGTGGAGGAGGCCCAGGAATCCGCAGCGAAACCCGAAGCCGAGCGCACCCGACGACTCTGGTGCGTAGGTGATTGAGGCGTCGTTCAGCTTGAGCTTCCCGAGAGCCTCGCGCATGTTCTCGAAGTCGTCTCCGTCGATCGGGAACAGACCGGAGAAGACCATGGGGAGTGGCTCGCGGTAGCCCTCAAGTGCCTCGGTCGAGCCGTGAATCGCCGTGGTGACCGTTTCACCCGACTTGGCATCGCCGACGTCTTTGATGCCCGCGACGATGTAGCCGACTTCGCCCGGGCCCATCTCTTTCAGCGGAGTCATCACGGGCATGCGGGCGCCGATCTCGATCGCTTCGTGCTGAGCGCCAGCGTTGATGAACTGGAGCTTCTCGCCCGACTTCATCGTGCCCTGCATAATGCGGACCGACGAGACGACACCGCGGTACTGGTCGAACTGGGAGTCGAAGATCAAGCCCTGCAGCGGTGCGTCAGGGTCGCCCTTCGGTGCGGGGATGCGCTCGATGATCGCGTCGAGCAACTCGGGGACGCCGAGGCCGGTCTTGGCCGACATCGGCAGGATCTGTTCACGAGGGATGCCGAGGACCTGTTCGATCTCGCCGGCGTAGCGGTCGACGTCGGCGGCCGGCAGATCGATCTTGTTGAGCACTGCAACGATCTCGAGGTCGTTCTCGAGAGCGAGGTAACAGTTGGCGAGAGTCTGGGCCTCGATGCCCTGCGCTGCGTCGACGACGAGCACGACGCCTTCACATGCTGCAAGGCTGCGGCTGACTTCGTAACCAAAGTCAACGTGGCCGGGCGTATCGATCAAGTGGAACGTGTGGCCCTTCCAGGAAACACGAACGTTCTGGGCCTTGATCGTGATGCCGCGCTCGCGCTCGAGGTCCATCGTGTCGAGGTACTGCGCTTTCATGTCACGGGATTTCACCGCCCCAGAGATCTCGAGGATGCGATCGCTCAACGTTGATTTGCCGTGATCAATGTGCGCGATGATCGAAAAGTTGCGGATCTTGTCCATTTCCATGTCGGATCCAAAGCTATCTGCCAGGTTCGATCCCCTGGCGTCCAGGTTCGCCAACTCGTGAGCATCATTCATCCCAGGGTTCACATGCGATCTACGTTGGCGGCGGGCACCTGGCTCGGTAGAGTTTCACGGCTGTTCGGTTCCGCTCTCTGTGGCCCGACGAGATCGACAAAGAAGGCATCAGGAACATGGCAAATATCAAGAGCCAGAAAAAGCGCATCCTCACCGATGCCAAGCGCGCCGAGCGTAACAAGTCGGTTCGCGCCGAGGTCAAGACCCGCGTCAAGGCTGCTCGGGCCGCTGCTGGCACCGATGGCGGCACCGAGGCACTTCGTCTCGCCATCAGGCGCATCGACAAAGCCGCCCAGAAGGGCGTCATGCACAAGAACGCAGCAGCTCGCAAGAAGAGCCGCCTCATGAAGCAGCTCCAGTCCGTCGACTGAATCACTTCATTCCGACCTGAGCGCCGCCATAGTGCGGCGCTTTTGTCGTTTTCGGCCCGCGAGCCTCCCAAAATGGAGACCATCTCTGCGCGTCGGCGCTGCAAACCAGTCTCAGTTTCGGGATGATTCAGGCACCTCGCCGAAATTGAGACCATTCCTCAACGCCCGCGCGTTGAGATGGTCTCCATTTTGGGACGCCCGGGACGCCCGCGGTTAACGGAGTTTGCTGAGGCGGGCGACGAGGACTTCCATGACCAACTCGGGGTCGAGTTCCTTGGCGCCCTTGAGGTCGAGGTCGGCCTGGGCGAGCCAGGTGATCGCACGCTTGCAGTTGGCACCGCCCAGCTTGTTGTAGTTCTGAAGCGCCTTCTTGGCGGGGAAGCCCTTCAGCCCGGTGACCGCGGCTGCGTCGGTTTCGTTCCGAGCGCCGGCACCGTCGAGCTTGGCGATCCCCGAGTAGTGGTTGTGCAGTATGGACATGACCTGCATCGGGTGGCGGCCCCCGGCATGGACCATCCGGCCGAGCAGTGTGAGCGCCTTGGTGGTGTCGCCGATCATGATTGCGTCGGTGAGGTCCCACGGCGGCACTCCCCCGGCTTCGCCGAGGAACGGTTCGATTTGCGCCATCGAGATCTTCGCGTCGGCACCGTACGCGCTGGCCAGTGTGGCCAAGATGCCGTCGAGTCGACCGGCATCCTCACCGAGCCACAGCGCCAGCTGGTTGGCTGCTGAGCCGTCGACGTTAAGACCTGACTGCTTGATCTGGTCTTGCACCCAGGATCGCTTGTCGCGCCCGGGCGAGGTGTTGTGAACCTTGCCCTTCGCCTTCGCAGCATCAGTGAGCTTCTTGGAGATCCGCCCTCCACCGGCCACGAGCACAACGTCGGACGTGTCGAGCGGATTGTCGATGTAGGCCAAGAGCGGCGCCACTTCATCAGTGGAGAACCGACTGATGTCGCGGGCAATCACGACACGCTTGTCGGAAAGGAACGGCGGAGTTTGCGCCGCATCGACGACAAGGCGCAGTTCGTAGTCTGCGGTGTCGAACTCGTCGACCATCAACGACCGATCGCCGTCGCCGACGAGGTGGTGCACGAGGTCGCCCACCGCCGTGCGCAAGATTGATTCGTCGTCACCGGTCAAGAGATGGATCGCCATGGAGGCTCTGATTCTTACCGCGCTGGACGCCGACTGCGACACAGATCATCGAAACGATCGCAACAACTGCCCAACCAACCCACGGCCACACGCCGCCCGGCTCCAACCGCTCCCCCAGCAGCGCCACCGTGTCGACCCACCGAGTACCCAACCTTGCCGGGGCCATCAACACGGGAGCGGTGAGCGGCAACCAGCCCGCGATCAAGCCGGCCGGCATCCCGTACAGCATCACCCCGCCGGCGACGGGCACCGCCAGCAAGTTTGCCGGAATGCTCACCAACGGCAGCCGCCCGAACACCAACGTCACCGGAATCACCACGCCCACCTGCGCACCGAGCGTGATCCCGAGCGGCAGCGCGAACGGCCCGAGCGCCGCAAACCGTTTCGCCAACGCCGGGCCGACCGTGATCACCCCGGTCGTCGCACCGACCGACAGCCAGAATCCGATCGACCACACCAGCAACGGATCAATCAGCACCAACCCGAGCACCGCCAACGCAAGGATGCGAATCGGCGCTCGCTCTCGGCCCGTTGCATACGCCATTGCCGACAGCGACGCCATTGTTCCAGCCCGCACGATCGATGGCTCAAAACGCGTCAACGCGACAAACCACAAGATCAACCCGACCGTGACGCCGAGCCGTGGCCATCGCCGTAAGCGACGCAGCAACGGCCCGCACGAGGCCAGCACAAAAGCAACGTTCTGCCCTGACACCGCTGTGAGATGGGAGAGACCGCTCGCCCTGAACCGGTCGATCATCGCCTGCGGCTGATCCCGATCGTCGCCGACAACGAGCCCACGGAACAGTGCACCATCATCGTCAGGGAGTGTGGTCGCTGCGCGCTCGATCGCACGGCGCACCCGGTTCGATGCGACAGCAATCGGACCACCCTCGTCAACGTCGCTCGCCCAGTCGAGGTCAAATTCGCCGACAACGTGCTGCCACGCAACCCGACCAGCCCGCTGCGCATCGAGCTGCGTGCGCCGACCGCTCACCGAGATCCACTGGCCGCCACGCCATTCACGAACACGTAGCTGCTGCGCTCGACCCCGTGACCAGATCTCGTATCGCTCGCCGTCGACATCGACAATCACCCGCGTGCTCGACGGATACGGCTGTGGATCGTCGACCAGCCTGACCCAGCCTTCGAAGTCGCCGAGCTGGTCGGGTCGGAGCCCATTCCAAGCGTGATCAGAACGCACCGATCCGCCGGCAGCAAGCACGATTGCCACGGCCACCAGGACGACCGACCGGAATGGAAGCGTCGCGGCGAACGCCAGAGCGACAGCAATCAGCGGTTCGCCTACCCACACCGACACGGCGACGACGATGGCCAGGACCACGACGCCAAAATCGGACAACTGCAGCGCGAGGTGCCCTCGATCAGCCGTGGCGTTGCCGTACGATTGAGCACCAGTGAGCTCATCGATGTCCGCACCTCCACGAGTGTCCGCCGACCGCGGCCGTGACGCGCCACTCATCGACGGCCCGCGCTGGTATCGCACCCGCATTCGCGCCAGGGGGCCATTACTCGGACTGCTGTTTCCTGCCCTGATTGGTAGCGCGTCGTACGCTGTGCTGCACCTGTCAGATGCTGCATGGAGCGGTGCCATCGGCCTGATCGGTGGCGCGCTCGCTGCGCCCGGCTTGTTGATCGCCGGTGCCCCATTCGGTGATCGGTCCGTCTATCCGGTCGCGGTCGCAGCATCGGCCGTGGCCTGGATTTTGGTTGGGTTGCTCGCATCGAGGCGGGCAACGCGCAATCCTTTGGCGACGTGGAACGACTACTGGCGCCACTACTTCTGGATGGCTGCTGGCATCTGGTTCGGCGCGGGCATCGCACTCGGCATCGCCACCATCTCGCTCGGCGAAGCCCTGTTCTAGAATTCATACCGTCACCAGGTCACGAATCGATGCAAGCTTGGCGGGGCCAATGCCCGGGACGCGCTGCAGATCGTCAACGCTGAGAAATGGACCGTTGCGCTGGCGTTCCGTGATGATCGCCGTCGACGTGGCTGGGCCGACGCCCGGAAGGCCATCTAAATCCGCCGCTGTGGCCTGATTGACATTGACCGGCCCGGCATCAACCGCACCCTCAACGAATGGCACGTCGATCAGGGCCGCGGCCGACACCTCCTCACCGACCGCGGGCACATAGATGCGGCTCCCATCAGCAATCGGCGCAGCAAGGTTCAACGTGTCGACATCTGCGTCACCGGTAATCCCACCGGCCCGATCGATCGCCTCGTGAACGCGAGCTCCAGTGGCCAACTCGTAGACCCCCGGCGTCAGCACCGAGCCGGCCACGTGGACCGTGACTCCTAATGTCGGCGCCGCCGGTACCTCCGGAGCGGTCGCGATCGGCGTGGGCAGCGTCGAGACGGGTGAACCCGCAGCTTCGACTCGGGGTAGTGCTGCCTCACTTGGGGGCGGCGGTGTGCGGACCAACCAGTACGCGCCACCGCAGACGATGAGCACGGCGACTGCTGATGCGATCAGCCGGCTCAGCCCGAACCAACCGATCCATGCCTGTGCCCGCTCGGACACGTTGCGTGCAGGTTCGGGACGAAAGACTTCCTCCACGATCGACCTCCTCGACCGTCAGGAACCACGCCACAGCGCGATTCGCTACATTTGGAAGGAGTCGGTACGGAGCAGGGTAACGCCTGCTGACCACTTCATGGCCCGCCGCATTTTCAGTACAGCCGCCGCATTTTCAGTACAGCCGCCGCATTTTCAGTACAGCCGCCGCATTTTCAGTACAGCCGCATGGTTAGCTTGCGGCGGTAGTCGGATGTGCGGGGGTCTTGGGCACCCATCAACTCGAGGATGTCGACGAACTTCTGCCGTGCGTCGTCGTCAGCCTTGACCAAGTCGAGCAACGCGGTGAGCTCCGTGTCGTAGTCGTCGGTCGGCGCCACGCCGATCCTGGCAGTTGCGGCGATCTTGCGGGTCCGGTCGTTTTCGGGGATCCGTTCGATCAACGCCAACGCTTCGTCGGGCCGGCCATCTGCAACGAGAAGTTCGCCGAGGATGCCAATCACTTCTTCGTTGGCGGGTTCCGTCTGCAGCGCGAGGCGAAGGCTGGCTTCGTCGCCGGCAGCAATCAACTGTGCCAGGGCCTGCTCATCGTCCGACGGCAGCAGCGCATCGACGAACGCTTGGATCTCGTGCTCGGGAAGGGCCCCGATGAAGCGGTTGACGACTGCGCCGTCTTTGAGTGCGTACACCGCTGGAATCGACTGCACCTTGAAGGCCTGACCGATTGCCGGGTTCTCGTCGATGTTCACCTTGGCCAGGATGACCTTGCCGTCGGTCGCGTCGATCACGCTTTCAATGATCGGGCCCAGTGTCTTACACGGCCCGCACCAGGGCGCCCAGAGGTCGACGACCACGATGACCTGACTGGACTTCTCGATGACTTCGGCTTCGAATGTTGCGTCGGTGATGTCAATAGCAACCATGACTGCACCATACCCGTCAGCCCTGCCAGGCCTCCCTCCCTCTGCGCTGAGGCTGCATACACCGCATTACCTCGGTACTCTCGGACTCATGATCGACGGCGATTACGAACTCCTCACCGACGAATCGATGCTCCACGAACCAATTCTGCTGGTGATGATGACCGGCTGGATCGACGCGGCCGGTGCGGCGGCAGCAGCCGTTGAAGCCGTGGCTGATGAGTGCGCTACTTCACCGTTGATCCGATTTGATGACGACACCTTCGTCGACTACCGCGCCCGTCGCCCAACGATGGAACTCCGCGACGGCGTGAACACGAACCTCCGGTGGCACCACATTGAGCTCACGGCCGGGCAATCGCCAGGCGGACGCGACATCCTCGTACTCAGCGGCCCCGAGCCCGACATGAACTGGCGCCGGTTCTCGAAAGCGATGGGCGACATCGCCGTCGAATTCGGCGTCACGCAGATGATCGGTTTTGGCGCTTACCCGTTCGCAGCCCCCCACACACGCGACGCACGGTTGTCTTGTTCATCGCCGTCAACCGAAGTGCTCGCCAGCGTGTCGTTCGCCCGGAGCTCTGTCGACGTACCTGCCGGCATGGCCGCTGCGCTCGAGCACACCATGCACGATCGCAAGATCCCAGCGCTCGGCATCTGGGCGCAGGTTCCGCACTACCTCTCAGCCATGTCGTATCCCGCTGCCTCGGCAGCACTCCTCGATGGACTCCACGAAGCCACTGGCGTCAAGATCGTCGGTGCCGCGCTTCGCAATGAAGTAGCGATCCAACGGCAACGCATCGACCAGATGGTCGCCAACA
>NZ_JBDNIJ010000287.1:0-1916 GCF_041688325.1 Ilumatobacter sp.
ATCGCGACGAGACCAGTGACGGTCAGCGCCGCGCCCGCTGCGGCGGCAGTGAGGTACGCGCCGGTCCGCCGTTGCGGCGCCTCGCTGATAACGAGCGGCATTGCGTCGGGGTCGAACTGTCCGGGTTCACGTGCTGGAGTGGTGGAGGCAATGTTGTCGAGGCCAGCGCTCAGGCGTGTTCTGAACGGGTCGTTGGTGGGGGTCTGGTCGTTGTTGTTCATGACAGTTCCTTTCGAAGTGTTCGGATGGCGCGTGCGTGGCGGGATTTGACGGTGCCGGGTCGGATTTGGAGTGAGTCGGTAATCTCGGCCTCGGAGAGCCCGAGCCAGTAGCGCAGGACGATGACGGCACGCTGGTCGTAGGGCAGCTGGCGGAGGGTGTCGTCGAGTTCTCGATCCCATTCGTTCAGCGCCACTGAATCTGCGCCGTGGCGGACCATGCGCAGCTGTGCTCGGCGCTGCGAGGTGTGCCAGCTTCGGCACAGGTTCGTTGTCGTTGTGCGCAACAGCGCCGCCGGATTCTCGATCGTCGTGTGGGCGTTCTGCGCGTACTGATACACACGCATGAACGCGTCCTGCGCGAGGTCGTCAGCGACGTCAGGATTGCCGGTGAGCATCCGAGCCAGCCGTGCTGTTGGGACGAAATGATCCCGGTAGAAGTCCTGGAACCTCGCGTCGACGTGTTCGGCGCCTGGGTCTGACATGGGATCTCTCATTCGGTTCTGTCCGATAGTTCGACTCACACCAGTATCGACTTCACCGAACCCGAATCGGTTCCAAAGAAACCTCCGGCAAGCACAAGGTGGGCCGAACTCGGCCCACCTCGACGCCGCGATCGAACCGCCCGACCCCTCACGGCGCCAGGCGGCGGTTGATGAACCCCGCCCACCCTGGTCCCCGGCCGAACGGGCCGCCAGCACTTCTTCGAACAATCACGCCTGAATTTGTGGCTCTTGTGTCTTGGAAGTTGGCTTCGGTCTCGTGCCCGCAGTCAACTCCGACTGGTTCGCCACGGCCCGACATCTGACTCGTTCCTCGGCCTGTGGGTCAGGACCGGCGGCGAAGGCGCCAAGTACCGGCTGCAGGTGCTGACCCGAGATCAAGAACCGCGGTGTCGAGGACGCGTGCATGGTCGTGTGCGACCGCCGCAAAAGGTTGACCGGAGACGATCGAGGCGACGTGGCGTTGGCGATCGTGCAGACCTGCGTGCTTCACCTGATCCGGAGAACACCTTCCGGCTCGTCAGTCGGGCTGACTGGGACAAGATGGCCCGCGATCTCGACCCGTCTACACGTGCCGACCCTGCGTGGTAACCGGCGTGTTCGATCACCGTTGAGACGCGCCCGGGGCCAGAGGGACCATTTCATGTGGTGTATCGATTCGGGTCTCTGAGACGTTGACATGATGTGATGACCGATACCGACCACACCGAGCACAAGTCAGAAGTGGCAGCGTCGTTCTCAGACTTCTACGAGGCGGAAATGCCAGGTCAGGTGCGACGCGCAGCGATGATGATCGGGTCGACGGACCTCGCACACGATCTCGTCCACGATGCCTTCGTTGAGATCTATCGACGCTGGGACTCGCTCGACAGACCGGGGCCGTACCTCAACCGGTCTGTACTCAACCGGTGCCGCGATGCCGGCCGAACCCGGACACGTCGCGCCCGACTCACGGAACGTCTCCGACCTGAACCCCCGGTATGGGATCAGGAGCCGATCGCCGATCTTCTCGACGGTCTGTCGTTCAATCAACGCGCCGTCATCGTGCTGCGGTTCTACGTCGGGCTGAACAACGTCGAGATCGCCGAAGCCCTCGACTGCCCGCCCGGCTCGGTCGGACCCTGGATCACACGTGCACTCGAACACCTACGAAAGGAAATGACATGACATCAACCCTCGAACACGACATCGGCGA
>NZ_JBDNIJ010000288.1:0-2164 GCF_041688325.1 Ilumatobacter sp.
CGAGCGTGCGGGTGCGGTTTTAACGGGTCGTTTCGAGGGTCGGGCAGTGTGACGATGGCCGGCTCGTCTCGGGTGCTCGCTCGACCCCACGGGTCCGCCGTCAGCACCGACCGAACCCGCCGTTCGACACCAGCCACCTAGACCGCTTGTGAAATGGGCGCGATAACGCCGCTCCCGCTTGCGCTCGTCGCACGAATGCCCTGCTCATGAATCCATCGGCGTCGGACAGCCCTGCGTTCTCAGGCGGGAAAGCTGATGTTCCCTCAGGCGACCGGCCGACCCCTGTCTGTGAGGGCGGTGTGGGCTGCACTTGTCGGCCTGAAGCCGTCAAGCGCGTTGCAGGGACGATGACCCGAGAAGGTCGGAGCTGGTTCGAAACCGTGCGAAACCAACCAGCGCAGTCCAGATATGTCCGTTCCGTACCGGTGTGCCGTCCAGACGGTCCTCCTGGATGCAGCTACTCCACTCTCGACCGAATCCCGTCCGGGAGATCCGGAGATCTTCGGAGCCAGTCTCGCCGGACTGAGCAGCCCGCAGTGTCACTGGCCGCTCGTCAGAACGGTGTTTCGTACGGGACGCTCGGTGCTCGCCCGACGTCGTTCAGACAGCGGCTGCGGACGTTGCTGCGTCGTCGGGGTGGCCCGAGTTGTTTCGACGCCGGTGACCTTGCATGAAACCGAGGAGTTCGGTCGCTGCGAGAACAACGAAGAACTGACCGACTGCGACGCCCGCAACGGTGGCTGAGGCAGCGGTGTCGGCGTGGTAGCTCACCGCAAGCCCGAGGACCACGGCCAGCCATCCGAACACGACGGCGACCACCATGGCGACTGGCACCCGGCGCACCAAGAGCACTGCGGTAGCAGGCGGAGCGACCAGGAACCCGAACACGAGCAACGTTCCCACGACCCGAAAACTTGCCACGACGGTCAACGACAGCAAGATCAACATCGCGATGTGCGCAAAGCCTGGGCGCAGGCCCAGCGTCGCTGCTTTGTCGGCATCGATCGATAGTGCCAAGAAGGGTCGGTGGCCGACGACGACACCGACCACGGTGATGACCAATGCAATCGTTCCGAGCACGAGTTCGCCTCGACGCACCCCGAGGACGTCACCGAAGAGGAACCCGTTGAGATCGCCGGCGAAGGAGTTCTGACGGCTGATGATGACCACACCGAGTGCGAGCATGCCGACGAACAGCAGTCCGATCCCGGTGTCGTCAGACAATTTCGTCGTGCGGTGCACGAGGTTGATGCCCAGCACCATCACGATCGCGCTCGCCGCCGCCCCGAGGGTGAGGTTGAACCCCCAGACGACTGCGAGCGCGATGCCGGGCAGTACGCCGTGGGCCATGGCGTCGCCGAAGAACGCCAGACCTCGGATGACGACCCACGTACCGATCAACGATGTCATCGTGGCGGCCAGCAGCCCCCCGAGAAGGGCCCGGCGGGTGATCTGCGAGCCGAAGGCGTCGAGGAAGAAGTCGATCATCGTGGCCAAGTCTCGCGCTCCCCGGTCAGGAGGAGAGAGCGGTCGCGATCAGATCAGCGTTCGTCTGCATCATGCCGATGTAGGTCTCGGCACCAGAGCCGTCCTCGCCGAGGCTTTCGCTGAATAGTTCGACCACTTCCACCGCACCGCCGACCTCGTCAGCGATCGCGTCCGCAAGGTTCGACGATTGGGTCGTCTCACCGAAGATCGCCTGGATGCCCTCGGCCTCGATCACTTCGACGAGTTCGTCGAGGTCGGACGCCGACGGCTCGGCGTTGGTGGTCAGCGATGGGATGATCGCCCCGACGACTTCGAAGTCGAACCTGTCGGCGAAGTAGCCAAAGACCTCATGATTGGTCACAATCACGCGTTGAGCCTCGGGGACCGCCGCGAGCGTGTCCTCCATCGCAGCGTCGAGACTCGCCAGCTCGGCAAGGTAGTTGTCGAACGACGTGGCGAGAGCTTCTGAATCGACGCCAGCGAGACCAGCCACGACCGGCTCGAGCGCTTCGACTGCGGTGATGATGCGGGTCGGATCGGTCCAGATGTGCGGATCGCCGCCTTCCTCATCCGAATGCTCCTCGCCTTCCTCATCCGAATGCTCCTCGCCTTCCTCATCCGAATGCTCCTCGCCTTCCTCATCCGAATGCTCCTCGCCTTCCTCATCCGAATGCTC
>NZ_JBDNIJ010000041.1:0-4358 GCF_041688325.1 Ilumatobacter sp.
AAGGACGGCCTGCTCCGCCACAACGATCGGTTGATCATGGTCGACGCGCTCGGATCGAGCGAAGCGATCGGCATGGCGACAAACACGACGACCTCCGAGTCAGTGAGCGATCCGAATCGTCAGACCGCCCAGTTCCAACTCGGACCCAACACGCGAGTCATCACCGATGACGGCAACGACGTCGTTCCCGGCTCGGGCGAGCGTGGCCGGGTGGCCCTCCGGGGCCGCACCCCGATTGGCTACTACAAGGACGAAGCCAAGTCGGCCGAAACCTTCGTGATCATCGGCGGCGAGCGCTACTCAATCCCTGGCGACTACGCCACGGTCGAGGTCGACGGCACCGTCGCCCTCCTCGGACGCGGCAGCCAGTGCATCAACACCGGTGGCGAGAAGGTCTACCCGGAAGAAGTCGAAGAGTGCCTGAAGCGGCATCCCGCCGTCGCCGATGCCGCAGTAGTCGGCCTGCCTGACGAGAAGTGGGGCGAATCGATCACTGCGCTGGTCGAGGCTCACCCCGGCGCCACCATCGAATCCCAAGAACTTCGCGATCACGTCAAGGCCAACCTCGCGGCCTACAAGGCCCCGAAGGTCGTCTTCGAAATCGACACGGTCGGGCGAGCCAACAACGGCAAGCTCGACTACCGCGCCCTCAAGCAGCGCGCTCTCGATCTCGCCGCCAAGTAGTCGGGCGAGACAAAGGACAAAGAGCGCTCTCAGAGGCAGGGCTTTCTTTCAACAGCGACGGAACGGGTCTGACCCGATACACAACTCTGGTCGGTCGCGTAGCCTCAGAACGATGGACCAACCGACGGCAGCCACTTTCCGGTGGACGGACTACGACGCAGTGCTGTTCGACCTCGACGGCGTCATCACACCGACTGCCGAGATCCACGAACACGCCTGGGGCGAACTGTTCGCCGATTACGACTACACCGAGGCCGACTACCTCAAATACATCGACGGCAAGCCGCGCTACGACGGAGTCCGGTCGTTCCTCGCCTCGCGTGGCATCACGCTCCCCGACGGCGACGCCTCTGACGCTCCCGGAGACGGCACGGTCTGCGCTCTGGGCAACCGCAAGAACGCACTCTTTAACGAAGTGCTCAAACGGGACGGCATCGCCCCGTATCCGGGTTCCGCCGCGACACTCGAACTGCTCACCAACGCATCGATCCCCGACGCCATCGTGTCGTCATCGAAGAATGCCGTTCCGGTGCTTGACGCTGCCGGACTCGGCGACCGATTCGACATCGTGATCGACGGCATCGTCGCAACAGATGAAGGGCTCGCTGGCAAGCCCGCTCCTGACGGATACCTGCTCGGCGCCCAACGCCTGGGTGTCGATCCTGCACGAACCGTAGTGGTCGAAGACGCGACCTCCGGTGTCGCCGCCGGTGCAGCCGGCAACTTCGCCGTGGTCATCGGAGTCGACCGAGGCGCCGGCCCGCAGGCGCTGCTCGACCACGGTGCGACATTTGTTGTTGCCGACCTCGCTGAACTACTGAACTGCTGAACTGACATGGCCAACCCGACTCCCCTTCCCGACTATCGATTTCCCGTCGACCCGTGGCGGCTGACCGAACTTGAATACTGCGATGACGACCTCGGTCACACCGAAACACTGTTCGCCGTCGGCAACGGCTACATCGGCATGCGCGCCAACCCGGAAGAAGGTCGCAACGCTCACTCCCACGGCACCTACGTCAACGGGTTCCACGAGACCTGGCAGATCAGGCACGCCGAAAACGCCTACGGATTCGCCACGACGGGTCAGACGATCGTCAACGCGCCCGACGCCAAGCTGATCAAGTTGTACGTCGACGACGAACCGCTCCTGCTCGAAAGTGCCGAACTGATCGACTACGAGCGAACGCTCGACTTTCGCACCGGCGAGCTGACCCGCAGCTTCATCTGGCGGACGCCCGGCGGCAAGCGCGTCAGCGTGGCCTCCACGCGCCTCGTCAGCTTCGAGCATCGCCACCTTGCAGCGATGACGTTCGAGGTCACACTGCTCGACGACGCTGCACCAATCGTCATCTCCTCGCAGCTGATGAACCGGCAAGACGGCGAAGATGAATACCACGTTCCTGACGCAGCGCTCGGTGAGGGCGACGGCACCACCGACCCGCGCCAGTCCAGCCAGTTCGCCGAACGAGTGCTCGAACCTCTGTTGAACGAGTACGACGGCGACCACACCGTCCTCGGCTACCGCTGCGTCAACAGCGCGATGACACTGGCTGTCGGCATGCATCATGTCGTGGACACGACCTGCGCGATCGACATCGAACACAGCACCGAAGACGACCTCGCCAAGACGGTGTTCACCGTCGAGGCGCAGCCAGGTAACACGATCCGGATCACGAAGTTTGCGTCGTACCACTCTTCCACTGGGGTGCCGACCGAAGAGCTCGCCGACCGTTGTCGACGCACCCTGCAGCGCGCCGCCGACGATGGTCTCGACCAACTGCGTTCGGAACAGCGGTCGTGGCTCGCCGATTTCTGGGCTGCGTCAGACATCGAACTGCGTGGCGACGATCGAGCGCAGCAGGCGCTGCGGTGGAACCTGTTCCAGCTCGCCCAGGCGTCTGCGCGGACACACGAGCAGGGCATCGCCGCGAAGGCCGTCACCGGCGGCGGCTACGACGGGCACTACTTCTGGGACACCGAGGTGTACGTCGCACCGTTCCTTGCCTATACCAACCCGCAGGCCGCGCGGAAGGTCCTCCGCTTTCGGTGGAAGATGCTCGACGCCGCCCGGTCGCGCGCCAAAATGCTCAGCGAGAACGGTGCGCTGTATCCCTGGCGCACCATCAATGGCGAAGAGGCGTCGGCCTACTACGCCGCTGGCACCGCGCAGTATCACATCAACGCAGCGGTGGTCTTTGCGCTCCGCCGTTATCTCGACGCAACGGGCGACATCGAGTTTCTTGCGCACGAGGGCGCCGAGATCCTCATCGAGACTGCACGGATGTGGGCCGGCCTCGGCTTCTACAACACCAGCGGATCAGGCACGTTCCACATCCACCGGGTGACCGGCCCCGACGAGTACACGACCGTCGTGAACGACAACACGTACACGAACGTCATGGCACGCTTCAACCTGCGCTACGCGGCCCGCACGGTGCGATTCCTTTCCGAGTGGAACCCTGAGATGTTCGAACACGTGCAGCGATCGACCGGGCTCGACGTCGGTGAACTCGATGCGTGGGATGCCGCCGCTGACGCGATGCACATCCCATTCGACGAGCAGCTGGAGATCCATCCCCAGGACTCCGAGTTCCTCGACCTCGAGCCGTGGGATTGGGAGGGCACGCCGCCCGAGAAGTACCCGTTGCTCCTCAACTTCCACCCGCTGGTCATCTATCGACACCGAGTGCTCAAGCAAGCCGACGTGGTCCTCGCGATGTTCCTGCGCGGTGAGCATTTCTCAGAAGACCAGAAGCGGCGCAACTTTGACTACTACGACCCGATCACCACTGGGGACTCGTCGCTGTCAGCGTGTGTTCAGGCGATCGTCGCAGCCAACGTTGGCTACGAAGATGTCGCTGTCGACTACTTCCTGCAGGCCCTGTACCTCGACCTCCACGACTCCCACAACAACACCGCTGACGGTGTGCACATCGCATCCGCCGGCGGTGTGTGGGCCGGCATCGTGTACGGCTTCGCCGGGTTGGTCGAACGTGGCGATTTCGTCGAGTTTACGCCTCGCCTTCCAGCGGCGTGGGACGGCATCACGTTCCACCTGACCCGACACGGCTCCAAGATCCGTGTCGACCTCGATCACGACGGGTGCACGCTCACGCTGGCCGACGGCCTCGGTGTCCCGGTCAGCATCGACGACGAACGCGTCGTCGTGAGCGCCGACAACCCAGTTCGGATCGCGTCGGCCCTCCGAGCGTGAGCGAGTCGGGCGCAGCCCGAGCACCAGCGTTCATCGGTGATCTCGTACTGCATCTGATCATTGGCGAGCACGGCAGTCTCGTCAGGACAATTGATATTTGACGGATCAATCGACGTCCTGATCTTGCCGCCGAGCACGCCCGCTGCATCTGCTGCATCTGCTGCAAGGACCGTCATCTCTGCGGCGTCGACGATGTTCGTTGGCGAGACGGAGATTCTTTCGTCGGCCACGACGAGGCCGACTACGGGCCGCCACATGGCACAAGGTTGGTCGACCTCGGTTACCCGTGGGTAACGTGGCTCCCCATGACTGATCTTGGATTCGACGGCAGAGTAGCGATCATCACCGGCGCCGGTGGCGGCCTGGGTAGGCAGCACGCACTGATGATGGCAGCACGTGGTGCACTGATTGTGGTGAACGACCTCGGCGGTTCTGTCGACGGTTCGGGCAGCGACAA
>NZ_JBDNIJ010000289.1:0-5151 GCF_041688325.1 Ilumatobacter sp.
CGCAGCCGCATTCGCCGCGTTCATCGTTGGCTGGATCGACCAGGCTGAAAGTTTCGACAATCCTCGCTGTTTTCTGATCGCTCGACGTTCTCAGTCCGGCAGCATCGCACTAACATACAGCCAACAAATTCGCCACTTCGGTTTCCCCGTCACCAACCCTCCCGTGTGAACGAAGCCGAAGTGCTTGACAGAAGGAGTGCTCTCCGGAGTGCTCCTTTTGTCGTTTTTGCAGCAATGCCTGCAACTGTGGGCTCTGCGTTCAATCCCGACTTGGTAGGTCGGGTATCGGGCGCTATGGTTCAACAGCATGAGCGACAACTGGGGATTCGAAACCAAGCAGATTCACGTGGGCGGCGAGGCGGACCCGACGACGGGCGCCCGGGCTGTACCGATTTATCAGACGACGTCGTACGAGTTCCGTGACACGGAGCATGCTGCGAATCTGTTCGGGCTTGCCGAAGTTGGCAACATTTACACACGCATCATGAACCCGACGCAGGCCGCGCTCGAAGAACGCGTGAACGCGCTTGAAGGTGGCTGCACCACGGCGATCGGTATCTGCGGCACCCTTGTTGTCGCCTCCGGCCAGTCGGCGGCAACGCTCTCACTGCTGACGCTCTGTGAGTCGGGTGACCATGTCGTCGCGTCGCCTTCGCTCTACGGCGGCACGTACAACCTGCTCAAGTACACGATGCCGAAGATGGGCATCGAGGTCACCTTCGTTGAAGACCCTGACAACCTCGACCAATGGCGCGCAGCGGTCAAGGACAATACGAAGGTCTTCTTCGGTGAAGTGCTCGCCAACCCACGCAATGCGATGTTCGACATCGAGGGCGTGTCGGCTGTTGCGCACGAGAACGGCATCCCACTCATGGTCGACAACACCGTGCCGACACCGTTCATGGTTCGTCCGCTCGAACTTGGCGCCGACATTGTGGTGCACAGCCTCACCAAGTTCTGTGGCGGTCACGGCACCTCAATCGGTGGTGCCATCGTCGACGGCGGCACGTTCGACTATGCCGCCTCGGGTCGATTCCCCAACTTCACCGAGCCCGACCCGAGCTACCACGGTCTCGCGTACTTCCCTGCGCTCGGCCACGGAGCGTTTATCCTCAAGGCGCGTGTCCAGATGCTGCGCGACCTCGGCATGGCGATCTCGCCGTTCAATGCATTCCTCATCCTGCAGGGTCTCGAAACACTCTCGCTGCGCATGGAGCGTCACTTCTCAAACGCGCAAACTGTGGCTGAGCATCTTCTTGCACACGACAAGGTCGAGTCGGTCACCTTTGCAGGTCTCCCTGACAGCCCGTGGTACGAGCGGACGCAGAGGTATAGCAACGGCATCGGCGCCGGTTCGATCGTCGCCTTCGAACTGAAGGGCGGTACAGACGCTGGCAAGAAATTTGTCGAGGCGTGCGAGTTGCACAGCCATGTGGCGAACATCGGCGACGTGCGCAGCCTCGTGATCCACCCCGCGAGCACCACCCACAGCCAACTGTCGCCCGAAGACCTCGCTGCTGCTGGTGTCACGCCGGGCCTGATCCGGTTGAGTGTCGGACTCGAGACAATTGCCGACATCATCGCCGACATCGACCAAGCCCTCGCCCAGGTCTGATCCTTCGGCGTTCGCGGCGCCTGGGCTACGTGTCGTCGCGTTGGTCGCGGAGGAAGTTTTCGAATTGATCGCCGAGGTCATCGGCGGTTGGAATCTGGGCTTCGGCGCGACGGTCAAATTCGGCTTCGAGCATGCGGACGTACATCCGGAGCTGGTCATCGTGTGCGATGATTTCGTCGTGGACGTCGCGCCAGTTGTCGACCTGTTCGCCAAGGTCGGTCGTGGTCGGAACGTCGAGCACATGGCTCAGGTGCCGAGCGAGCGCTGACACTGCCAAGGGATGCTCGGCGTTCATCAAGTAGTGCGGGATACCGACGCGCAGTGAGATCGACGGAATGTTCCGTGCTTCCAGTTCAGCATTGAGGACGCCAGCTACTCCGGTGATGCCCTGGTACGACGGCTGCGACAACCCGAGTCGGGCCGCCAGGTCAGGCGTCGCCGTGCTGCCCGTGACCGGAGGCGTGCGGGTGTGGGGGATTGCTTCGGCCGACGCGCCGACTGTGACGACGGCCTCACAACCCATCGCAACGGCCACGGTGATGATCGCATCGATGTAGGTGCGCCAATTGAAGTGCGGCTCGACGCCGATCAGCCCGACGACGTCGCGTTGCAGCTTGCCGCTTGGGCCGGCGATGCCATTCCGCTGGAGCACGAAGTCGTTGGTCGGCCAGACGATTTCGCGGACCCCGTCGTCGATAGTGACGTGCGGACGCTGTTGCGTGAAGTCGTAAAACGGGTCGGGGTCGATCGACCCGACCACGACGGCGTTCTCGGCCGAGGTAAATGCGTTGACCGCAGCCGTGGCCGCGCTCGCAACATCGAACCACCCTTCTAGGCCGACCAGCATGACCGGTCGCTCGAGTGAGCCGATATTGCCCATTCCGAAGCTCAGCACATCGGTTGACTGCATCCGCTCAGGCTATTCCTCTCAGGCTAGAGAGCGGCGACGACGTGATCGATGCATGCCGTGAGCGCCGCGACGTCGGCGCTGTCGATCGCTGGGAACATGCCGACTCGCAACTGGTTGCGGCCGAGCTTGCGATAGGAGTCGGTATCGAGCACGCCGTTCGCGCGCAGGATGTCGCTGACCGCAGTTGCGTCGATCGAATCGTCAAGATCGATCGTGCCCACCACGTTGGAGCGGTGCGCCGGGTTGGTTACAAAGGGCGTTGCCCAATCACGTGACTCGGCCCAGGAGTACAGGATCTCAGCTGAGGTGGCGCTGCGACCGGCCATGCCGGCGAGGCTGCCGTTCGCGAGCATCCAGTCGAGCTGCGCATCGAGCATCACCAGGGTGGCGAGGGCCGGCGTGTTGTACGTCTGGTTTTGCGTCGAGTTGTCGAGCGCGATCTGCAGGTCGAGCGAGGCGGGCCGCCAGCGATTTGAGCTGCCGATCTCGTTGATCCTTTCGAGAGCTGCCGGTGAGCAGGCTGAGAGCCAGAGGCCCCCGTCGGAACCGAAGCATTTTTGTGGTGCGAAGTAGTACGCGTCGACTTCGGCGGGGTCCCACATGAGGCCGCCGGCTGCGGAGGTGGCGTCGACGGCCACGAGCGCGCCGTCGGTGTCGGCGGGGCGACGGAGCTCCATTGCAACGCCGGTCGAGGTCTCGTTGTGAGTGAGTGCGTAGAGGTCGATTCCGGCTTCAGCAGTCGGGTCGGGATGGCTTCCAGGGTCGACCTTGATCACGGAAGGGTCGCCGAGGTGTGGCGCTGTGGCGCAGGCCTCAGCGAACTTCGAGGAGAACTCGCCGAACACGAGGTGTTGGCTGCGCTCACGTACGAGGCCGAATGTCGCGGCATCCCAGAACATGGTCGATCCACCGTTGCCAAGGATGATCTCCCAGCCGTCGGGCAGCGCGAAGAGCTCGGACAACTTTGACCGCACATCACCGACGAGGTTCTTCACCGCAGGCTTGCGATGGGACGTTCCCATGATGGTCGCGCTGGCGGCGACGAGGGCGTCGATCTGCTCGGAACGGACCTTGGAGGGGCCGCAGCAGAAGCGCCCATCCGCCGGGAGGAGGGCAGCAGGAATGGTGATGGTGGGGGTCTCAGTCACCGCCACATCATTGCGGTCCGTACTGAGAAGTCGGCCAGGACTTTTCAAAAAAGAAGGAAGGGCTGAAATCAGCCTTGGGTCATGGGGGCGAGGTAGGTAACGGCAGTGCCGTCTTCTTCGCGTTCTTTCATCAGGTCGCGGACCCGTCGGATCAATTGGCCGGTTTCGGTCTGGTGGTAGAACCACGTCTCAAGCTGGCGGGCGCCGGTGTTGTCGGCGAGCTGCAGGCCGGCTTCTTCGTAGTACGCACGGACGTCTTGGCCGACGGCGATCGTGGTCATGGGGTCCCACCCGATGTCGGCGAGCGACGAGCCGTTCTCGATTTCGATGAACTGTTCGATCAAACCGGCGATGCCGTCGACGCCAGCGATTCGTCCGACAAGGGTGCGGCCCCCTGTTGCTTCGAGGTTGCGGTCGTACGCATTTCGTAGACCTTGGGCCTCGTCGATGGCGGCGTGAAGCTCGGGATTGTGGCGCGGCGGGAGTGGGCAGGAGCCAGGAGCCTCGCCGGTCTGGTCTTCGATCGACTCGGGGAAGTCTTCGAGGACCGGCACGTCAGTCCGTTCGAGCAGGCCGAACATCGCCATGAGCACGCTGGTCTGGAACTCGGCGTCGTTCGGCTTGCCAAGCGGTCGGCCGAGCGGGAAGTCGACGTTCAGCATGCGCGGCGGTTTGGCCGCTTCGGCTTGGCCGCGAACCAGGGAGATGCCGACGGTTGCGAGACCGGCTTGTTCGAACACATGGGCGAGCACACTCACGGTGCGCGTGCAGAGCGGTCAAACGGGAGTGAAGATCACCACGTCGACGCCGTCGTCGATCAGTATCTGCGCTGCGGCGGGGCCCGTGTCCTGGATGATTGCCGAGAACGTCGCGTCCATCTGAGCGCCCATAAACGACAGGTTGTTCGTGGCGACCGAGCCAATGACTCCGGCGTCGACCAGTTCGTTGAGTCGATCGGCCGGGTAGGCGGTGTTGAGGTCGGCAGTGAGGCCGGCGCGGTCGAAGTTGGGGGAGAAGTGGCTGAGCTGGAGGTCGCGAGCTTCGTTCGGTAGGACGGTGAACGAAGAGTCCATCCACAGCTTGATGTCGCCGGCGGACCGAAGGCCTGCGGTGGTGCAGATCGCGACCTTGCACTCGCTCAAGGGCTTGTTGAGTGCGGTCGCTGTAGGGGTGAGATCAGGGCTCGGAAGCCCACTCACGTTCTTCCGGATCATTGCATCAGCTGCCATGGCGCGACCGTAGCGTTTGTGCGCGCAAGGACTGACGCTTGAGTTGTGAACAATCGAGGATGGATACCGGCTGAGGCACGGTCGTTCGAAGCCGTAGGATCTTCCAACGTGAACCGTCCCATGACCCGAACGTCGGCACGTCTTGCCGCCATTGCTCCCTCGGCCACGTTGGCCGTCGACTCGAAGGCCAAGGCCATGCAGGCTGCCGGTGAAAATGTCATCGGCTTCGGAGCCGGCGAACCCGACTTC
>NZ_JBDNIJ010000290.1:0-1570 GCF_041688325.1 Ilumatobacter sp.
CCCATCCGCTGACCGCCTTCACTTCAAGGAACTCTTCCAGACCCCACGTGCCGCCCTCACGTCCGTTGCCGGACTGGCGGTAACCACCAAACGGCGAACCGGCCGAACGCGACTTGCCGTTCATCTCGACCATGCCGGACCGCAATCGTTTGGCGACACGCCTGGCACGGTCGATGTCGGCCGTCTGGACGTAGTTCGTCAGACCGAACGAGGTGTCGTTCGCCATCGCAATCGCCTCGTCCTCGGTGTCAAACGGTGTGATCGCCAGCACGGGGCCGAAGATCTCGGTACGGGAGATTGTCATCTCCGGCGACACGTCGGCAAACACCGTCGGCCGCACGAAGTAGCCGACCTCGAGCCCGTCGGGCCGCCCTGGCCCGCCGGCCACGAGCCGAGCCCCCTCGCTCTGGCCGCTCTCGATCAGACCTTGGATTTTGTCGAACTGTGCTTGGGAGACCACCGGGCCAATGTGGCGGCCGTTCTTCGAGGCAACGTCGACGGTCATCTCGTTCGAGACACGTTGCGCCGTCGCCACTGCTGCGTCGTACACGGAACGCTCGACCAGCATGCGCGTAGGGGCGTTGCACGACTGGCCACTGTTGTTGAAGCAGTGGCGCACGCCCCGCTCGACGGCGGCATCGTCCGCGTCGGCGAACACGATGTTGGCACCCTTGCCACCCAACTCCAGAGCAACGCGCTTGACCGACTCTGCGGCGTTGTGGGTGATGGCAACCCCTGCCCGGTTTGATCCTGTGAAGGACACCATGTCGACGTCGGGATGCGCCGACAGCTGCGATCCCACTCCGGCGCCATCGCCGTTGACCAGGTTGAAAACGCCTGGAGGGAACCCTGCCTCATCGACCATCTCAGCGAAGAGCGACGAGGACAACGGTGCGACCTCGGAGGGCTTGAGGACCATCGTGCACCCGACCCCGAGTGCCGGGGCGACTTTGAGCGTCACCTGGTTCATTGGCCAGTTCCACGGCGTGATCATCGCGCACACCCCCACCGGCTCGTAGAGGATCCGATCGCCCGGGGCCCCCTCGCTCAGCGGCCGATCGAAGTCGAATGCTTCAAGCGCAGCGATTGTGTTGCGGATGTGCCACGAACCGGCGCTCACCTGCGACTGCAGAGCCAGATCAATCGGCGCACCCATCTCCATCGAGATCGCCTCCGCCATCTCGCTGGAACGACGTTCGTAGACCTCGAGCAACTTCACGAGCAGCGCCACCCGTTCCGCGGTCGGGGTACGGCTCCACGAATCGAACGCGGCACGCGCCGCAGCGACAGCTGCGTCGGTATCGGTTTGGGACCCGAGCGAAATGACCGCACAGGGCTGCTCGGTGGATGGGTCGATCACGAACGCATCGTGCTGCTCGGCGGGCGGTGCCCACGATCCATCGATGTAAAACTGGCGACGGTCAACGAGGTCGGTGGCGGTCATGTGAGCTCCTCTTACGGTGGGAAAGGGGGATTCTTTATTGGGGGATTTTGGGTGGTGTCTGCAATCCAAATCAAGGGTATGAACGAGAACGTAAAAGTCCGACATCGCAGTCATTTTTGCGTGCAC
>NZ_JBDNIJ010000291.1:0-3784 GCF_041688325.1 Ilumatobacter sp.
CTTGGCGATCTTGCCCGCCATGCCGACGAAGCGAACGTGTTCGATTCCGTGGCCTGCAGCGCGTCGGAGTGCGATGCCCGTGAAGTCACCGACCTCGACGAACGACACGGGTTCGAGTTCAGGCCAGGTTGCCTGGGCCCAATCGTCACTGCGTGATCCGGTGGCGAGAACCACGGTGTCTTTGCCCTGCGCGGCAGCGACATCGATCTGTTGCACGACGCTGGCGCGGTAGCTTGCAGTCGAGAAGGGCTTCACGATGCCCGTCGTCCCCAAGATCGAGATGCCGCCGACAATGCCGAGTCGTGCGTTCGAGGTCTTTGCTGCCATCTGCTCGCCACCCGGCACCGAGATCGTGCAGGTGATCGGGAGGGGGGTGACCTCAGCAATCGCCTGGCGGATCATCCGCGCTGGAACAGGGTTGATCGCGGGGCCGCCCACATCGAGGCCCAGGCCAGGTTTGGTGACCTGTCCGACGCCGGTCCCGCCGAGCAGCGTCACGTCGTCACCGGCCTCATAGGAATCGTCGGCCCACTGCACCTCGGCGGTGATGTGCGCGCCGTCGGTGCAGTCCGGATCGTCGCCGGCGTCTTTGACGATCGCAATGCGGTACGGATGTGTGGGGTCGATGTCGGCGGTGGGAAACGTGACGCGGGTGTCGTCTGGCAACCTCACCTCGACCTCGGTCGGTGGGGCACCGTGGACGAGCCAGGCGGTTGCCGCCTTTGCGGCTGCTGATGCACAGGTTCCGGTCGTCCACCCCGTGCGCAAGCCGGTGGCGTTGGCCACATCGGGTGAGAGTTCGGGTTCGGACGTGGACATGGCAGCGTTTCAGTGCGTGCTGCGAGCGCTCGCGCGCCCTTCGGTCGAGCCGCGTTCAGAGCGCAGCCGGTACGCAGTGGTGTAGGCGGGGTCGTAGAGATGGCTGCGCGCATCGACGGGGATGTCTTCGAGTACGTCGCCGACGAGTACCAACAGGGTCATGGTCGCGCCGGTGCTGCGGATGGCTGCTGCCACACCGCCGACCGTCGTGTGCACGATCTGCTGATCGGGCCAGGTCGCTCGGACGAAGACGACGGCGGGAGTGTCGGCTGTGTAGCGGCTGCCTTCGACCAACAACTCGTCTTGAAGTTCGTCTGGTCGGGCGCCGCTGAGGAACACCGCCATTGTGGTGCCGTGCGCCGCGAACGACTTGACGTCTTCGAACTCACGCATCGACGCTGACGTGCGTCCGGCGAGTCGGGTGTAGACCAGTGCCTGACCGCGCTTGGGAATCGTCAACTCGCGACGAATCTCGGCCGCGGCTCCGGCAACCGAGGTAACTCCGGGAACGACTTCGAAGAAGCGCTCGTGCTCGTGGCACCAGTCGATTTGTTCTTGGATCGCACCGTACACGCTGGGATCGCCACTGTGGAGGCGCACGATCATCGCATCGGGGTGCGCCTCGAACACGTCGAGTACGTCTTCGAGAGTCATCGTCGCCGAGTCGTGGAGTGTGGCGTCGGGACGGCAGTGATCGAGCATCGACTCGGGAATCAGGCTCGATGCCCAGATCACGACGTCGGCGCCAGCAAGACGCTGCGCTCCGCGCAGCGTGATCAGATCGTCGGCGCCGGGGCCTGCACCGACGAACGAAATCATCGAGGTGGGCTCGGTATCGGATGGTGATGCAGTCGTGCTCATGGGGTGGGTCCGATGCCTTCGGGTGCGGGAGAGATGACGGCGCTGAGATAGCTGGCTGGACGGTCACGGACATCGGCGACTGGTGTCACGCGCTGGCCGGGCATGCCGATCAGTTCGCCAAGCATTGCCGGGCCGAGGCGATCGGCCGCCTCGAGATGGTCGGCAATCGCAGCGATGCGCCCACCTCCCTTGTACAGCACCACGGTGCGGGTGCGGTCCGCGAGCGCCTCGTCGATGACCTCGGGCGCCACGCTGGCCGGTAACAACAGCAGCGACTGCTGTTCGTCGGTCAGCACCACGTCGGCTTCCATCGCCAGTGCCTGGAACGCGGCGATTCCCGGCACGGTGGCGGTGATGGTGCCGGGGCGACGAGCGAGGATGCCAGCAACCACGGACGACACCGTTGAGTACAGGTTGGGGTCTCCCAGCGTGATGAACGCGACCTCGTCGCCTGCTGCGAGGTAGGCAACGATCCGTTCGCACACCTCGCGGAGCGCAGCCGCGCGTACCTCGTGCTCGACGACCATCACAAAGACCATCCGCTCGACGACGACATCGGGCGCTGCTTCACGCACGATCGCTTCGGCGCGACCGATCGCTTCGACCGATGTGCACGGTGCGACAACGCGGTCGGCTCGACGGAGTGCGTGCACCGCCTTGAACGTGACCAGGTCGGCGGGTCCCGGGCCGACCCCCACCCCGACGAAACGGCCGGGAACCGGTGCCTCGGAGGGCTGCGTCGTCGCGAGATCGGCGAGTCGCTGTTCGACCAGTTCGCGAATCACTTCCTCCTCGGACGATCCGCTCTGTTCGGCCAGTGCGCGGAGGCGCACCGCGAGGTGTTCGGGCAGATTCATCGATGTGTTGTGCATGCGCGAACGTTCAGACGAGGACGTCGGCTGCGACGGTGGTGGTCGCGCGTTGTGTCAGCGAGTTCATGAAGAGACCGAAGCCGGCGCCGATGCCTGCCCAGAGCAGCGCCAGGCTGCCCAATGAGCGCAGTCGGAAGTCCCACACCAAGGCAGCCGGAGCACTGGGGCTGATCGAGTCAGGTGTCGATGGATAGAGGACGAGGAGCGCTCCGAAGACCCCAACTGATGCAACAGCAACCACGCAGCAACGCGACGCGTCGTCGATCCGCGAGCGCAGTGCAACTGAGAGACGGCCCAAGAAGAACACAGCAATCATCGAGACCACGACGAGCGAGAGCCACTGCACCGACCGTTCGCCGACAGTGGCAGCGTCACCGACCGCAGGTGGGTTTGCCGGGTACTTGAGGCCCGGGATCAAAGCGACCGAGACGAAGCCGACGGTGCCCAACCACAGCGACCGGTGGAAGTCGTTGCGCCCAGGAAGCCGGTGGCGCACGGCAGCGAAGATCGTGCCGAACACGCCGGCGACGATCACGCCGAGCGCAACGCTTGCAACGAAACCACCAACGAGTTGACCTCGGCGGCTGACGAGAGCATCGTCGCCGTGGGTATGTGCCGCGTCTGATGCGGCGTGGGTATGGCCATCGCCGAGACGCTCTTCGAGCGCAATCGCATCGGTGATGACTGGCTCAACGACGACGAGTACGTAGACGCCGAGCGCAATGCCGACGAGCACGCCAGCCAGCAGCGCCCGCTTCAACACGGCGCTGTATGTGGGAGTCAAGATGGCCTAGTGGCAGGGAACGCCGAAGGCGTGGCGACCGTCGTGGAAGCTCTCGTGCAAGAGCTCCCACGAACTGGCCAGTAGTGCGCCGTTCTCGCCGAGCATGAGATATGACGCAAACAGCGCCATCGTTGCGGCAATCCATACAACGGCGGGCACACGAATCGGCGTGCTCGCGGCAGGTGTAGCGATCAAGGTGTCACTCATTTTTTTCCAATCCTCGTGGTGTGTACTGATCCCGTTCGGTGTCCTGGCTCCCGGATCAATGCTTGCCTCCGCCTTCCAGCCCGAAGGCCGTGGCATGTAGAGGTTCGCTCCTCGGTGACAGTTGCGGGACAGCCCCGGATTTTCACCGGTGTTCCCGTTCGGTCTTTGCAGAGAGTACCACCCGACGTGGGAGTGATCACAACGAAAGCCGCGAATTAGTGCTGATTGCGCGCTGCTGCTC
>NZ_JBDNIJ010000292.1:0-11909 GCF_041688325.1 Ilumatobacter sp.
ATTGCGCGTGGAGATCCTGGACGCGCCCGGTTATCGTTCAGCCTCCACTTGCGCGAGTGGCGGAATGGCAGACGCGCCAGCTTCAGGTGCTGGTGTCCGTAAGGGCGTGGGGGTTCAAGTCCCCCCTCGCGCACAAGAAATGTGATGGAACCCCTTGGACTGCAAGGGGTTCCATCGCGTCTGGGCCTGCGAGAACTCGCCCGAGTTGGGCCCCTGCTACCAGGTGCGGAGTGCGGGGTCGGACTTCTCGGTGAGAATTCCGTTGAGGTAGCGCTCGGGCAGTTCCATCAACCCGGTGCGGGTTGGGCTGTCCGGGAGGTCCGACAGGCAGGCGCTGGCCAGCTTGTTGTACTCGCCAATCCGATCGAGGGTTTCGGTCACAGCGCTCGACGCGAGCACCCGGGCCTTCAGCTCGTCAGCCGCTTGCTGGCTGTCTCTCGCCGCGAGCATCAACGCCTTGAACTCATCAGGGTCAGCATCTTCGGCGAGCGCAATGAGCACGGGGTACGTGTACACGCCGGACTTGGTGTCGTTGTTCACCGGCTTGCCCATGAGTTCGTCGGTTGAGACAAGGTCGAGCAGGTCGTCGACCAGCTGGAAGGCCATGCCGAACTGCATGCCGTACTCGGCAAGCGCCTCGGCCCGCTCGATTTCGCCAACGCACAGCGCACCAATGTGGCAGCTCGCGCGGAGTAGCGCACCGGTCTTGCCAGCAATGGAGGCAAGCGCCTGATCGGTGGTCCGATCGACGTCGAACTCGTGCGCACCCTCGAGACTTTGGCCGTCACAGAGGTCGGAAATAGTGACCGCTAGGCTGAAGGCAACTTCCTTCGAGACACGTGCGGCTTCGATGCCGGCACGAGCGAGGAGGAAGTCTCCGACGAGTACTGCCTGGTTGGCGCCCTCTTTCGAGTTGACGGTTTCTACGCCGCGGCGGGTGTTGGCCTCGTCGATGATGTCGTCGTGCACGAGCGAACCAACGTGGACCAATTCGACCGATGCTGCACCGGCTCGGACACGCTCGTCGAGCGGAGCAACCGAGCACTCGGGGTGCGCTGCGACGGCACTAGCAATGGTCAGCAGCGGACGAAGGCGCTTGCCGCCTCCTTCGAGCATCCGAATGGCGGGCTCGGCAAGCTCGGCAGAGCCATCGATGGTGCCGATCAGTTGGTCGGCAACGGCATCGAGGGCCTCGGGCAGCGATTCGAGCCCCAAGAGTTCAGCGAAGTCTCGAGCCTTCATGATTCGGTAACAGCCTTTCCGCCCTTACGGCGCTTACGAGTCTGGTATTCGGCAACAGCGCTGTAAAAGTGCCCTCCGAGGAAATCCGGCCACAGCGTGTCGGTGTACACGAACTCCGAATAGGCGGTGTGCCACGGAAAATAGTTCGACAATCGTTGCTCGGACGACGTCCTGACCAGCAGGTCAATGTCCGGCATTTCTGGACAGTACAAGTACTTTCGGAAGTCGTCCTCACTCAGCTGAGAGATGTCCGTCTCACTCGCTGCGGCCAGCGTCATCGCCCGCAGAAGCTCGGCGCGGCCGCCGTAGTTGAAGGCGATCGCGAACTCCAGTTCGGTGTTCTGCGCGGTCATTGCCTCGCACTCGCGGAGCCAGTCGCGGCAGGCCGGAGGCACGCGCGGATCGTCCAGGTCGCCGACGAAACGCATCCGAACACCAAGGTCGCGGAAGCGGTTGCGTTTCTCCTCGCGCAACAGCCACTCCTGGAGGCTCATCAGGAACTGAACTTCAGGAGCGGGGCGCGCCCAGTTCTCTGTGGAGAACGCATAGACCGACAGCCACTGCACACCGAGTTCGAGACAAGCGTCAACTGCGGCATCGACCGAATCCTCGGCCGCAGCATGGCCTTTCGACCGATCGAGTTCGCGCATCTGAGCCCAACGTCCGTTGCCATCCATGATGCACGACACGTGACTTGGAATCGGGCCGAGGCGAATACTCTCGTGCTCCTCAGCTTCAACCATCCTCATACGGGTGACGCTACACGGGTCACCTTGAACTCGCCGCCTGCTGAGGTGACGGCACCGCTGAGGGTTGTTGTCTGGTCAGAAAGAGAAGCGCTTTTCGAGGTCGCCGATTTCGGGAAGTCCGACGAGGTCGGTGAAATCGTCGAACGGCATCAGCTCGTTGGCGAACGGAGCAGGCGTGCCAGCGGCTTTGAGTTTGGTCAGGAAGTTCTGCATGGCGGCAGTTGCTGCGAGGAGCATTCCGATCGGCATGATGATTATCGCGAAACCGAGGGCTGCGATCTCCGCGTAGGTCAATGGCGGGGTCTTGCCACCTTCGGCCCAGTTGAACAGCAGCGGGATGCCGGCGAACTCCGTGGCGACGCGCTCAATTTCTCCGACGTCCTGCAATGCCTCGACGAATAGCATGTCAGCGCCTGCCTCCGCGTATGCCGTGGCGCGACGCAGTGCCTCGTCCATGCCGTGCGGGGCGCGAGCGTCCGTCCGGGCGATCACCATGAAGTCGTCGTCTTGGCGACTTGCTACTGCGGCACGGATCTTGCCAACCATCACGCTGGCATCGACGACTTGCTTGTCTTCCATGTGTCCGCACTTCTTCGGCAGGATCTGGTCTTCGATGTGCAGTGCAGCGACGCCCGCTCGCTCATACTCCTGCACGCAGCGCACGACGTTGATCTGATTCCCATAGCCGGTGTCGGCATCAGCAATGACCGGAAGATCGACAGCGGCGGTGATGCGTCGAGCGTTGTCGACCATCTCACTCATGCCGAGGAGCCCGACGTCCGGGCGACCCAGCAGGGACGCAGTGGTGCCGAAGCCGGTCATGTACGCCGTGTCGAATCCCGCTTGCTCAATGAGCCGGGCACCGAGTGCGTCGTAGCAGCCGGGTGCGACGAGCGGCGCACGTTGCTCGGCTGCTGTGTTGAGGAGCAGCCGGAGGGCAGCGGGCCCCGCCGGTCGTTGCCGCAAGAGGTCTGACATGTTCGGCAACTTAGCCCTCGGCAACTGAGCGTTCCGTCAGCCGGTCGCCCCGCCGTCAGTAGCGACGCAGTTGGCGTTGGTGGCCGACTATTGCGAGTACCGCACCGACGACGAGCATCAGCAGGGTGAGGCCCATGCCAGCCGTGGTGACGGCGTGGGGTGTCGGGTCGTTCGGGCCAGCGCCGAAGTTGCCGGCAGCAATGCCGAGTGGGAAGGTGCCCATGTTGAGCAGCGAACTCACCCACATCCACAACGCCACGCTCACTCCGCCAGCAGCCAGTCCGAGGCCGTACGCCCGCACGATCAGCAGGCCGAACACGATGGCTCCACCAACGAGTGCGAGCTGGATGAGTCGGCCCGCAAAATAGAGGGCCGGCACGTCTTGCCCGGTCGGTGCCGAGCTGTAGTTGTTCGCGAAGGTGGCAGTGCCCTCGGGGATGAGTGGCCCTGCGATCAGGACGACGCCCGCAACTGCACCGAGCGCGGCGATCCACGGGTTCAGCGCCAGGCGACCGCCTGTGCCGAACGAACGCAGCGACGCGAAGAATACGAGCAATCCGATTGCCGCCGCGGCAACGACCAACCAGAAGCCAAGATCACGGGTGACCTTGAGCGTGAATGCGAGGTCGACTGTCTGGCGGGTGATCGACTCGGCGGATGCGATACGGAGCTCGGCGAGGCCAACGACCATCGCGGCCCAACCGGTCAACGCGAGGCCCGCACCACCGGCGAGCCCTGCACCCCAGCGCAAGCCGAAGCATGCCAGGAGGCCACCGAGTGTCATCACCGTGGCACCGACGAAGCCGGCCACACCGAGGTTGGTGCCGAGCGTGTCGAGTGTGCGCACGCCGGTGGCGATGCCGTCGACCGGTGCCGACGTGCGAATGTCGATGATGTCGGCAACCGCAGTCATCAACACGGAGATGGCACCAAAAAACGCCAGAATGAAGACGAGCTTGACCTTGAAGGGGCTGCGACCTGGTGGGTATTCGTACAGGTCGCCCGAACCGTCGAACACTTCCGGTACTTCGTTCGTGATGTCACCCGGCGCAGCCCCTGTCGAGACGTTCGTGGCGTCAGGTTGGGCCGGAATCTGCGTCGTTGCCAACACATCGACTGGCGGTTCAGCGGCAGTGACCACGGTCTGAACCGCGCCGGTCGGTATCGGCGAAAGAGGGTCTGCTGCTGGAGGGGTCAACGGAAAATCGCCGGTTGGCGTGCCCCATGCAGGGTCCGGAATTGGTGTCCGTGCCGAGATCTCCTGCGTTGGTAGCGCAGCGATGTCAGGTAGCCCGTCGACCGGGAGCGAGGCAAGTTTGCCGATGCTCGCTCGAGGCTGGCTGACGTCCAGCGCGGAAGAGACGTCGGTCGGGTCAGTTGGCGACGAGATGATTGGAAGCGCCTCGGTCAGGTCGGTGATGCCAGCGAGCGAGTGCCCGCAGTCAGCACAGAACTTCTGATTCTCCTCGACCGCTCGTCCACACAATGGGCAATACATACAGACGACTGTACGAGGTAGGGCCTGCTCACATGAGGCGTTTCGGCCTCGGGTACTGCTCGGTGCCCTTGGCCACCGTCATGAACCGGGTTGCCGCGCACGGCATGATGTGCACATGACTGGGCGGTTCGCTCCATCTCCGACGGGTGAGTTGCACCTGGGAAACCTTCGTACCGCCGTCGTGGCGTGGCTGTCAGCCCGCGCCGATGGACGCACGTTCCTGGTTCGGATGGAAGACCTCGACCGAGTGCAGGCGCGTCCCGAACACGAAGCCGCACAGCTCCGCGACATGGCCGCGCTGGGCCTCGACTGGGACGGTGACGTCGTGAAACAGAGCGAACGTTTCGACCTGTACAACGCCGCGATTGACCGGCTCATCGCGGCTGGCTCTGTGTACGAGTGTTTCTGCAGTCGTCGCGAGATCCGCAACGACATTGAAGCCGCATCGAGTGCACCGCACGGTCCACCCGGCTCGTACCCCGGCACGTGCCGCGACCTGTCGATCAGCGCGCGTGCCGCGCGCCGAGCATCGGGTCGCCCACCCGCGCTGCGTTTGCGCACCGACCACGGCACCTACGACTTCGTCGATCGACTCGTCGGACCGCAGTCCGGTGGTGTCGACGATTTCGTGCTGCGGCGCAACGATGGTGTGCCCGCATACAACCTCGCCGTGGTCGTCGACGATGGGCTTCAGGGAGTCACCGATGTGGTGCGTGGCGACGATCTCCTCCCGTCGACACCGCGCCACGTGATGCTGCAGCAGATGCTGGGCATCGAGACGCCGAGCTACCTGCACATTCCGCTGGTCTTCGGGCGTGATGGCGAACGGTTGGCGAAGAGTCACGGAGCAACAACTCTTGGCGAACTGCGCGCAGCAGGCGTTTCGTCCGCCGCGGTCATGTCATGGATCGGGTCGTCGCTCGAGTTGGCTGCGCCGGGGGAAGTTGTTGCTGTTGCTGACCTCGTTGACCGGTTTGATCCGGCCGGATTGCCGAGAAACATCGTCGTGGCACCCGATTTCGTGTTGCACCCCGAGGATTGACCGTCACCGTTTGGTCCGGTTCGCCCTCACTCGATGTTGTCTCACGGCGAACAATAGAAATTTTTGAAAACTGCCTGAATTGCCCCGGGATGCGCGGGTTCGCAGGCACCCAGAGGGCTAAAATTACCCTCAGTGGAACCCGCAGATCGTCGAACAGCGCGCATCGGATGTGCAGTTGTCTTCGGCATTGTCGCGCTCGTCGGCTGCTCCACCGCTCTGACGAGCGGCGATGGCAGCGAAGCCGTGGTCGCTGTGACCACCGAGGCCCCGACCACTACAGCAGCCCCGACAACCACTGTCGCCCCGACGACCACCGTCGTTCCGGTCACCACGATGGCGCCGACGACCACCGAGGCCACGACGACGACCACCACACTGCCGGTCAACATCGTCGAAGTCCCCGTCCTCGACCCGCCAATCCCTGCGCTTGGCACCTCCGACGGCGCCGAAACGGTCCGCCTCCAGAACCGACTCAACGAGCTCGGCTTCTGGGTTCAGTCCGCCGACGGCGACTACGGCCTCACGACGCGCCAGGCAGTGATGGCCTTCCAGAAGTACATGGGGTTTGAGAACCCCGACGGAAAGCTCGACGAACAGGCCGCCACCGCAATTTCGAACATGGACCTGCGCCCCGTGGCCCGTGCCAACTCGGGCACGCTCGTCGAAATCGACAAGGCTAAGCAGTTGCTGTTCTTCGTTGTCGACGGTCGCACCGAATACATCCTGAATGCTTCAACCGGTAACGGTGAGGCCTACGAAGAGCCCGACCAGAACACCCCCGGCGAAATCCAACGCGGCATCTCACTGACCCCGAGCGGCCTCCACAACGTCAATCGCGAGCGGCCCGAAGGCTGGTGGGCAGGCGATCTCGGCGAGATCTACCGCCCCAAATACTTCGTCGGCGGCGTCGCAGTGCACGGCTCGAACTCGATCCCGAACTACCCGGCCTCACACGGCTGCGTGAGGGTCAGCGTGCCGGCAATGGACTGGATCTGGGAGATCGGCATCATGCCGCTCGACACTCCCGTCTGGGTCCACGACGGCGCCTGATTCCGTCCGGATCGCTCGATCCCGGCGTTGCGTGAACTCCTCGGTGCCGAGAGGCACCAACGTCGTCACGCGCCTTGGCCTCGAACGATCCGATCCAGAATCAGGATCTTTTGGATTTCTGGCAGCAGCGCTGTCCTTGTAACGGGTTGGCCTTTCCCCTTGGGTCGGACTTGGGCATTGGCCCTGAATTTTTGGCGAGGTTGAGTTCCTGACTGCGGAACGGGGCGCGGTGGGGTGCGCCTGCCAGAATCTGGCTCATGCTTCCCGGTGTTGGTTCTGTTCGTCCGTGGGCCGACCCGGCGGTGGTCGAACTCAACCGGCTGCCCATGCGTGCACCAACAACGGCGTTCCCGACGGCCGCCGAGGCTCGCAAGAACGACCGAGTTCACGACGGCGATGCATCACCATGGCGCCGCTCGCTGAACGGCAAGTGGAACTTCCGTCTCTACAACTCGCCTGATGCCGTTCCGGCGAACGCGATCATCAAGGCGCCAACCGGGAGTTCGTGGCTGCGCGTCTCAGTCCCCGGCAACTGGACGATGCAGAACACCGGCGACCTTCCCCAGTACACCAACGTGCAGATGCCGTTCGACGGGCCGCCGCCGTTGCTTCCCGAGAAGAACCCGACGGGTGTCTACCGCCGTCCGTTTAAGGTGCCGAGTAGCTGGGACGGCCGACAGATCGTGCTGCACATCGGTGGCGCCGAGAGCACCCACGTCCTCTACGTCAACGGCCGATGGGTCGGGTACGGCACCGACAGCCGTTTGGCGAGCGAGTACGACATCACCGAATTCGTTGAGCGCGGGGACAACGACCTCGCGATCGTCGTCAGCAAGTGGAGCGCGCAGAGCTACGTCGAAGACCAAGACCAATGGTGGATGGGCGGCCTACACCGCGAGGTGTTTGTCGAAGCCCGCGGCGCCACCCACGTCGAGAATCTGATCTGCGACGCTGGCTACAACCATGTCGACGGCAGCGGCACGCTTGCCGTGACCGCCATCGTCGGCGGATTCACTGCGCCGATCGCGGGCTGGAAGGTCACGACGCGTGTCGAGACCCTCCAGGGCAAGCAGCTGTCCAAGCCGGTCACCGAGAAGGTGCCGCACGTCTATTACAAGCCCATGGGGTTCTCCGGCCACAAGACTGAGGCCAGCTTTGTGCTGCCTGGCGTCGCACCGTGGTCAGCCGAATCGCCTTCGCGCTACCGCGTCGTCGTCGAATTGATCAACCCGTTCGGCCAGGTTGCCGAGGCACACGCCCAGGTCGTCGGCTTCCGCTCGATCGTCATCAGTGGGAACGAACTACTGATCAACGGTCAGCCAGCCTGGATCTTCGGCGTCAACCGCCATGACCACCATCCGACCCTCGGCAAGGCACTCACGATTGACAACATCCGCGACGACCTACTCGCGATGCGTCGCCACAACATCACCGCCGTGCGCTGCGCCCACTATCCGAACGATCCCCGGCTGCTCGACCTGTGTGACGAGATTGGCCTCTACGTCGTTGACGAAGCCAACCTCGAGGCTCACGCGTACAACACCAGCTTGTGCAACGACCCGGTGTGGCGCACTACTTGGTTGGCCCGCGCCTCACGGATGGTCGAGCGCGATCGGAACCACGCCAGCATCATCATGTGGTCGCTCGGCAACGAGGCCGGCTACGGCCGTAACCACGACGCTCAGGCCGGCTGGATTCGTCACGCCGACCCGACTCGCCCGCTGCACTATGAGCCGGCCTCCTTCCACGACGGCTGGCTCGATGGTGGTCGCCACGCAAGCGACGTTGTCTGCCCGATGTACCCGACCCACCAAGACACGGCTGCCTACGCCGGTGACCGCCCATTCATCATGTGCGAATACAGCCATGCCATGGGCAACTCGAACGGCTCGCTCGCCGACTACTGGGACACGATCCTTTCGACGCCCGGCCTTCAGGGCGGCTTCATCTGGGAGTGGAAGGACCACGGCTTGTACGCCATGTTGCCGAACGGCAAGAAAGGGTTCGCCTACGGCGGCCAGTTCGGTGAGCCGATCCACGATGGCAACTTCGTCGCCGACGGCCTCATGTCCGCCAACCTTGTTCCGCACCCCGCCATCCAGGAAGTCGAGTGGGTGTACCGCCCGGCGACGATGGAAAAAAGGGGCGCGAACCTCGTCGTGACGAACCGGCGTAGCTTTACCGACCTCGATGATCTCTCTGCCACCTGGGAACTGAATGTGGGTGGCAACGTCCACGGTTCGGGCACCCTTGCAGTGCCGACGGTCGGCGCGGGTCAGTCCGTGAAACTGCCGATGCCGTGCGTGATGCCAACTGACCCTGACGCTCACCTCACCGTCACGTTCGCCCAAAGAGCAACCACCGCGTGGGCGCCTGCTGGCCACGTCGTCGCACGCGACCAGGTGCAGTTGAAGGGTGCAAAGCAGGCGAAGATCACTCGACCCAAGGGCGCTGCACCGCAGACCACTGTGAGCACAGTTGTGAAGCTGCTCGCCGCGCCGATCGAACTGTCGATCTTCCGTGCGTCGACCGACAACGACGGATACAAGCTGATGCCCGAACTCCACGAAATGTACGGCATTGGCGGGACGAGCTTGCAGGCGTGGCAGGCCGCCGGCATCGACACCAAACCGGCTGACGAACTCGTTCGACATGATCATCGGGTCGAGGTGCTCGACGACGGTTCCGAAGTGCACCATCACACCGTCAATGTGCCTGCTGGGCTGGCCGATCTCGGTCGCGTCGGCATCACCTTCCAACTCAAGGCCGGCTTCGATCAGACCCGTTGGTTCGGCCGTGGCCAACTCGAGAACTACCCCGACCGCAACAGCGGTGCCATGGTCGGTACCTGGGAGTCGGGTATCGATGATGCGCCGTACCTCGTGCCTCAGGAGTTTGGCCTGCGGACCGATTGCCGCTGGTTTGAGTTCGTGAGGTCGGGCAGTGGTGAAATTGTCCGACTCGACGTTCTGCAGCCGACCACGATGCATGTCTCGGCAACACGGTTCACCGCGCACGACTTGTTCGTCGCTGGGCACGAGACCGACATCGCGCCCCGTAAAACACTCGTCGTCCACGTTGACGTCGCGCATCGTGGCGTCGGCACGGCCAGCTGCGGCCCGGACATCCTCGAGCGGTACCGCGTGCTCACCGGCAAGCACACCTTCAGCTACCGGCTCTCCGCCCAATAGTTACGCATGGGGTCAGGCCCCTTTCGCAACTCTGCGGGCGTGATGCCTCTGGTCGAGGTGAGGTGATTAGCGTCGGCCTCGGCACCGGCGTGACACACTCCGGTGATGAAGCGACAGAACATCTCATCCGGTGGCCCGTATGAGGAGCCGTACGGGTACAGCCGGGCCGTGAAGGTTGGCAATCAGGTGCACGTGGCGGGTACATGTGCGCAGCCGCCGAACGTTGAGGGTGTTGGTGCCTACGTCCAGGCTGTCGATGCGTTGAACACGATCTCCGTCGCTCTGACTGAAGCGGGTGCGAGCATCGCGGACGTCGTCCGTACGCGGGTCTATGTCATCGACCTCAACGACGCCGACCATGTGATGCGGGCCCACGGCGAAGTGTTTGGCGAGATCCGCCCTGCGTGCACGTTGGTGCAGGTCGGTGGGCTCCTTGACCCGAAGCTCCTCGTCGAGATCGAGGCGTACGCAGTGATCAGCGACTGACCACAGAGTTGCGAAAGGGGCCTGACCCCATGCGCAACTCTCTTGGGTCAGGCGGTGGGGCCGCACCAGTTGCACAGACTGGCGAACGGTGTTGTGCGGAGGGAGGTGCTCGAGCCGACAGCGTCTTCGTTGAGGTTGTCGATGCGGTCGCCGAGCCACTGGAAGAAGCTCTGCGACGCGATCGCTTGGAAGAGCAGCCATGCAATAAACAGCACGGTGGCAATGCCGAGCGCGATTTTTACCCAGCGCAGCAACCTGCTCGTGTATTCGCTGATCAATGGCGTGAAGCTGCGTACCGCGGTGGTGGCGCGCTGCGAGAACTGCTCGGCCGCTCGATCAAGCTCTTGCCGGGCCACGGTGCGGACCTCGGCGATGATGTCTTGTGTTTCCTGGCGCGAGTAGCCCTGTGGCCGATCGGTGTAGGTCCGCTGGTCTGCGGCGATCGGCTCACGCGGAACGAGCGCTTCCGCTCGCGTGAGTTCGGCGCTACTCGGGGGCGCTCGACGGATGTCGGTCCAGTCGAGCCCGTCCCACCAGCGCAGTCGCTGGCGGCCATCAGGGTCGGGGTACCAGCCCTCCCGCGGTGCATCGATGATGCGCATGATCAGGTTCCGTCAGCGTCGCGGTACTCAGAGCGATCGGGCTCGGGAAGTTCGACGCGATCGTTGTCGGCCGGGATCGGCAAGCCGTCCTTCGGGCGGACCTCGTCGCTGGAGTCTTCGGGACGGATCGTTTCGGCAAAAGCGGCAACCGTGCCGAGGAGGCCGGAAAACTCGGCGGGAATGACGAGCTTCGTCGCCCGACCGTCGCCGATCTTCTCAAGTGCCGACAGATACTCGACGGTGAGCACGTTGTGGTCGGTTTTGGCTTCCTTGATGCCGGTGAGGCGTGCCTTGGCCGCCAGACCCTCGCCCTGGCCGATCAGTTCGAGACGAATCTTGTTCGCCTGCGCACGAAGCTGGATCGCTTCGGCCTCACCTTGCGCGTCGAGGATCGCTGCTTCCTTGCGACCGGTTGCCGAGAGCACCGCGGCCTGCTGTTCACCGTCGGCACGAGCAATCGCGGCCTCCTGGTAGCCCTTGGCCTCGGTGACCGTTGCACGGCGATCGCGCTCGGCGCGCATCTGCGCGTGCATGGCCGACACGATGTCCGGCGGCGGATCGATGCGCTGAATCTCGACACGAACCACTCGCACACCCCACTTGTCGGTGGCGTCGTCGAGGACCTCGCGCAACTGGGTGTTGATTGTGTCACGCGATGTGAGTGCCCTGTCCAGCTCCATGTCGCCGATCAGGTTGCGAAGGTTGGTTTGGGCGAGCTTCGTGATGGCGGTGAAGAAGTCGGCGATGTTGTAGACGAGGCGCTGCGGGTCGGTTGCCTCGTAGTAGACGACGGCGTCGACGGACACGACCACGTTGTCGGCGGTGATGACTTCTTGCGGCGGCACGTCGACGACTTGCTCACGCATGTCGATCAACTGCATCGTTTCGATGAACGGCAGGATCAGGTTGAGGCCTGGCTCGCGTGTGGCCTTGTACTTACCGAGACGTTCAACGAGACCGCGCTGATACGGGCGCACGATCTTGACGGCGCCGACGAGGACGGCGATGCCGACGAGCGCGATGACGCCGACGACGATGGCAATGGGATTCATGATTGCTCCCTGTCTGTTG
>NZ_JBDNIJ010000042.1:0-94238 GCF_041688325.1 Ilumatobacter sp.
AACACCCGATGGGCCGGGGTCGTTGCGCTGGCACGTTGGGCGCGAGACTTGCGACATGCAGTTCTTGGATCCACGTGGTGTGCCGAGTCGGCCAGTCGAGCCGTACGCGAATACGGCCCTGTTGGCAGCCGGCGAATCCGTTGCGCTTTTCGCCAACGGCTTTCCTGACTCGGTGGCCTTCCTCCAGCACCTAGAGAAGTCACTGGCGCAGGAACTGCCGGGCGTGAACTTCATCCACCTCGACAAGGGCAACGCCAGCGCCCTGGCCAGCGAGGAACACCTCGCGACGATCGCCAGCACATGCTCTGCAGTCGTGACTGCCTACGGGCATTGAGGTAGCTGCACATCCGGCACCGTGCGTGACGGAATTGAAGTTGCTCGACGTGGCGGAGCGGCGGTTGCCCTGGTGACCGAGGTGTTCTGGCCTCAAGGCGACTCGGTCGCCGCTTCTGCTGGGATGCCCGACTTGCCGCGGTTGCGCTTGCCGCATCCGGTCGCCGGTAGTGGCCACGCAGCAATGGGCGAGTGCGCAGCGTCAATCGCTGCCCGTGTGGTCGCAGTCCTGCGTGGCGAAGCAACGCCCGACAATGTCTTACAAGGAAATGGATGACCGGGCTACTGAGTGCGGCCAACGAGGCGGAAGCACTCGAACTGCTCCACAATTCCGGTTGCACCGACGGGCTGCCAGTTGTCATTCCGACAGCGGACCGCGTCGCTCGCCTCGTGCTCGCATCAGGGTTGGACCCCGACATCGAATTGGGGGCCATGGGCCCCGGCGGCGGATCGACGACCATCGAGAAGGTCTCAACGAACGCAGTGATGGCCGGTTGCACCCCTGACTACATGCCGGTCGTCGTGGCAGCGATCCGAGCGATACTCCAAGTTGAATTTGATCTCGGTGAGATGCAGTCAACGACGCACTGCACGGCGCCGCTGATGATCGTCAACGGCCCGGTCATTGAGCACTGTGGCATCGCTGGCGGGTTCGGCGCACTCGGCCCCGGTCATCGCGCGAATGCTTCGATTGGACGAGCAGTTCGGCTCTGCATGATGAACATCGGCGATGCGCGTCCAGGTGTGTCCGACATGGCGCTGCTCGGCCATCCGGGTAAGTTCAGCTTCTGCCTCGCAGAGGCCGAGCGTTCGTCGCCGTGGGTGCCGCTGTCCGAATCTCTCGGGTATGCGCCCAACGAGTCGGTCGTGACGATCCTCGGTGCTGAGCCGCCCCACTCGGTGCTGTTCCAGAACGACGGTGACGACCCTGATTCGCCGGACAGGTTGCTCAGGGTGCTTGCCGCTGCCATCGCCAATACCGGGTCGAATAACGCCAACTTCTCGGGCGGAGCCGTGGCCGTCGCGCTCAATCCCGAACACGCCCAGGTGCTGGCCGGTGCGGGCTTGACTCGTTCCGACGTTCAGGCCGAACTGCAACGGCTCGCTGTCAACAGACGTGGACACATCCGATCGCTGAACACGGGTTTCCTCTCTGACGGGGCTGACGGCGACTTGATTCCAGCCGTTCGGCGTCCCGACGACATCGTCGTGTTCATTGCAGGAGGCAGCGGCCTGTACTCAGCGGTCTTCCCGTCGTGGGCCGCCGGGGCCCACCGCAATGCCATCGTTCACGAACCGGTTGCGACCGGCGCTGCATGTGACTTGCCGTGGGCGACCGGCTGAGCACACTTTTGTGGTGTTCATGCCGACCCACGGTCAGCGCTTTCCAAGAACGCCGTCGTCCCAGGACCTACTGGCAGTTGGACTGAGCGATCGCCAGGTACTCCTTGCGCCGTTGACGTCGTCGAATCCGACCCAGATGACTTGCTGTGCTGCTGATGCACGCTGGCTAGGTTCTTGGCGTGACCATTATCCACGCCAGCCCACTGCCGGACGTCGAAATCCCCGACGTCACGATCACCGCACACGTGCTCCGCAAGGTTGTCGACGTGCCCGAACGCGTCGCCATCCGTGACGCCGCCGGTACGAGTTCGTACACGTTCGCCGAGCTGAGCACTGCGATTCACTCGCTGGCCGGCGGGCTCGCGGCCCGTGGCGTCGCACCGGGAAAGGTTGTCGGACTGATGGCACCGAACGTTCCTGAGTACGCCGTAATTTTCCACGGGGTCGCGGTCGCCGGTGCGGCGGTCACCACGATCAACCCAACCTACGGAGCCGAAGAGGTCCGCCACCAGCTGCAAGATGCTGGTGCGAGCATGTTGTTTGTGGTCCCGATGTTCCTCGAGGTCGCCAGGGCAGCGATCGAAGGCACCGACGTCACCGAAATCGTCGTGATGGCTCCTTCCAGCGATGCCGCCCAAGGCACGACGTCGATGGATGACGTGTTCGGCGATCCAATCGAGCAGGTCGCCGTCGATGCCGCCGATCACACCGTTGTCCTGCCGTACTCGTCTGGCACCACCGGCATGCCGAAGGGCGTGATGCTCACCCATCGGAATCTCGTGGCCAACATCGAGCAGGTCAAGCACGCCATCCTCTACAAAGACGACGAAGTCGCCCTGGCGGCTCTGCCGTTCTTCCACATCTACGGTATGCAGGTCCTGATGAACGGCCTGATCGCCAACGGGGTCACGACCATCTCGATGCCTCGCTTCGACATGGTGGAAGCACTGCAGGCAGTCCAAGACCTCAAGATCACGCGCTTTTTCGCCGTGCCGCCGATCATCCTTGGACTCGCCAAACACCCCATCGTCGACCAGTACGACATGTCGTCGGTGCGTCAAATTTTCTCCGGGGCGGCTCCGCTGGGCGCCGAACTGGCCGCTGAAGCCGGTGCCCGCCTTGGTTGCGAAGTCGTTCAGGGCTTCGGTATGACCGAACTCAGTCCGGTCAGTCACTGCACCGTCGAAGGCGATTACCGGCCCGGAACGAGCGGTGTCACCGCATCCAACACCGAAAGCCGGATTGTCGATCCAGTCAGTGGCGAGGATCAAGGCGTCGGCGACCGAGGCGAGCTCTGGGTCCGTGGCCCGCAGGTGATGAAGGGCTACCTCAACAACGCCGAAGCTACTGCTGCGACCGTTGACGCTGACGGTTGGTTGCGTACAGGCGACGTGGCCATTATCGACGAATTCGGCCACATGACGATCGTCGATCGACTGAAGGAACTCATCAAGTTCAAGGGCTTTCAGGTTGCGCCCGCCGAGCTCGAAGCATTGATCATCACCCATCCAAAGGTGGCGGACGTGGCGGTCATTGGCATCCCCGATGACGAAGCAGGCGAGATTCCCAAGGCGTTCGTGACGCCGGTTGAAGGCGAAACCGTGACACTCGAAGAGATCCAGGAACTTGTGGCAGCGCACCTTGTCAGCTACAAGCAAATCAAGGTCCTCGAAGTGATTGAGGCAATCCCCAAAAGTGCGGCCGGCAAGATTCTCCGCAAGGAGTTACGCGCCCGGTGATCCCACTCGACGAAGTTGGCCCAACGATGGAGATCATTTCCAGCAGATCTTGGCGAACCTGAAATCAGCGCATCTTCCCGCGAGAAAGGAAACGATGCGACGCGAGCTGTCGACTGGTTGACCGCGCGGGGTACAGCTGGGCTTGTCACAATGGTCGGTATGGAAAAGTCTCGCTTCACCGTTGCCGACCTGACCGGGGCCGACCCGTACAAGTTGGCGACCGGCCTTGTCGTCCCCCGGCCGATCGGTTGGATCGGTTCGATCTCGGCTGACGGCGTCCCAAACCTCGCGCCCTATTCGTTCTTCAACTGTGTCTCTGGCATGCCGCCGACATTCGTCTTCGCGCCAGGCCGAGGCGGTCGAAAAGACACGCTCGCCAACGTACGCGAAGTCGGTGAGTTCAGCATCAACATCGTCACTGCCGAGGTCGTCGAGGCAATGAACGCCACAGCGGCAAGCCATGCCGCCGACGTTGACGAGTTCGCTGAGGCTGGCCTGACGGCGGCGCCGTCGGTATCGATTCGGCCGCCGATGGTGGGGGAGTGCCGAGCCAACATCGAGTGCGTTGTCACCCAGATCATCGACATTGGTCACCCGGACCACGGCAGTGCCCTGGTGATCGGTGAAGCCGTCGAGTTCCACATCGACGCAAAACTGCTCGACGGCACGCGCATTGATCAGTTCGATCTGAAAGCCGTCGGACGCCACGTTGGCAACGCATACAGCCACTCCACGGACCTGTTCGAGATCGTTCGGCCCGATTGATGGTCGACCCGTCGGGATGACGCTCGGTTGACGGCTTCGGCCGATTCCTGTAGTTTCCTTTTTGGTTAATCAACCAACAAGGAAAGTACAGATGCCGCCGAGCGCAGCAACAGCAGTAATCCAGAACAGGTTGGATGAGGCAGACCGGTTGAGTGAGACGTTTGCTGCGCTGGCGAACTCGACGCGCCGCGCGATCCTGGGCCAACTGATGCACGGCGCAGCGACCGTCAACGATTTGGCTGCGCCGTTCGACATGACCTTGCCAGCGATCTCGAAACACATCAAGGTGCTCGAACGGGCTGGCTTGATCACCCGTGGCCGCCAAGCGCAGTTTCGACCATGCGCCATTGACGGCGCTCCCCTCCTCGAAGTCGCTACCTGGGCAGAGCAGTACCGCGCGATCTGGGAAGGTCGCTTCGATCGCATGGCCGACTATCTCGAAGTTCTGCAGCTCGATCGACCGCAGTCTCCCCACACCAGCGAAGCGCAACAAAAGAACTGAGTATCACCATGACAAAGTCCACCAGCAGGTCCGTCGTCATCGAGCGCACGTTCGACGCTCCGCGTAGTCTCGTGTGGCAGAAGTGGAACGAATCCGCGCACTTCGCGGCCTGGTATGGCCCGATGGGTGCGTCGATCCCGGTCGCTGAGATGGACGTGAGCATCGGCGGTCGACGCCACATCTGCATGGCGATGGACACACCGAACGGGCCAATGCAAATGTGGTTCGTCGGTGAATACGTCGAGATCGTCGATGGTGAACGTCTCGTGTACACGGAGTCGATGTCGGACGCTGACGGCAACGTCGTCGACCCGGCGAGCATGGGCATGCCTCCCGGCGCGCCGACGACCACACAGATCATCGTCGAACTCAGCGACCTCGGCGGCAAGACGAAGATGGTCATGACGCACGAGGGTGTTCCTGCCGACAGCCCTGGCGCAATGGGATGGGGCATGGCTCTCGACAAGCTCGAGGCACGTGTTGGCGAACTCGCGAGCTGAAACTTGCCGCAAAGGGGCTGTCGTGCGGCAGAATAGGGAGCGATGGAGTTCTGGAAGCCGCACAAGCTCGCCTCGCCGCATGACGGCCAGATTTTTCTCAAGATGAACGACAAGGTCCGAACGACCGCCGAGGTTCATGGCGTTCCTGTCGGTACCGAGGGCAAGGTCATCCTCGCCAATGGGTTCAACTGGCAGCGCTATCGCGTGCTGTTCGAGAACGGCGCCGAAGTCGGCGATCTCGATCACCGCAACATCGAACCGATTGGCCGCACGGCAAAACGCCTCGCCAAGCTCGCTGCCAAAGACAGCTGATCCCGGGCCAACGCTCTGTTGGCTCTACCGATGACCGAGGGTGTGGTAGCGGGTCGAACCATTGATCCCCACCGGTACACTCGGGCCTCTGTGAAGAGTTCTGTAGAAGCCCTCGAGGGCAACCAAGTCAAGCTGTACGTCGAAGTCGAAGAAGCTGAGTTCGACGCCCAGATCGACAAGGCATTCAAGCTGATCGCCAAAGAGGTCCGACTCCCTGGCTTCCGCCCCGGCAAGGCGCCGCGCAAGGTGCTCGAAGCTCAAGTCGGCAAAGGCCCGGCTCGCGAGCAGGCGCTTCGTGACGGAGTGCCCGAGTACCTCGCCCGGGCTGTGCGTGAGAATGACGTCGACCTGATTGCGACCCCTCAAGTCGAGATCACCGACGGGCAAGAGTCTGGCCCGGTCGAGTTCGAAGCCACGTGCACGATCCGTCCGATCGTCGAAGTGCCCGGCTACGACTCCCTCACGATCGAACTCCCGGTTCTTGACGTCACCGAGGCAGATCTCGACGAGGCTCGTCAGGCTGAGCTCCGCAAGAGTGGCTCGCTCGTCGACGCCGATCGTCCGGCCGAAATTGGCGACTTCGTCACGCTTGATCTCGCGGCGTCTCGCGACGGCGAAGAAGTCATCGGTCTCAACACCGAAGACTGGAACTACGAACTCGGCCAAGGTTGGGTCACTGACGACTTTGATGAGCAGCTCACCGGCGCCTCAACTGGCGACGAACTGGCCTTCACTTCATCGCCAAAGGGCACCGAAGAGGAAGCCGACTTTACCGTCAAGGTCACCTTGGTCCAGAAGATGGAAATGCCAGAACTCACCGACGAGTGGGTCTCTGACAACACAGGCGAGTTCGACACGATCGACGCGTGGAGCGCTTCGCTCAAGGAGTCGATGCAGGAAGTCAAACTCAACCGGATGCGTCAGGGCCTGGTCACCAAGATCACGACCGCCCTCACCGGACTGACCGAGATCGAAGCACCCTTGTCGATGGTCGATTCCGATCTCAACCAGCGTGTGCAGAACACGATGCAACAGTTCCAGGCGCAGGGCATCGACTTTGCTCAGTGGATGCAGGCGACAGGCCAAGCGCCCGAGCAGTTCATCGAGTCGATGCGCGGCCAGTCCGAAGATGCCGTCAAATCTGACCTCGCGCTGCGTGCGGTAGCGGTTGCTCAAGCGTTCGTTGTCGAAGACCACGAACTTGAGGGTGAATACGCCCGGATGGCAATGCAGTACGGCCAGAAGGCCAAGGAAATCCGTCGGGCCTACGAGCAGAACGACGCCGTCCCTGAGCTGCTCGCGCAGATCAAGAAGAACAAGGCGCTCGACTGGCTCGTCCACAATGTCAACTTCGTCGACGAAGATGGCACTGCAATGGACCAAGACCTCGTTCTCGGCCATACTCACGACGAAGACGGCAATCACGTCCACGATCACTCCAGTGATGCAGCTGAGACGGCTGACCAGAACGACGACACGGACGCAACGTCCGAGGAAGCAGACGAGTCATGAACTTCGATCCCCGCGCCGCGTACGGTGCGCAGAGCTACCTGGTCCCGAACGTCATTGAGCAAACCAGTCGTGGTGAGCGCGCGTCCGACCTCTACAGTCGGATGCTCAAAGACAACATCATCTTCCTGCAGACGCCGGTCGACGACCAGATCGCCAGCCTCATCTCGGCACAGCTGATCCACCTCGAGTCGGAGAATCCCGACAAGGACATCAGCATCTATATCAACAGCCCCGGCGGCGACATCACCGCACTGTTCGCGATCTACGACACGATGCAGTTCATCAAGAACGACATTGCCACGATCTGTCTCGGCCAGGCCGCATCCGCAGCCGCCGTGCTGCTCGCTGCTGGTACCAAGGGGAAGCGTCTCGCACTGCCGCACTCACGAGTGCTGCTGCACCAGCCCTCCGGCCAGGTTGGCTACGGCCAGGTCACCGATCTTGAGCTCGCTGCGAAGGAAATTCTGCGCATGCGCGAGATCCTCGATGGCATCCTCGCCAAGCACACAGGTCAGCCGATCGAACGCATCCATGCTGACACTGACCGCGATTTCGTGATGGAAGCGAATGAGGCTCTGGAGTATGGCATCATCGATACGGTGATCACGTCCCGTGAGAGCGTGAACCGGGAAGGCCCGATTCGCTGACACTGCGAAAGGTGGGGTCCGCGATCGGGGGGCGCGGGTGGGGCACAATATCCCGCCCCGGGTTCGGTCGGGGTCAATGCAAACGACAAGTCCTTGAGGGGTAGCAACAGTGGCGAAATTCGGTGAGACCGGCGAACTGTTGAAATGCTCGTTCTGCGGTAAGTCGCAAAAGCAGGTCAAGAAGCTCATTGCCGGTCCAGGTGTCTATATCTGCGACGAATGCATCGACCTCTGCAACGAGATCATCGAAGAAGAACTCACCGAAACCGCTGAGCTCAGCTTCGACAATCTGCCGAACCCACGTGAAGTGCGTGCGTTCCTCGACGATTACGTCGTCGGTCAGATCGAAGCGAAGAAGATCCTGGCCGTGTCGGTGTACAACCACTACCGACGAATCCAGTATCAGAGCCAGGCCACCACGGTTGGCCGGCGTGACGACGTTGAACTGGCCAAGTCCAACATTCTCCTACTCGGTCCAACCGGTTGCGGCAAGACCCATCTGGCTCAGACGCTGGCTCGTCAGCTGAACGTTCCGTTCGCAGTTGCTGACGCCACGGCACTGACCGAAGCGGGCTACGTCGGCGAAGACGTCGAGAATATTCTGCTGAAGCTGATCCAGGCTGCTGACTTCGACGTCAAGCGCGCCGAGACCGGGATCGTCTACATCGATGAAATCGACAAGGTCGCGCGCAAGAGCGAGAACCCATCGATCACCCGTGACGTGTCCGGCGAGGGTGTGCAACAGGCGCTCCTCAAGATTCTCGAAGGCACGCAGGCATCAGTACCGCCTCAGGGCGGCCGTAAGCATCCGCACCAGGAATTCATCCAGATCGACACCACCAACGTGCTGTTCATTCTCGGTGGTGCATTCGCTGGGCTGGAAAAGATCATCGAGCAGCGCATTGGTCACAAGGGCATCGGCTTTAACGCCACCGTCCAGTCGTCCGAAGACAGAGATCCAGGCGAGCTGTTTGCTCAGGTCCTGCCCGAAGATCTCGTGAAATTCGGCATGATTCCGGAGTTCATCGGTCGCCTCCCGATGGTCGGCGCTGTCCGCAGCCTCGATAAAGCGGCACTGGTGTCGATTCTCACTGAGCCGAAGAACAGCCTGGTCAAGCAATACTGCAAGGTGTTCAGTTTCGAAGACGTCGAGCTCGAGTTCACCGAAGACGGCCTCGACGCGATCGCTGACCAAGCCTTGCTTCGGGCGACCGGCGCCCGTGGCCTTCGTGCGATTATGGAAGAAGTCCTGCTCGACACGATGTACGAGCTGCCGGGCCGCGACGACGTCAGCAAGGTCGTCATCGATCGCGCCGTCGTTATCGACAAGGTCAACCCGACGCTGGTACCCAAGAAGGCCCAGCGCCAGCGAAAAGCTGCGAGCTAGAGGGCTTCGCCCGAGCGTTCCAAGCACGACTTCGTCGTGCGTCACTGTCTCAGTACGCCCCTAGATTCTTACCTGTGAGATCTGACTCTGATGAATACTGACTTCACCTACGAGACAGCGCTTGCGTATCTCGACGACCACGCCTCGTACCAGAAGACGGGTCGGATCGATTCGCCGTCCACCGATGTGATCGAGGCGTTCTGCTCGGTCATGGGCGACCCGCAGCACTGTGCGCCGGTGATTCACGTCACCGGCACGAACGGCAAGGGCTCAACCGTTCAAATGATTTCGCGGATGCTCGCCGCTGCCGGCCTGAGCGTCGGCACTTACACGAGTCCCCATCTTGAGCGAGTCAACGAACGGATGCGTCGCAACGGCGAGTCGATCAGCGACGAGGAGTTCGCCGAGCAGATCGCCGCGATCGCCGACCTCGAAGCGGTCGTCGGAATGCGTCCCAGCTACTTCGAAATCATGACCGCTGCTGCTTTCCGTTGGTTCGCCGACCTTGCTGTCGACGTCATGGTGATCGAGGTCGGAATCCTCGGCAGGTGGGACGCGACCAACGTCGTCAACCCAGTCGTCGCGGTCGTCACGAACATTGGTATGGACCACATGGAGTTCGCCGGGCCGACACTGGCTCACATCGCTACCGAGAAGGCCGGCATCATTAAGCCTGGCTGCGCCGCAGTCATCGGTGAGACCCGGCCGGATCTCGTCGAGATCTTCCAAAACGCCGGCGCCGCCACGACCATCGTGCGCGGTGAAGACTTCGACGTCGACAGTAACGCTCTGGCGGTCGGGGGTCGCGTCCTCGACCTCCGCACCCCGACGACGCTCTATCCCGATGTCTTCGTCCCGCTGCATGGCGCCTATCAGGGTGTCAATGCTGCTGTCGCACTCACGGCCGTCGAGGTGTTCTTCGCCAATCCGCCTTCCGGTGACATCGTCACTGAAGGAATGTCCGAAGTGTCGATGCCTGGCCGGTTCGAAGTGCTCGGCCGTCAGCCGCTCACGATCATCGACGGTGCACACAACCCGGTCGGTGCTGACACTTGCGCACAGGTCTTCTTCGATGATTTCCATCCGGAAGGGCGACGCCTCCTCGTGTTCGGCACGCTGCGCGAGCCGGGCGAAATGCTCGCGGCGCTGCGCGCTGACGAATTCGATGCCGTGTTTGCCTGCACCGCTCCGTCGCCGCGTGGCGTGCCGGCAGCGCAGGTCGTTGCTGCCGCAAAAGAACTCGGCTGCGAAAATGTTTCCGCATACGACACGGTCGCGGAAGCGTGCCGCCGTGCGCTTGAGTACGCCGACGGCGACGATGCAGTCCTCGTCTGCGGCAGTCTCTACACGGCCGGCGAAGCTCGCCCCGTGGTCCAGCGCCACTCCAACTGACCCCCTCAACCCAAAAAACCTGGAGTCAAGTTTTGCGTGAGCGAGTGAGGCGTCGTTTCCTGCAATCGCTCACACAAAACTGGGAGTCGAGTTGTGCGTGAGCGCGCGATGCAGGCGGTAACGATAGCGTCGTCGCCCATGTCTGATCGCACACTCGTCCTCCTGAAGCCCGACACCGTGGAGCGCAAGCTCATGGGTCAAGTGATCTCCCGCTTCGAAGCCAAGAACCTCGACATCGTTGCTCTGGAGCTCCGTCAGCTCGACGCGGACACGCTTGCGCGTCACTACGAAGAGCACGTTGGTAAGGGCTTTTACGGCGAGCTCGTCGAGTTCATGAGCCGGGGCCCGGTCGTCGCCATCGTGGTCGAAGGTCCCGAAGACACGTGGGAAGTCGTCCGCACCATGGTGGGTGCCACCAACCCGCGCGGCGCCGCACCCGGGACCATCCGCGGCGACCTGGGCATCCTCTTTACCGAGAACCTTGTGCACGGCAGCGACTCGCTCGAGTCGGCTCAGCGTGAAATCGGTATCTTCTTCCCGAATCTGTAACATTCGACAGCCCTGGTACTGTTCGGGGTGAGAATTTCGGCGGCCTCGTCTTGCTGGCGGGATCGTCGGTGCCTGACAAAACTCGAACCTATTCGGACTACAGCTCGTGAAGGGAAGGCCAGATCATGGCCCGTAACAATCCACTCAGCCTGGGGCGTGATCTCGCGATCGACCTCGGTACGGCGAACACACTTATTTATGTGCGTGGCCAAGGGATTGTGCTTGACGAGCCGTCTGTCGTTGCTATCAACGCCAACGACGGTCGACCCGTTGCTGTTGGTCTCGAAGCGAAGCGCATGATTGGCCGTACACCCAACCACATCAAGGCCATCCGGCCGCTCAAAGACGGCGTCATTGCCGACTTCGAGGTGTGCGAGAAGATGCTGCGCTACTTCATCCAGAAGGTGCACGCATCGAAGTGGAGCAAGCCGCGCATGGTCATTTGTGTGCCATCCGGCATCACCGGTGTCGAGCAGCGCGCCGTGCAAGATGCAGCCGAATACGCCGGTGCCCGCAAGCCGGTGCACATCATCGAAGAGCCAATGGCGGCTGCGATCGGCGCCGACCTGCCGGTGCACGAGCCGTCCGGTAACATGATCGTCGACATCGGCGGTGGCACGACTGAGGTCGCCGTCATCTCGCTTGGTGGCATCGTCACAGCGCAGTCGGTGCGTGTTGCCGGCGACGAACTCGACGAGGCCGTCATGCAATACATCAAGAAAGAGTTCTCGTTGGCGATCGGCGAACGCACCGCCGAGGAGATCAAAATCCAAATGGGTTCTGCGTGGCCCATGGAACAAGAGATCACCGCCGACATCCGCGGCCGCGACCTCATTTCGGGCTTACCACGCACCCTGCAAGTGACCACCGAACACATCCGCGAGGCCCTTGCCGAGCCAATCAATGCGATCATCGACGCAGTGAAGATGACCCTCGACAAGACACCGCCTGAACTCGCTGCCGACATTATGCAAGACGGCATCATGCTCACCGGCGGGGGCGCCCTGCTCGGCGGAATCGACCAGCGGCTTGCCCACGAAACCGGCATGCCTATCCGTATCGCCGACGAGCCGCTGTACAGCGTCGTCGTCGGTTCCGGCCGTGCACTCGAGAACATTGATGCAATGCGCGGGCTGATGTCGCTCGGAGGGGAACGCTGACCGTCTTCGGACTGGGTCGGTCCCTGATTCCGGGAACCTTCTGACATGGCGATATACACCGTCGGCCGCCGACGAGTCATTTTTGCGCTTCTCCTCACGTGTGCACTGCTGCTTACCCTTGATTTGCGCGGCAACCCTGTCCTCGACCGCGTTCGCGACGGGTTCTCGAGGGCAATGAGCCCTGTTGAGTCGGCCACGGACGTGATCACGACTCCACTCGGGCGTGCATGGAACGGCATCACAAAATTCGACGATCTTGAACGTGAGAACCAGGCGCTTCACGACCAGGTCGATCGACTGATTGGGACACAGGCCACGGCACGCCTCAGTGTCGAGGAGTACCAGGAGCTGTTGGCGCTCCTCAGCCTGGACTCGCTGGCTGGCATTCCGACCGAAGTCGCCAAAGTCGTGGGTGCATCGTCAAACAACCTCGATCAAATCATTGAGATCAACAAGGGCCGCAGCTCTGGGTTCAAGGTTGGTATGCCGGTCGTCAACCAGGCGGGTCTCATCGGCAAGATCACCAGCGTCACCGACAACACTGCCAAGGTGTTGCTGATCACCGATGCGCGTTACGCCGTCCCTGTTCGTGTGCTTGGTGCACCGGAGGCCGACAGCATCCCGACCAACACCAATCCTTCAGGTCAGACGAACGAGGAGTTGAAGGACCTGGTCGCCACGACAGCGGGGCCGTCCACGACGCTCGTGACCGATGTGCTCAACACGGGGACCACCCTGCCGCAGAATGACTCGGGCTCCGTCACCGTCGCAGAAGATGGCACGATCGTGACCGACCCGGCCGCGCCCGGTGACGAGGCCCTCAAACCAACCGTCGGCGATACACCAATCGGTCTCGATGATTCGACGGATCTGGTTGTCGCGACCACGACCACGACTACCGTTCTGGCACTCGCGGCCAAGGAGTTCGGAGCACTGGAAGGCCGTGGCCGAGGTCTCATCCCGCAGATCCGTTTCCTCCAGGACAACCCGAGCATCGCGGTCCTCCAAGCGGGAGATCTGGTCGTGACCGCCGGCGGCTTCGACAGCCTTGCCCCGCCGGACATCCCCGTTGGTGTCGTGATCAATCGTGCCGACCGTTCAGGTCCCGGTGGTCCCCTGCTCGACGTACTTCCGTATGCCGACGTCACAAAGCTGAACTTCATTCGCGTCGTTAAGTACACCCCGCTGTCCGAAGTCGAGCAGTGAAGGGCGCAAGCCCAGCACGGAACGCCGGCTGATGCTTGCTGCGATCTGGCAAGGCCCGTTCATCCGACTCGTTCCAGTCGGCATGGTGCTGCTCGCACTGCAACGATCGCTGTTCGTTGAAATCACCATCGCTGGGGTGATCATTCAGGTCGTCCTCGCACTCGCTGCGGCTGCCGGAGCGGCGGCTGGTTCGGAGCGGGGTGCAATCGCCGGGTTCACGCTCGGCGTGATGTACGACATGGTCGAAGGGCTCCCGATCGGCTCAACGGCAATCGCCATGACACTGGCCGGTGCCGTCGCCGGGCTACTTGCGTTGATCGTTGCCGACCCGCAGTGGTGGCTGGCGATGATGTTCACCACCCTCGGAGCAGCGGTTGGCGAAGTGATGCTCCCTGTTGTCCGCCTGTTCACTGGCGTCGCCGATCCATTCGAGCCACGTCTGACGATCATTGTCCCCGTGGTTGCTATTGCCGCGGGCCTCTTGAGCCCGGTCTTCGTACCGTTGGCGCGCTGGTGTCTTCGGATCAAGCGCGCCGAGTGGGTGGCGCCGCTGCGCGAGCCGGCGCTCTGAAACGTTCGGTGAACACGCCCAGGCGCGGTCCACGTGGCCGAAGTGGGCAACTACATTACGGTTGTGTGAAGAACGACCGCATTGAGCTGACGCCGATCCACGTGGATGAAGGGGCACACTGACAACATGGCTGCTGACAAGCGTGCAACCAGGCTTGGCGTTCTCGCTGTCGTGGGCACTCTGCTCTTCTCGCTCGTCGGCGCTCGCCTCTGGTTCTTGCAGACGGTTGAAGCGGAATCGCTGCAGCAGGAAGTCGACATCACCAAGGTACGTACAAAGCCATTAATTCCGGAACGCGGCCGCATCTTTGATGCCGACGGCCGCATCGTTGCCGACAACCAACGCTCGCTCTCGGTCGCGGTCGACTGGGAACTACTGCGCCGCGACAGCCAGCGTGAGGAAATTTTCCGACGTCTGTCGGGCTGGGTCGATGTGCCAGTCGAAGAGATGGAAGATCGCTTCCAACGCGGCATTTTCGACACGCTGTTGCCGATGCCCGTGGCGGAAGACATCGACGAGCGCACAGCGATTGCTATCCAAGAGCGCGTGGAAGACCTGCCGGGCGTCACGATCATCGAAGACTCCCAGCGGGTGTATCCGTACGCCCCGTTGGCGAGCCATGTCGTTGGATACATGGGCGCTATTACGGCCGAGACGAAAGACCAGTACACGAGCAACGGCTACTCGCTGAATGAGCGCGTCGGGCAGTTCGGCGTCGAACTGAGTATGGAGCAAGAGCTCCACGGCGAGTGGGGCTACATCAAGTTTGAGGTCGACAACCGAAACCGCATCGTGAACGTGATCGAAGAAGTGCCGCCGATCAACGGGCGAGACATTCAGCTGACGATCGACCTCGATCAACAGCAGTACGCCGAGCAGGTGCTCGAAACGCAGCTTCGACTTCGGCAGCAGGCAGTTGCCAAGAATCCCCTCGACAGGGACACGAACTTCACAACCCGTGCGTTCTACGAGATCAACGCTGAAACCGGCGAGAAGGACTATTACCCGGAAGAGGTGCCGTTCAAAGCGCCGGCCGGAGCGGTGGTAGTGCAGAACCACGAGAACGGGCACGTCATTGCAATGGCGTCGTATCCGACGTTCGACAACCGGTGGTTCGAATCCGACCTCAGTGGTGGCAAGTTCGGAGAGATCTTTGACGCGACCGACTTGGAAGCCGTCGAGTACGACCCGGTGACGGGTGAGGCGATTCCTGACACGATCAAGACCGACCCCGACCGTTCCACGTTGGTCAACCGCGCAATCCAGGGTCGCTACAACCTCGGTTCCACGTTTAAGCCATTCACCGCGTATGCCGGGCTGAGCACCGGGCTCCTCACCACGACCGAAACCTACGAAGACACGGGCACCTACAAGATGGTGTCAGTCGACAGGGACAAATGTGAGTCAGGCCTCGTCCGCTGTGTCTACAAGAACGCCAACTGCCCATTCGGTGGGCCTTGCGTGTACGGCACCGTCGACGTGGAGACAGCGCTTGCCGTGTCGAGCGATGCGTTCTTTTACCGGATCGGCGAGCTGATCATGGAAGAGAATGTGCAGAAGGATTTGCTCCAGCAGGAGGTCCGTCTGTTCGGCTTCGGTTCCGACACCGGCATCGACCTTCCCTTCGAATTCGACGGCACTGTTCCGGACCGGGAGCTCAAGGAGCGCTACGCCGCTAACAAAGTGATCAGCAAGGACGAGGGCACTGGTTACTTCACGGGCGATAATGTTCAGCTCGCTATCGGTCAGGGTCTGTTGTCGGCGTCGCCCCTTCAGCTCGCTGTTGGTTACGGCACCATTGCGAACTCCGGGTTTGTGATGAAGCCGGAGATCATTAAGGCCGTGTTCGAAGCCGGTGTTCCTGACTCCGATCGGCAGGGATATGCCGACATCTCGAAGGCTCGCTTCGCCGAAGAGCCGAACGTGGACGGCGAAGTCGTTCGGCAGATCCCGATGCCTGCAGAGATCCGCGACGCGATCAGCTCAGGATTACGTCGAGTCATCACCGGGCCAGGCCACTTCAGCGACTACCTCCACAGCACCACCGGCCAAAGGCTGTTCTTCGACTACCCGGCGTCGGCTATCCCGATTGCCGGCAAAACCGGCACAGCGCAGGGCCGCAACAACTTACCGTGGAACGACTCGTCGGCCTTCGCCGCCTACAGTATCGACCCCGAGCAGCCGTACACCGTTGCCGCGTACCTCGAAAAGAGCGGCTACGGCGCGACCGCAGCTGGCCCGGTTGTCAAATGTATTTTCCTCCAGCTCTCGGGAATTGCGCCGACTGATCCGGTGACGATCTCAGAGCTGCTCGATACCAATTCGATCTTCCCGGCAGCACCGAAGAACCTCAAAGACACCAGCTGCTTCTCCCGTCGTGGCTGATCAGGCAGACTGGTCGTACTGATGGCCACTTCTTTTCTCTCCCGCAAGCCCGACTCGAGGCTTGGCAACATCAGTGCGAGCCCGGCTGATCCCAGTCGCAACATCGATTGGGTGTTGATGACGGTGCAGATCGTGTTGACGATCATGGGTGGCTTCATCGTCTTCTCGGCATCGAGGACGCGCCTCGTTGGCGATCCGTATGCGTTTGTGACTCGACAGGTCATCTTCGCGTTCGTCGCCGCGGTCGTGATGTTCGTCGTGATGGCGTTCGACTACGAAGTCTGGAAGGAACGCGCGAGGTTCTTGTATGGCCTCACATTGGTCGTGCTGGTCTTGCTGATCTTGCTCGGCATCGCGAGCGGTGAAGACCGCATCTCATTCGATCTCGGCCCGTTCAACGTCCAGCCAGCTGAGCTCGCCAAGTTCACCACGCTGCTGATGCTGGCGGTCTACCTCGCTGATGAACGTAGCGACGAGGTGTCGTATCCACGATTCCTTGGTGGTTTGCTGATCGTTGGCGCACCAGCTGTGCTGATCGTGATCCAGCCCGACCTGGGATCAGCTTCGGTGATCATTTCTCTCGCGATGGGAGTGCTGCTCGTTGCAGGAGCCAAGGCCCGATACATCGCGATGATCAGCATCTTGTCTGTTGCGACCGTCGCTGCAGCGTTCTTCGGGCAGCTCGTCAACGACTACCAATCGGCACGAATCCGGGCGCTGATCAACCCCGCAGCTGCCGGTGCTGATGAGACGTATCAGGCTGAGAATGCGATGCGCGCCATCGGTACCGGCGGGGTGTGGGGCAAGGGTTGGCTGCAGGGGCCGCTGACGAACGGGCGCGACATCCCCGTCATGTGGGCCGACTTCCCGTTCGCTGCAGTCGGTGAACAGTTCGGCCTCGTCGGCTGTACCGCGATTCTCGGCCTCCTTGGGGTTGCTCTGATCCGTGTGTGGCGAATTGCCCACCTCTCACGCGACCTGCTCGGCACCTACATCTGCGCTGGCGTGTTCACGATGCTGCTCTGGCAGATCTTCCAGAATGTGGGGATGACGTTGCGGATCATGCCGGTCACCGGTCTGCCGCTCCCGTTTATCTCCTATGGTGGCTCTGGTTTGATTGTCTACTTCGCAATGTTCGGCCTGGTACAAAGCGTGCACATGCGCAGGATGCGCTGAGCGGAGCTCATCGCCGACGCCTGACGGCGCCACCCGGCTGACGCCCAGATCCTGCTTTTCTCGGGCTGACGCCCGAGCTTGCTCCTGCGTCGCTGCGGTGGGGCGGAGTCGTGGTCATCCGTTTGCTGGCCCTCCCGGTCCTCCTGCACCTCCTCCTCCTGCTGGCCCTCCCGCTCACGGCCCTCGGGCTCCGGTAGATTGGACCGATGGCCGTAGCTGATCCGACTCTGTGGGTGTTTTTTGCCCTGGTGGTCGGGGCAACGGCGCAGACCTTGCAGCATGTGCTGCGATCACACCCATCGAACGACGATGGCGGTGTCCGGCGCGATCACTCGCTGCTCGACCCCGTCCCGGAAGGCGCCGCGGCGCACTTCCGCAGAAGGGATTTCTCCAATGGAACACTCGAACGACAACGAATCCGTCGACTCAAAGGCCGACGATTCAGCGCCATCAGCTGATCAGCCGGCAAAACAGCGCCAGCGAGGCTCGCGGGGCGGCCAACATCGCAAACCGGCAAGTCAGCGGAGCGATGAGTTCATCGAGTGGAACGACAAGAACGACGTCGAGATCCCTGATCGGATTCGCGAAGGCAAGCCGTCGGCCGAAGCTGCTGAGCGCGGCCTGGTCCGCAAGCCAAAGATTGGCGACACGAGGTCGGCGCCGTCCACCCCGCCTCCTGGATCCTTTGCCAAGCAGCGCGACGACGGCGAGCGCGACGGCGAACGCGACAAGAAGAAGAAAAATCGTCGCGGTAAAGGTGGCAGCGCGGGCAACGGGGGTGGAATCGTCCACGGTCAGGGCAGCGAGTCCGAGCCGGGCGAGGACACTGGCAGAGATAGCGACAAACCGAAGGGCCGTCAGGGCGACAAGCAGGACAAGAACCAGAAGAACCGGCGCGGTCGGGGCAAGGGCCGCGGCAAGGGCGACACCCAGCAGTTGGACGATGCCTGGCTCGAGCAGCGTCGCGGGCGTGAGCGCAACGGCAAGCCGATCGGGCGCTATTTCATGTGCGTTCAGTCGCGGCCGGGCTTGGCGCAGGTCGCCGTGCTCGAAGGCCGAAACCTGATCGAGCACTACGTCAGCCGCCCCTCGGACGACGTCGCACAGATCCACGGCAACATCTACATCGGCAAGGTGCAGAACGTGCTGCCCGGCATGGAGGCGGCGTTTGTCGACATCGCCACACCGAAGAATGCTGTGCTCTACCGCAGCGACGTGCAGTACGAGCCAGAAGACATCGAAGTCAAGGGCTCGAACCCGCGCATCGAGGACATCCTGAAGAATAAGCAATTAATTCTCTGCCAGGTCACGAAGAACCCGATAGCGCACAAGGGCGCCCGTCTCACCCAGGAAGTGTCGCTGCCTGGTCGTTTCGTCGTTCTGATCCCGAACTCTCAGACCTATGGCATCTCGAAACGGTTGCCGGACGATGTCCGCAAGCGCCTGCGCGGGATCCTCGACCGAGTCAAGCCCGACGAGCACGGCATTATTGTTCGTACCGCAGCTGAGTCGGCAACCGAGGAAGAACTCATCGCCGACATGACCATCCTGCTCAAGGAGTGGGCAGTGATCGAGAGCAAGGCCGCAAAGGCGCATCGCCCTGCGCTGTTGTATCGCGAGCCCGAACTGGCGGTACGAGTGATCCGCGAAGAGTTCAACGCCGACTACCGCGGTGTGCTTATTGATGACAAGCGCCTCTGGCAAGACGTTCGCGACTATGTCGCAGCGTTCAACCCTGACCTTGCTGATCGCGTTGAGTACTACGACGCCGACAAAGAAGGCCTCTCACTGTTCGAACGCCACCACGTCCACGAGCAGGTTCACAAGGCGCTCGATCGCAAAGTCTGGCTGCCGTCTGGCGGTTCCTTGATCATTGAAGGCACTGAAGCGCTCACCGTGGTTGACGTCAACACGGGCAAGAACGTCGGCAAGTCGAACCTCGAAGAGACTGTCTTCCACAACAACATGGAGGCCGCGGTCGAGGTTGCCAAGCAACTGCGACTTCGCGACATCGGCGGCATCATCGTCATCGACTTCGTCGACATGGAGATCCGGGAGAACCGCGGCAAGGTCGTTGAGGCGCTGCGTGACGCGCTTGCTCGGGATAAGACGCGATCGCAGGTCTTCGATGTGTCTGAACTCGGGCTCGTCGAGATGACACGCAAGCGCATCGGTGAGGGGCTGCTGACCGAGTACAGCCAGATCTGCCCCGACTGTGATGGTCGCGGTGTTGTCGTCGATTACTCCATGCTCGAGTAGGCCCTCGTGAGGGAGCGCAGGATGGGCAGTCGGATTCCTCAGGAGGTGTCACAGTGATTGGGGCTGTGCAATGCTGGCCCCATGAAGATTCAGATCACCGAGGATGCCCGCAAGGTGTTGGCGAAAAAGGGCGGAACGATGTCGATCGACTTCATCCGCCCCACCGGTTGAGGCAAGGTTGCAGAGGTGTCGGTCGACACCAACGTCAAGAATAAAAACCTCGCTCCGTACCGCAAGCTACGCCACCAGGAGTTTCGGATTCTGATCACCCCGCAGCTCATTGGTATGGCCGAGCAGATGCGGATTGTCACCAAGGGCAAGCTGACGAAGTCATTGTCGATTGAGTTTCAGGCGAAGCCTGGCGGCGGCGGCGACGACGCTGCCTGTTGCATCTGAGCAGATTCGAAAAGCGTAGAGTCAGCGCCCATGGCTGATCTGCTTGCGCTCTCCAATGATGTCATCGACAACGGGCTGACCGACCGTCCATTCAACCGAATCAACAACGAGCTCTCCGAAATCGCTGATGGCCTCGCCATTGTCGAGAGCTTTAGCCACAGCATCGTTGCCGACACCGGTGAAGGGCTCGTGGCCTTCGATGCCTCGCATGTCCAGACAGGCCAGAAGATCGTTGAGGCAATCAAGGGGTGGACCAGCGACCCGGTCACCCACATCGTGTACACCCACGGACATGCTGATCATGTCGGTGGCAGCGTTGCCTTCGACGCCGCCTACGACGACATCACCGTGGTCGGTCACCGCAACGTCGACATTCGATTCGACCGATACGCCGCGACGAACGATTGGAACGTCCAGATTAACGCCCGCCAGTTCGGGGGTGTCTCCGGCGATTACGGGATGGGAGAGTTGCCCGAGTTCATCCCGTCGAACACCCATCGGCCCGACCACATCGTCGACGATCACGACGTCCTCGAGATCGGTAACAGGACCATCGAGCTGCACCATGCACGCGGCGAGACCGACGATCACCTCTGGGGATGGTTTCCCGAAGAGAAGTGGATCACGTCAGGTGACTTCTTCATCTGGAACTTCCCGAACGCCGGAAATCCGCAAAAGGTCCAGCGCTACCCGATCGAGTGGGCTGCAGCGCTCCGCAAGATGATTGCGAAGGAACCAGAACTGCTGCTCCCAGCGCACGGGCTGCCGATCGAAGGCAAGGACCGAATCGCCCGCGTGCTCGATGACGTTGCTACGTCCTTGGAACTCATCGTACGCGAGGTGCTCGACATGATGAACGCCGGTGAGGTCCTCGACACGATTGTGCATTCAGTCACTGTGCCCGAAGATTTGCTCGGCAAGCCCTACCTCCGGCCGCTCTATGACGAGCCAGAATTCGTCGTACGCGGTGTCTGGAGGCAGTTCGGAGGGTGGTGGGACGGTGCCCCGAGCCGGCTCAAGCCATCTCCTGATGCGGCGCTTGCGACCGAACTGGCATCCCTCGCCGGTGGCGTCAACGTGTTGATCGCTCGCGCTCGGACTGTTGCTGACCAGGGAGATCATCGACTGGCCTGCCATTTGGCCGATTTGGCCGGATGGGCTGCACCGGCCGACCGTGGCATTCACCGAGAGCGGGCGCTCATTTATCGAGGCCGACGAAAGCAGGAAACGTCGCTGATGGCCAAGGGGATCTTCGCGGGTGCCGCACGCGAATCGGAGCAGATTGCTGATTCGGATCCGGACTGAAGCTGCCCGAAGCCTCAACGTGGCGGGAGCATTTGCGGCAATGGGCCGTTAGTATCGACAATCGCTATGTACGCAGTAATCGCCTCAGGCGGCAAGCAGGAAAAAGTGGCTGAAGGCCAGCGAGTGCAGCTCGAACTGCTCGGCGCAGACGAAGGTAGCGACGTGTCGCTCACCCCCGTCATGCTCGTCGACGGCGACACTGTGCTTGCAACGGCCGACGAGCTCGTAGGAGCTTCAGTCACCGGCAAGATCGTCGGCCGCGCAGCGGGTCCGAAGATCAACGGCTTCACCTTCAAACGCCGCACCAATAACCATCGTCGTTACGGCCATCGTCAAAAGTATGACGTGGTCGAAATTACGTCCATCAAATTCCCCAACTAAAAGGGCGCTGATCTCATGTCAAAGACAAAGGGCGGCGGTTCAACCCGCAACGGCCGTGACTCCAACGCACAACGCCTCGGCGTGAAGGTCTTCGGTGGCGAAGATATTCGCACCGGAGCCATCATTGTTCGCCAACGTGGAACCCGTTTCCACCCCGGCAACAACGTCGGTAAGGCCAAGGACGATTCACTGTTCGCACTCGCTGACGGCGTCGTGCAGTTCGGTAACTACCGAGGCCGCAAGGCTGTTTCGGTCGTCTCCGGCAACTGATCGCAATTCGAACTGATTGGAGGCCGGGCCGCAAGGCCCGGCCTTTGTCGTTTTCAGCTCAACGCGAAACGGCCCGGTCACACTGTGCCAGGCACAGTGTGACCGGGCCGTTTGTGTGGCTAGAGAGCTGCTTCGAGCTGGTCGACGGCAGCGTTCAATTCGGCGGGAAGTCGGTCGCCGAAACGGTCGAAGTGCTCGCGGATCTGGGGTACAGCGCCCTTCCAGCCTTCGATGTCGACGGCGAGCAGAGTGTCGAGATCAGCCTGATCGATGTCGAGACCTGACAGGTCGAGCTGATCGGGAACGGGGAGCTTGCCGATCGGTGAGTCGATGGCATCGACGGTGCCGTCGACGCGCTCGAAGACCCACTTGAGCACCCGGCTGTTCTCACCGAATCCGGGCCACAGGAAGCGACCGTCCTCGTCGCGACGGAACCAGTTGACGAAGAAGATCTTTGGCAGGTTCGCGACGTCGGTGCGATCCTTCATTGAGAGCCAGTGCGCGAAGTAATCGCCGTAGTTGTAGCCACAGAACGGCAGCATGGCCATCGGGTCGAAGCGAAGCTCGCCCTGGACTCCTTCAGCCGCAGCGGTCTTCTCCGACGCCATGATCGAACCGAGGAACACGCCGTGATCCCAGTCGTTGGCCTCGGTCACCAGCGGCACCGTGGTACGGCGGCGGCCGCCGAAGAGAATTGCAGAGATCGGCACGCCAGCCGGATCTTCCCACTCGGCTGCTGCGGACGGGCACTGCGATGCAGGCGCGGTGAAGCGAGCGTTCGGATGCGCAGCAGGCGTCTTGACTTCGGGGTTCCAGGGGTTGCCACGCCAGTCAGTGGCGCGTGCCGGGGGAACGTCGGTCATCTCTTCCCACCAGATATCACCGTCGTCGGTGAGCGCGGTGTTGGTGTAAATGCAGTTACCCCAGAGTGTCTCCATGGCGTTGCGGTTTGTCGCATTGCTGGTCCCGGGTGCGACGCCGAAGAAGCCGGCTTCGGGGTTGATGGCATAGAGACGGCCGTCGTCGCCGATCTTCATCCAACAGATGTCGTCGCCGATGGTCTCGGCCTTCCAGCCGGGGATCGTCGGGACGAGCATTGCCAGGTTGGTCTTTCCGCAGGCCGACGGGAAGGCGGCTGCGATGTACTTCGACTCACCCTGTGGGTTGGTGAGTTTCAGGATCAGCATGTGCTCGGCGAGCCAGCCGTCGTCACGTGCCATGACTGAAGCAATGCGGAGTGCAAAACACTTCTTGCCGAGCAGCGCATTGCCGCCGTAGCCGGAGCCGTACGACATGATCTCGCGGGTGTCGGGGAAGTGGACGATGTACTTGTTCTCGGCATCGCAGGGCCACGGGACGTCAGCCTGGCCATCAGCAAGCGGGGCGCCAACGGAGTGGAGGCAGGGCACCCACTGGTCGTCGCCGAGCGCGTCGAGGGCACCTTGGCCCATGCGCGTCATAATGCGCATGTTCGTGGCGACATAGGCAGAGTCGGACAGCTGCACGCCAATGTGTGCGATCGGCGAACCGAGCGGGCCCATGGAGAACGGCACGACGTACATCGTGCGGCCCTTCATGCAGCCGGTGTAGAGGCTGCGCATCTCGGCACGCATTTCAGCCGGATCACGCCAGTTGTTGTTGGGGCCAGCTTCGATCTCGGTGGCCGAGCAGATAAACGTGCGGTCTTCGACACGTGCGACGTCGCCGGGATCAGAGTGTGCCCAGTAACTGTTCGGGCGCTTCGCCTCGTCGAGCTTGGTGAACGTTCCGCTGTCGACCAACTCCTGGCAGAAGCGCTCGTATTCGTCGGCGGAACCGTCGCACCAATAGATGTCGGCGGGCTGCATGACGGCGGCCCACTCGGCCACCCAGTCCTTGAGACGTTGGTTGTTAGTGGTTCCACTCATTCGTTGCTCCCCAATCAGGCGGCGCTCGTGTTCGAAAGTGTTCGAAACTGACGATAGGCGAAGAGGTGGCCCCGAAGGCAATGGGCGGCGTGGTTAGAGCGCACTATCTGATGTGCGAATACCTCATCACGAAAAGCGATATGGGCTTGACAGCAGATCACCAGGACAGATCAGTGGCGCGCCGTCGTCCGATCAACTCACGAACGTTGCGTGAGCGGTTGCTCGCCCGGACTCATCACACCGAGCGACGAGCTCACGGTGGTTGGATTGTTGCGTGAGGTGCGGATGGGCCGCATTGCCTCAGCAGTGGTCGAGTAGTGGTCGAGTAGCGATTCAGTGGCCGGGAGTCTTCATGTCGACCTCGGAGCCGAGGCTGAGCTTGGTAGCTCGGCCGGCATCATCGAGTTCGAAAATCACTCGCTGGCCTTGACGCACCATGCGAAAAATGGACCCGGCCAGCGCGTTGCCAGCAAGCTCGTAATCATTGAAGTCGGTGTCGCACATGACGAGACCGTCTCCGGTTGTCGGGTCGTATGCCTTAATGACGCCCTGCATGAGATCAACCGAAGGCTCGGCCTCAGCCGGCCTTGACGATCTTGCCGGACTTAATGCAGCCGGTGCAGACGTTCAGACGCTTGGTCGAACCGTTGACCCGAGCACGGACGCGCTGAATGTTCGGATTCCAGCGTCGCTTCGTACGACGGTGCGAGTGCGAAACAGCCATGCCCCATGACGGGCCCTTGCCACACGATTCACACTTAGATGCCATTGGATTCTCCTGCGACGATTCGCTTCAAGTCAGATTTGTTCAGAGCACGCTGGTGCCTGAAACAGCCATGTGATGCTACCAACACAACTGCAGACCGCAACTTGCTCAGAAGCTTCGGTTCGCTCAAGGCCATGTGCCACACAACCCCTAAGCTCTTGCGCCGTGCCAACACTTGAACGGTTGAACACCGAAGCACTGCGCGACACGGTTCGCACCTTCCGAGATGCTGTCAGGGCTCACGCGGGGGGTTTGAACAGGTTGAACGTGTATCCGGTCCCTGACGGAGACACTGGCACGAACATGGCGCGCACGCTCGACGCCGTTGTTGCAGAGATGGACGGAACCGATCCAGACGACCTCGATGCCACGTGTGATGCGATCAGTCACGGCTCGCTCATGGGTGCCCGTGGTAACAGTGGCGTCATTTTAAGCCAGATCATGCGTGGTATCGCCTCGACGCTGAAGACGCAGGCGCCCGTCACCGGTGCGAAGTTCGCCGAAGCGCTGCAGGCCGCAGCAACCGGTGCATACCAAGCCGTACTGAAGCCGATCGAAGGAACGATCCTCACGGTGGTTCGGCTGAGCGCAGACGGAGCGAAAGAGGCGGCAGATGCAGGCGGGTCGCTCGTTGAAGTGGTGCGTGCAGCGCAGGCCGCAGGCCGGATTGCGTTGGCGAACACACCGGAGCAACTGGCGGTCTTGAAAGACGCCGGTGTTGTCGATGCTGGTGGTGCCGGGTTCCTGCTGTTGCTCGATTCGGCCCTCTACGTAGTCGATGGCGAAGCGCTTCCCGAGCCCGAAGAAGACGACGGCACCGGTGGTGCTGTTGCGGCAGCATTCGACCAACCGGCGCAGCGATCGGGCAGCACCAAGATCGGCGGTGCTGGCGACGTTGACGTGGCCGACCAGCGTTACGAAGTGATGTACTTGATGGATCTTGCCGATGAGCAGATCGACGCGTTCAAGCAGGGCTGGGGTGCAATTGGCGACTCGATCGTCGTGGTCGGTGGCGATGGGATCTGGAACTGTCACGTCCACACCAATGACATTGGTGCCGCGATCGAAGTGCCGCTCGACCTCGGTGGCCGCCCGAAGCAGATCCGTGTGACAGACCTCTTCGAAGAGGTCGACGAAGAACACGCCAAGCGCGAAGCGGCGATGGCAGGTGGTCGGACCAACGCCAGCATCACCAAGGCCGGGGGCGGGCTCACGCCTGTCACCACGGCGGTCGTTGCGGTGTGTTCCGGTGAAGGTCTCGTTGAACTGTTCGCCCAATTGCGTGTGCAAGGCGTCGTCACCGGCGGTCAGACGATGAATCCGTCGACCTCGGAACTCCTTGACACCGTCGCTGCGGTCAACGCCGACCAGGTGGTCATCCTGCCGAACAACAAGAACATCATCCCCGTCGCCGAGCAGGTCAACGCCCTCAGCGCCAAGCATGTGATGGTGGTGCCGACCACGTCGATGCCTGAAGCGCTGGCTGCCCTCGTCGTGTATGACCCAGAGGCATCTGCTGATGTCAACTACGCCCAGATGGTCGAAGCTGCTGAGTCCGTCGCGACGGGCGAAGTCACTCAGGCAATCCGCGACACAAACTCCGATGCTGGTCCGATCAAGGAAGGCGATTGGATCGGCATTGTCAAGGGTGACGGCATCGCAGCAATCAGCGATTCGCCGCACGGTGTGTCGATCGCACTCCTTGAGCATCTCCTTGAAGACGATGCCGAACTCGTGACCGTCATCACCGGTGAAGACGCGACCGCAGAGTCAACCGCAGCGATTGAAGGCTGGCTGAGCGATCATCGTGCCGACATCACCGTTGAAGTCCAGCGCGGCGGACAGCCTCTCTACCCCTACCTCTTCGGTGTCGAATAGTCGTTTGCGTCGAAGTTTCCGTTGGACTGTCCGCAGAAATCTCGACACAAACGGCGAACGCTAAGTTTGGCGACTGATGAGTGAGCAGGGGCCGATCACGATGCGGGATCTTTCGCTGATTCCTGTCGAGCGATTGCGCGGCGTGGGGCCAAAGAAGCAGGCGGCGCTCGCCATGGTGGGGATCACCAACCTGCTCGACCTGGTCACCACCTACCCTCGACGCTGGATCGATCGGACCAACGAGGCGCGCATCGCTGACCTTGTCCCTGGTCAGGAAGCCCTTGTGCTCGTCACGATCCGATCGGTCACCAAGCGCACCACTCGCAACCGCAGGTCGATGATCAACGTCAACGTCGGTGACGGATCTGGCCGGATGGACTTGGTGTTTTTCAACCAGCCCTGGCGTGAACGGCAGTTCAAAGAAGGACTCCACGTCGCACTCTTCGGCAAGGCCGACACCTACCGAGGCGGCCTGCAGATGTCGAATCCTGTCGTCGACCTGATCGGGGATCGCACCGGCAAGATCGTGCCGATCTACCCGCAGAGCGAAAAGGCGCAGATTACTACCTGGGAGATGGCCGGATGGGTCGAAGAGACGCTCCGTCGATGCGCTGAACGGACCATTGCCGACCCGGTGCCCGAGGCGATCCGTCGACGTCACAGACTGATCGATCGGTCCGAAGCGCTCGCAGGAATCCATCTCCCCGACGACATGAAGACGAAGGAGTTGGCCCGATACCGACTCGCGTTTGACGAACTTCTTCGGGTGCAACTCGTCTTAGTTCTACGCAAGCGTGCAATGGAACGCGACTCGCTCGGGATCAAGCACGCGCTTGGTGGCCCGCTCGTCAAACGGTTCTACGAGTCGCTGCCCTTCCCGCTGACCGGGGCGCAGACGCGGACCATTGAAGAGATCAACGCTGATCTCGGCAGCGCCCAGCCGATGCACCGGCTGCTCCAGGGTGATGTCGGCTCCGGCAAGACGGTTGTGGCTGTCGCCGCAATGCTTGCAGCGGTCGACGGCGGACATCAGGGAGCGTTGATGGTGCCGACCGAAGTGCTCGCCGAACAGCACGCCACCAGCGTGCGCGCGATGCTTGACAGCGTGACGGTGCCCGACCCAGGCAACTTGTTCGGCGATCGACCGCTCCGTGTCGAACTCCTCACGAACCGGGTGACCGGCAACGATCGCAAGCAGGTGCTTGCAGGACTCGCCGATGGCAGCGTCGATATCGCCATCGGGACGCACGCATTGATCCAAGACACCGTCGACTTCGCAAGTCTCGGTGTCGTCGTGGTCGACGAACAGCACAGGTTTGGTGTCGAGCAGCGTGCAGCGCTTCGCTCGAAGACGGCCAATGGCGCGGTGCCCGACACTCTGGTGATGACAGCGACGCCCATTCCGCGCACTGCGGCGATGACCGTTTACGGTGATCTCGACGTCAGCGTCCTCGACGAGTTGCCGCCGGGCCGAACGCCGATCGTCACTATGTGGGCCGACGGCGGCCTGATGGAGGCCGGGGTGTGGAACGACATCAAGGACGAAGTTGCCGCTGGTCGTCAGGCATACGTCGTCTGCCCGCTGGTCGGTGAGAGCGAGAAGCTCGAAGTGGCATCTGCCGAAGAGACTCTCGAACGGCTTGCCTTCGGCGAACTCCAGGGGCTCAGGTTGGGCATGCTCCACGGCAAGCTGCCGTCCGACGAGAAGGCTGTCACCATGGACCGGTTCCGTCGTGGCGAACTCGATGTGCTTGTCGCGACCACGGTGATCGAGGTCGGCGTGGACGTGCCGAATGCAACCGTGATGGCAATCCTCGATGCCGATCGCTTCGGCATCGCCCAGCTCCACCAGTTGCGTGGACGCGTCGGGCGCGGTGAGCACGCCTCGACGTGTTGGCTGGTGACTCAGCAGAAAGAAGACGACGAGGGCAACGCCGTTGTCGGGAACCCGCGTATCGAAGCCTTGGTTGCCACGACCGACGGTTTCGAACTGGCCGAAGTCGACCTCGACCTGCGTGGCGAGGGCACATTGATGTCGACCGCGCAGAAGGGTCGAAGCGATCTGAAGTTGGCGTCACTCCGACGCGATCGCAAGCTCGTTGAACTGGCCCGCGAGGCAGCGTTTGAAATCGTTGACGGCGATCAGGATTTGGTGAAGCACCCAACCTTGGCCGATGAACTCGACCTCGTTTTCAGCGACCAAGACGAAGCGTTCCTCGCCAAGTCCTGATCACCGGTCACACTGTGTCAGGCACAGTGTGACCGGTGTGACCGGCTACCAGTCGGGGCGGCCGTCGCTCTCGATGTCTGACTCGTCGAGCACGAGGTCCCAACGGTCGAGGCAATCCTCGCAGCGATAGGCAACGACATCATCGACTTCCCAATTGCCGTCTTCGCGCGGCATCGTCAAGAGGAAGCAGCGGCCACCGCAGTCGATGCAGGTGATCTGTGGCGGGGGAGCGAGCACGACCTCAGTGTGCCCGTATCATCGCTCGGATGCGTGTAGTGGCAGGAGAACTGGGTGGTCGAAAGATTGTGTCGCCTGACGGGACATCCACTCGACCGACGACCGATCGAGTGCGTGAGGCGATTTTTAACTCGCTCGGAAGTTCCGGCGTGCTCGACGGCGCGCTCGTCGCTGACCTGTTCGCCGGCACCGGTGCCGTCGGGATCGAAGCGCTGTCGCGAGGCGCCGAACGTTGCGTGTTCGTCGAACGCGATCGGACGGCCCTTCGGGTCCTCGAGGAAAACATCGACGCGCTCGGGCTGCGCGACCGTTCCAAGGTGATCACCTCAGACGCCATGGCGACCGCGTCGGCAATCGACTGCGACATCGTCCTGGCCGACCCGCCGTACGGCTTTGACGCGTGGGCCGAACTGTTGCGGGTGGTCCGCGCTGACCTCGTTATCGCAGAATCAGGTCGCTCAATTGACTGCCCAGACGGGTGGAGGATCACTCGCGAGAAGAAGTACGGACGCACAATGGTGACGTTCTTCGAACGCGTCGAACTAGTGTCTGGCGAGTGAACGGTTCCGGCGCGAAACCCCAGCGAGTGATGTATCCGGGCAGCTTTGATCCGCTGCACCTTGGGCATATCGACGTCATCGAACAGGCGCACGAACTCTTCGGAGGCGTGGTCGTCGCTGTGATGCACAACCATGCCAAAGCGAGCGGTCTCTTCCCAGTTGCCCAACGGATCGACCTCGCCGAGCAAGCGCTCGCGCACCTCGATGGTGTCACCGTGGAAGCGCAGACGGGACTTGCCGTTCAGGCTGCTGCGAATCTCGGCGTCGACTTCATTGTCAAGGGGCTCCGCAACAGTGAAGACTTCGAAATCGAACAGCAGATGGCACAGAACAATCACGCCGTCACAGGTATTCGCACCGTGTACCTGCCGTGCTCGCCTGGGCTGGGCTACATCAGTAGCCGCTTTGTGAGGGAGATTGCGAAGTACGGTGAGGAAATCGGGCATTTGGTGCCGGCCACGGTTGCCGTCGCTTTGCGCACCGTCTTCGCAGATAAGCAGGACCGAACATGACTCACGACGACAACTACGACGAGTACGAAGAAATCGACGACACCTATCCGGAGCCCGGTGCGCCGATGGGGCCTGTCGGCGACGCAGAAACATTGCTGCGCCGAGTCATCGACATCATCGCCGACGCGCCAACGATGCCGCTGTCGTCATCGCCGCGTATCGACCGCGACGAGGTCGTCGAACTGCTTGACGAAGCACTCCACCGCCTCCCCGACGAACTCCGTCAGGCGCGTTGGATGCTGAAGGAGCGACAGGACTTCGTTGCCAAGACTCGTCGTGAAGCCGACGAACTCCTCGAAGCCGCCCGCGTCCGTGCCGAGCGCATGGTGCAGCGCACCGAAGTTGTGCGTGCCGCCGAGCAGCGAGCTCGGACCGTCATGGAGACTGCCGACGCCGACTCGCGTCGACTCAAGCACGAGACCGAAGATTTCCTTGACCAGCGGTTAGGCAGCTTTGAGATCCTGCTCGACAAGTTGCAGAAGACGGTCAACGCCGGACGCCAGCGCTTGTCGATTGGCGACCCGCAACCGGACACGACGAACACGGGCGGCCTCCCGGTCATCGACGACTCCGCTGCCTCCGCCTTCTTCGACCAAGACCACTGACCAGCGGCGATCACGGTTCGGCGATCTCTGCGTCAGCTCTCACCGCTCGTTGGCGGAGGCCATCTCGGGTTCGCGCTTCCGTGATCTGACCGAACCGTGATCGCCGCTTGCGGGGAGCCTGCTGAAGAGTTTGTGGCGGTTGCTCGGGTGTGTTGACGAGGTGTTTGCGGGTGACTCAGCGTCCTGGTGACGAATGACTGAGGAACAGACTCGCGGAATGGCGGCCTTGCGGTAGCGTTTTCTTCCATGGTGGATTTGCTGCGGCCTCTTCGAATTAATGCGGTCGAGCTCTTACGGCGGCCGGGAGCAACTCTGCCGGTGATCGAGGAGATCTTGGCTGAGCCGCTCGGCGTCGTTCACGAGCGATTGAACGGCAAGATTGACGTCGCAATTGAACTCGAATCGATGAACGACGGGATCGCCGTCACTGGAACTGTCGGAGCGCCCTGGGCAGCACCGTGTCGTCGCTGCCTCAAGGATCTGTCCGGTGTGGCCCGAGTGGACATCGATGAGCGCTACCAGATCGACAACATCGACGAAGAGGCCTACCCAATCGAGAACGGTCAACTCGATCTCGTCCCGATGGTGCGCGAGTTGGCGATGATCGAACTCGACGCCGAGCAGGTTTGCCAGCCCGATTGCAAAGGCCTTTGCCCGGCCTGTGGCATCGACTGGAACAAGGCCTCCTGCAACTGTGACAACACGGTGACCGACCATCGATGGTCTGCTCTCGACGGCCTCGTTCTCGACGAATGAAGCGTCTGCGTGACGACATTGGTTGCCATCCCAGCCAAAATCGTCACGCAAACAGATGGGACCCGTCAGCACGCGTTCGTCACGCCGCATGTTGATTGTGGCTGAGCGCCGATAACGTTGCACGTCGCTGCGAGGCTCCTCGCCGCCAGCGAATCAGATCTCCAGTCGACCAGAGTGGTCGATGCAGTAGCGAAAGAGCGAACGATGGCCGTTCCCAAGAAGAAGACTTCGAAGTCGAAAACACGCAGCCGTCGTGCCAGCGCCTGGAAGCTACAGACACCGCCGCGGAGCATCTGCCCCCGCTGCGGCAACGCCAAGACACCTCACACGGTGTGTGGCGAGTGCGGCTGGTACCGCGACCGCGTCGTCGTCGAAGTCTGATCCCCACCGGATCTCCTGCGGACATGCTTCCCGTCGCCGTCGATGCAATGGGCGGCGATGCCGCGCCACAACCAAATCTTGACGGCGCTTTTGCAGCTGTCGCTGCCGGCACGCCGGTTGTCATGGTTGGCCCTGCAGGCCTCGCTGGCCTCACCTCTGGTGGCGTCACGCTCGATCTGATTCCTGCGTCCGAAGTCATCGGCATGAAGGACGACCCGGCGCAGAGCGTTCGCAAGAAGAAAGACTCGACGCTCGTGCGCGCCGCCGAGGCCGTCCGCGACGGAAACGCCAGCGCCATGATCTCGGCCGGTAACACCGGGGCCACGATGGCCGCGGCGCTGCTTCGCATGGGCCGCATCAAGGGCGTCAAGCGCCCTGCGATCGCCACCCCTATCCCAGTCCCTGGTTCGACTCCGACCGTTCTGCTCGATGCTGGCGCCAATGCCGACGTCCAGGCCGAATGGCTCGTGCAATTCGCGCTGATGGGTTCGGTCTATGCGCGCCGCCGCTTCGGTATCGAGAACCCACGTGTCGGCCTCCTCTCGATTGGCGAAGAGCCCGGCAAGGGCGATGCACTCCGCAAAGAGGCCTACGGACTCCTTGCTCAGGCGCCGGGCATCAACTTCGTTGGCAACGTCGAGGGTCGCGATGTGATGAGCGCCGACATCGACGTCTGTGTCACCGACGGCTTCACCGGCAACGTCGTGTTGAAGACGCTGGAAGGCAGTATGCAGTTCCTCATCGGGGCACTGCTCGAAGTCTTCGCTCAGCCGGAGTACAAAGAACACGCCGACGCGCTGATGCCAGCGCTGCTCCCGCTGTACGAGACGTTCAACCCCGACACCTATGGCGGTGCAGTGCTGCTCGGTGTCGACGGCGTCTGCATTATCTCCCACGGATCGTCGAGCGCCACGGCGATCACGAACGGCATCGCCGTCGCCCGCGAATTGGTTGAACACGACCTCGTCGGAGAAATTCGCGACGTCATCGCAGCTGCGACGCCGACCGGCTAACGCGACTTCCAAGGCGAGAGCCCGAGCCTGGTCGACGGGTAGGATGGCGTCATGAGTGAAGTCATCAGCCGCGACGAAGTCCTGAAGATTGTGCGTGACGCACTGTCTGACATTCTCGAGATCGAGCCTGACACGATCACCGAGGGCCAGTCGTTCGCCGACGACCTCGAAGCCGATTCGCTTGCGCTGATCGAACTCGTCGAAGCACTCGAAGAAGCACTGAGTGAGAAGGTCGCAGGCTTCACCATCGAAGACGAGAGCCTCGAAGATCTGAAGACCGTGCGCGATGCTGTCGATTACGTGCACGAAAACGCCAACGAAAGCGCCTGAAGCCTCCGTGAGTGATCCGGAATCCAGTGACCTTGCCGAACTCGCGACGCGAGTCGGTCACGAGTTCGCTGACCCGGCACTCCTCCGACGAGCGATGGCACACCGTTCGTGGTGCGCTGAGACGCCCGGCGAGCCGAGCAACGAACGCCTTGAGTTTCTCGGCGATGCCGTGCTCGGCTGGGTCATCGCCGACATCGCGTTCCGCCGTTTCGACAAGCTGCCAGAAGGTCTACTGACGGATCTCCGGAAGAGCGTCGTTAATGCGAGCGCACTCGCTGAGGTTGCCGAAGAGATCGGTATCGGACGGTACCTGTTCCTTGGCAAGGGCGAAGCAGCTGCAGGCGGCGCCGAGAAGCCGTCGCTTCTCTCCGACGCATTCGAAGCAGTGCTTGGCGCCGTGTATTTGGACGGCGGCACCGCTCCGGCCTATGCGATGGTCGAACGTTGGGTTGCGCCGCGCCTGTCGACGTCGATCGAACGGATCGACCAGCTCGATCACAAGACGCAGCTCCAAGAACTTGCCGCTCGTTCCGGCAAGGGAGCTCCCGACTACGTGCTCACGTCAACAGGCCCCGACCACGCGAAACGTTTTCATGCCGAAGTGATCATCGACGGCAACATCCTCGGCGCCGGATCTGGTCGCTCGAAGAAGGCCGCCGAACAAGCTGCCGCTTCGCGCGCTGCCGCTGTCTTGGGCTGATCGATGCCCGAGCTGCCCGAGGTCGAGACGGTTCGGCGCGGCCTACAAAGGCAACTCGCAGGCCGACGGATCGAGCGAGTCGAAGTCGGTCGAGAACGTGTGGTGCGCCGGACGTCTCGTGAGGCGTTGATCGACGGGCTGACCAACACGACGGTCCTGAGCGCCGAGCGTCGCGGGAAGTATCTGATCATGCCGCTCGACTCGGGTGACTCGATGATGATTCACCTGCGGATGAGCGGCCAAGTACTTCTCGCTCCCGCTGGTGCCGACCGTCCAGCTCATACGCACGTGGTCATGCACCTCGACAACAGCACCGAATGCTGGTTCGTTGACCCACGCACCTTTGGAGAGGTGGTCGTCTATAACCCGGCAAATGTGGCCGTCGAGCTCCCGCCCCTCGCTCAGCTCGGTGTCGACCCGATTGCCGAACACTTTCCTCGCACCGCACTACGCAAGATGGTCCGAGGAACGAGCAAGGCGCTCAAACCGTTCCTGCTCGACCAGCAGAACGTCGCCGGGATCGGGAATATCTACGCCGACGAGATTCTCCACCGGTCGCGCCTCCGGCCCGAACGACCAGCCAACACGATCGATGCAGCGGCGACCTGGCGGCTGCATTTTGCAATCATCGACATCCTCACGGCGTCGATCGAGGTGGGCGGTTCGACGCTTGGTGATGCGCAGTACGTCGATGTCGATGGCGAGAGCGGCAGCTTCCAGAACGAGCACCGCGTATACGGCCGTACTGGCGAGCGATGCAGCACCTGCGGTCGAGGATGGATCCGGCGCATCGTCTCTGGCGGCAGGTCGACGCACTACTGCCCAATCTGCCAGCGCTGACGGTCACACTGTGCCTGGCACAGTGTGACCGGGAGTGGTTGGGGAGACTGGTTGGGGGAGTGGTTGGGGGGAGTGGCGTGCTGACCAAGTAGCTTCGTGACCGCTGTGTACCTGAAGAATCTGACCATCAAGGGCTTTAAATCGTTCGCTGACAGCACGCCGATGGCGTTCGAGCCGGGCGTCACTGTCGTCGTGGGCCCCAACGGGTCTGGCAAGTCAAACGTTGTCGACGCCATTGCCTGGGTGCTGGGCGCCCAGTCGCCGAAGTCTGTCCGCTCTCAGAAGATGGACGATGTCATCTTTGCTGGCACTGCCAAGCGCCCTGCGCTGGGCCGCGCCGAGGTCAGCATCACCATCGACAACTCCGACGGCACGCTTGGCCTCGCCTTCACTGAGGTCACGGTGTCGCGCATCCTGTTCCGCACAGGCGAGTCCGAGTACATGATCAACGGCGTCAGCTGCCGCCTTCTCGACGTGCAGGAGTTGTTGAGTGATGCCGGTGTCGGCCGTCAGCAGCACGTCATCGTCAGCCAGGGCCAGATCGACGCGGTCCTCAACGCCCGCCCCGAAGACCGACGTGCGATCATCGAAGAAGCAGCGGGTGTCCTCAAGTTCCGCAAGCGCAAGGAGAAGGCGGAGCGTCGGCTCGATGCCACCGAAGCGAATCTCCTTCGGGTGCAAGATCTCTTGCGTGAAGTCCGTCGTCAGCTCCGGCCGCTCGAACGGCAGGCAAAAGCAGCCGAACGCCACGGCTCGCTGATCGAAGAACTCACCAAGCTGAAGACCTTCGTGTCAGGCCGAGAGATTGCTGGCCTGCGCACCAAGCTCGAGGCGTTGGCGATCATCAAGCTCGAAAGCTCCACAGCCGAAGGTGAATTGAAGGCGGCTCTCGCAGCGCTTGACACGTCGGTGATGGCGATCGAGGCACAGCTGTCAGCGCGCGGCGCCAGCGACATCAGCGACCGACTCGTGCATGTCGAGCAATTGCGTGAACGCGCCCGCGGGCTCGCTGCGGTGCTCGTCGAACGGCGTCGCTCACTCGAACGCGACAAAGGCCAGTTGCTCGACGCCGGTGTTGTCGCCAACCTCGAGGCCGATGCTGCTCGTTTCCGTGACGAGATCGAGAAGGCCGCCGGCGAGCTCGGCCTGTTGGAGCCCGAGACGGGCCAGCTCGGTTTCGACGAGGAATCGTTCAAGTCCGAGCGCGAGAACATCATGGACGCGGTCCGTGCCGACCAGACCACCACGAAGGCTGCAAGCGCAGCAGCCGAGGTGCGCGGCGAACTCAAGTCGATTCGCTCGTCACTCGAACGCACCGAAGCCGAGCTGCGTCGCCTCGTCAGCCGCAAGACATCACTGAGCGAGCGCCTCCAGGCCTCACGGGAAGACACCGAACGATTCCGCACCGACTGCGACGAAGCCGGAGCAATTGAAGCCCCGCTCGTTGGCGAAGTCGAAGTCGCCGAGCAGGCGCTCATCGAGGCGCAGTCGACCGTCGAAGCGCGCAAGTCGATTCGCAACGAGTTGGCCGAAGACGCATCGAAATGGTCGGCTCGCGTCGAAGCACTGCAGATGGCACTTGATGCGGCACGTGCCCGCGCCGGAGCCGAACGGCTGGCAGGTGTTGACGGCGTCCTCGGTACGTTGCTCGACCTCATCGAAATCGACGAAGGCTGGGAGCCAGTCGTCGAGGCAGCACTCGGTGAGTCGCTGACGGCCGTGGTGGTCGACGACCCGACAGCGGGTCGCCGCGCACTTGATGCGCTGCGCAGTAGCGACACGAGTGGCGCAGTCATCGCCCTCGGTGCCCGCCCGGCCGCACTTCCCACGCCGAGCGTCGGCGATGCCGTCCGACCGCACACTCGGAGTCAGCGGCCGGGCGTGAACGACCTGCTCGACGGGCTCCTCGGCTCGGCAGTCCGTATCGATGACCTGTCCGATGCGCTCGACGCAGCAATGCAGCATCCTGAAGCAGTTGTCGTCACTGGTGGTGGCGACCGTTTCGGCATCAGCGGTTGGCGAATCGGAACTGCCGGCAGTGGCGCTACGGCGTCGGCGCTCGAAGAGGCGACTGAGCGATCAACTGCGGCCACCGCTGAATTCGAAGCAGCGAAAGCAGCGGTCTCTGAAGCCGAGCAGGCGCTGCGCACCGTGCAGAACACGGAACGCGAGCTGGCGAAGAAGCTTGACTCCAACGATGCTCGATTCAGCGCAGCGACGCAGGGGCTCGCACGTACCCAGGGTGAGCACCGAGAGATCCACGCTGAACGAGAAACGCTCGATCAGAACATCACCGACGCTGAGACCAACATCACTCGTGAGCAGCGACGAGTCGTCGAGATTGAGGCGCTGCTTCCGGCACTCGAAAGCGACGAGCAGGCTGAGGCCGAGGCAGCACGCGCCCGAGGCGAGCTCCGTGCCGAACTCGAAGCTCGAGCTGCCCTGCTTGCCTCGCGTCGCAAAGACATCGAAGTTCGTTACGCCGGGCTCCAGGAACGCCATCAACTGAACGAGCGGCGCCTCGCCGAGACCGAGCGCCGCCTCGAGGCCGACAAGGACGCACGCATCGCGGCCGAAGGCCAACGGATGGTTATCGAGCGCCAGATCAACGTCATCGATCGGCTCACCGGGCTCGTCGATGCACATCGCCACGTCGTCGAAGGCCATCACGCTGAGCTGGCCGACCAGCGCCGAAAGCAGAGCGACGAAGTCCGCGGCTTGAGCTCCGAACTCGACACCCTGCGGCGTGAACGGGCCGACAAGGAAAAGTCGCTCGACGTCACCCGCGAGCGGGCTCGCAAGGCTGAGCTCGAAGAGGCCGAAGCCAAACTCCGCCTCGAAACTGCGATCGAAACGTTGCGCCGGGACCTGGACATCGAGCCTGCTGTCGCCGAAGCCGCTGAAATGCCAGAAGTGCCCGACGGAGCAACACCGGCCGGGCGTGTCCGCGAACTCGAGCGAGAACTGAGATTGCTCGGCCCGATCAACCCGTTGGCACTTGAAGAGTTCAACGAACTGCAGACTCGCCACACGTTCCTCGAAGAACAACTGGAAGACGTCCGGACGACTCGCCGGGAACTCTCCCGTGTGATCGCTGCGGTCGACGCCGAGATTCAGAACGTGTTCGCCACGGCCTTCGAGGATGTGGCGAAGAACTTCACCGAGTTGTTCGCGCTCCTCTTCCCGGGCGGCAAGGGCAACCTCATGCTCACGCAGCCCGACGACATGCTCAACACCGGCATCGAAGTCGAAGCGAAGCCGAGCGGCAAGAACGTCAAAAAGCTCTCGCTACTGTCGGGCGGCGAACGGTCGCTGACGGCGCTGGCCTACCTTTTTGCCGTCTTCCGTTCACGTCCGTCGCCGTTCTACGTGATGGACGAAGTCGAGGCTGCCCTCGACGATGTGAACCTGCACCGGTTCCTTGGCCTCATTCAGGAGTTCCGCAAGGACGCCCAGCTCATCGTTGTCTCGCACCAGAAGCGCACGATGGAAGCGGGCGACGTGCTCCTCGGCGTCAGCATGCAACCCGGCGGGTCATCCAAAGTCGTCACCGAACGAGCGTCTGATGCGGGCCAACTCGCCCAATAGCTGCGTTGCGTGGACTCCTCATTGAGCAAGCTCAACTACGTCGTCACGCGCCTTGCTCTTGAACGACCTGGTCCCGCCTCAGAACTGAGGGGTTTTCCTGGCTGGACTCACTCACCGACCCATCGACGCGACAGATAGCGTCGGCGGTGCATGGGTATCGAGTTCTTTTTCCTGATCCTGGCGGTCTTCGTTGTTGCGTTTGGCATCGGCGTCGTCCTCCTCAATCGTCGCAAGTCCGTTGGCCAACCCGCGTCCGGCCAGCCGACACAAGTCAGGCCACCGGTTGCGGCGCCGGAGAACGACACGCTCGTTGCCGAGGCCGAGATCGACTCGGTCGTCGAAGAACTACCCGCAGTCGAAGAAGACCCGCCCGCGGGAACGCTCCGCGAGCGCCTGGCGAAGGCCCGCTCCACGTTCGCTGGCGCAATCGCCGGTGTGCTCGGCCGTTCGGCAATCACCGACGAGTCGTTTGATGACCTCGAAGAGGCGCTCTTGCGTGCCGACGTCGGCGTGGCAATCGCCGAGGAACTCCTCAGTGGCCTGCGCGTCAAAGTCGCGAACAAAGAGATCACCGAGCCGTCCGACCTCCTCGACGCGCTTCAAGCGGAGATGACGGAGCGGCTGGCCGGTTCTGACCGGTCCCTCAACTTTGAACAATTCGAACCGGGGAACCCCAACGTGTGGATGTTCGTCGGCGTCAACGGCGTCGGCAAGACCACCACCATTGGCAAGCTTGCCAAGCAGCAGGTGGATTCTGGGCGTTCCGTGCTGCTTGCCGCCGGCGACACGTTCCGTGCGGCTGCAGCCGAGCAGCTCACTGCCTGGGCGGAGCGCTCCGATGTCGACATCGTGCGCGGTGCCGAAGGCGCCGATCCCAGCTCGGTCATTTTCGACGGTGTTGAAAAGGCCGCTGCGAACAAGGTCGAACTCGTCATGGCCGACACGGCCGGTCGGCTGCACACCAAGAGCAACCTGATGGATGAACTCGGCAAGGTCCGCCGTGTCGCTGAGAAGGGTGCTGGCACAGTCACCGAGACGCTGCTGGTTATCGACGCCACTACCGGCCAGAATGGCCTCACGCAGGCACGCGAGTTCGGTGCGGTCACCAACGTCACCGGCGTGGTGCTCACCAAGCTCGACGGCTCGGCCAAGGGTGGCATCGTGTTCGCCATCGAGACCGAACTCGGTATCCCCGTCAAGCTCGTCGGCATCGGTGAGACGATCGGCGACCTGATCGACTTCGACCCTGAAGAGTTCGTCTCGGCCCTGTTCGAACGCTGAAGCTCCTGGTCGGGGAACCGGCTGCCCGATAACGTGTCCGGCGATGTTCGACAATCTCTCCAACCGCCTCGAAGGCATCATCACGAAGGTCCGGGGCAAGGGCCGTCTCACTGAATCAGACGTTGATGAGGTGATGAAGGAGATCCGCACGGCGCTCCTCGAAGCCGACGTCAACCTGACGGTCGTCCGCTCGATCTGCAACCGTATTCGTGAACACGCGATCGGAGCCACGCGTTCAACGGCTCTCGACCCCGGCCAGCAGGTGGTCAAGGCAGTCAACGATGAGCTGACCCGGGCGCTCGGTGGTCAAACACTCGCCATCACATACGCCTCCAAGCCGCCGACCGTCGTCTTGATGGCCGGTTTGCAGGGCTCTGGCAAGACCACAAACTCGGCCAAGCTCGCCGCATGGTTTAAGGCACAGGGACGCAACCCGATGATGATCGGTGCTGACCTCCAGCGCCCTGCAGCCGTTGAACAGCTCCGCACGCTCGGCCGTCAGATCGACGTGCCGGTGTTCTCTGACCCGGAGGATCCGATCCTCACGGCAACGAAAGGCCTCGAAGAGGCCAAACGCCTTGGTCGCGACGTCGTCATTGTCGACACCGCTGGCCGACTGTCGATCGACACCGAAATGATGGAGCAGGTTCGCCTCATCTCCGGCGCGGTTCAACCTGACTACACGTTCCTGGTCATCGATGCGATGACCGGCCAGGATGCGGTTCAGACCGCAGAGGCGTTCCACAACACGCTCCAAATTGACGGCGTCATCATGTCGAAGATGGACGGTGACGCCCGCGGCGGCGCTGCGCTGTCGGTCAAGGAAGTCATTGGCCGGCCGATCGCCTTCGCCTCGACGGGGGAGAAGCTCGATCAGTTCGAACAGTTCCATCCCGACCGGATGGCGAGTCGGATCCTTGGCATGGGTGACATGCTCACGCTCATTGAGCAGGCCGAGAAGGCATTCACCGAAGATCAGGCCGAGGCCGCAGCGACGAAGTTGATGGAGGGGCAGTTCACCCTCGACGACTTCCTCGAGCAGATGCAGGCGCTGAAGAAGATGGGCTCGCTTGGCGGGTTGATGAGCATGATGCCCGGTATTCCGAAAGAGCTGAAGAACGCCAAGATCGATGACAACGATCTCAAGCCGATCGAAGCCATCATCACGTCGATGACGATCGAAGAACGCACCTTCCCGTCGATCATCCAGGGGACCCGTCGTGCTCGCATCGCTGCCGGCTCGGGGACGACCGTGGCCGATGTCAACCGGCTGGTGAAGCAGTTCGGTGAGATGCAGAAGATGATGAAGAAGATGGGCATGGCTGGCAAACCCGGCAAGGGGAAGAAGGGTAAGAAGGGCAAGGGCGGTCAGAAGATGCCCAAGGGTCTGCCCCTCGGTTTCGATCCGGCAGCGGCTGGCTTCAATATCCCCGGCGTCCCTGGGACTCCTGGGATGCCCGGTATTCCCAACTTTCCACGCTGACTCCGTCGGGCCAGCTGTGGGATGTGATCCTTGTCCCGCGTGGGAAGGCGGCCTGGCGCCGTTAGTCTTTCGGCGTTCTCAATTTCTCGAACACGTACTCTGGAGTGACGATTAAAGATGGCAGTCAAGCTGCGGCTCACACGTATTGGCAAGAAGAAGCAACCGCAGTACCGCATTGTGGCGGCTGACTCCCGTTCGCCTCGCGACGGTCGGTTCATCGAGATCCTGGGTCACTACGACCCGCGGCAGGATCCGTCCGGCCTCACGCTCGACAACGACAAGGCTGTTGCCTGGCTCAAGGAAGGCGCACAGCCGACCGAGCGCGTTGCCAAGCTCCTCAAGGTCTCTGGCGCCACCGAGCAGTTCGAGGCCGAGAAGGCCGCCAAGTGAGCGATCTCGCTCCTACCGCTGTCGCAGTTCTCAAGCACATCGTCCGCTCAATCGTCGACGACCCCGACGCCGTCACCGTTGAGGTTGACGAGTCGGGCAGTCGCCCCGCACTGAACGTGCGCGTCGGCGACGGCGACCTCGGTCGCGTCATTGGCCGCCGCGGCCGCACCGCTGCCAGCATTCGCACCGTCACTCGTGCAGCTGCCAGCAAAGACGATGTCGAACTCGACATCGAATTCCTCGACTGAGCAGGCTGGAGGCCGCAATGGCCCGTTCCACCCCCATCCCTGACGGCTTTCTCGAAGTCGGACACGTTCGTCGCGCCCATGGGCTGCGCGGCGATGTCTTCGTGCAGCTTGTCACCGACCGTTCCGAACGACTTGACGTCGGCTCCACGCTGGCAACAGCGAAGGGCGATCTCGTGGTCGGCGCAAGCAAGCTGCTCCCGAACCGCCGTTGGGTCGTGAAGTTTGATCAGATCTCTGACCGCACGGCTGCGGAGACCTGGAGCAACGTGGCGTTACACGCCGCACCGATCTCCGACGCAGATGCGCTCTGGTTCCACGATCTGATTGGCTCCAAAGTCGTCGAAGTCGACGGCACCGAGCACGGTACGTGCTCGAACGTTCTGACCAATCCGGCATCGGACATCTTGGAACTCGACACGGGCCATCTCGTCCCGTCCACGTTCATTGTCAGCCGCATCGACGGTGTGGTCACGGTCGACACTCCCGATGGGCTCTTCGACCTCCTGGACAAGTGATGTCTGCGCTCCGGATCGACGTCTTCTCGCTGTTCCCGAAGCTCATCGACGACTTCTGCGCCGAGAGCTTGCTTGGCAAAGCGCAAGAGCGGAACGTGCTTGATCTGCGGACCCACGATATTCGTGAGCAGACCAGCGATGTGCACGGCACGGTCGATGACAGCCCCTTCGGCGGTGGCGCCGGCATGGTAATGAAAGCCGAACCGATTTTCGACGCTGTCGAAGCTGCTGCACCGCCTCGTCCGCTGTTCTTGATGAGCCCTGGCGGCCGCCGGTTCGATCAGGCGATGGCCTTCGAACTCGCCGAACTTGCTGAGACCTCGGGTGGGTTTAGCCTGCTCTGTGGCCGGTATGAGGGCGTCGACCATCGTGTCCGGCAGCATCTCTGCGACGGCGAGGTGAGCGTCGGCGACGTCGTTCTCAGCGGGGGAGAAGTCGCTGCGTGTCTCATCATCGAGGCGGTCACGCGGCTGCGTGACGGAGCGATGGGCAACGCCGCGAGCCCGATCACTGAGAGCTTCGGTGAGTCGGGATTACTCGAAGAACCCCAGTTCACCCGGCCTGCGGAGTTTCGTGACTGGAGTGTCCCTGACATCTTGCGCAGTGGGAATCACGGCAAGATCGAACAGTGGCGCCGGGCACAGCGGCTCCACCGGACACTGCGCGACCGCCCTGACCTGGTGGAAGCTGAACTGTCGGCTGCCGACCAGAAATTGTTGGACACGTTCCCACCTGTCCCATATTCCTGATTCGCCCGTATCATCTACTGGCCCTGACAGCGCGGGTCCGCGCTGTCATCACACTCTCGACTCGATTCACTTGGACGTAACGCCATGAAAGCCACCGACATCATCGACAACGATTCGCTCCGGACTGACATTCCAGAGTTCCAGGCAGGCGACGAGCTGAAGGTCCACGTGCGCGTGGTCGAGGGCGGCAAAGAGCGCATCCAGGTCTTCCAGGGTGACGTCATCGCCATTCAAGGCGGCGGCCTGCAGGAGACCTACACGGTCCGCAAGCTCAGCTACGGCGTCGGAGTCGAACGCACCTTCCCGATGCATACTCCGACCGTCTCGAAGATCGAAGTCATGAAGCGCGGCGACGTGCGTCGTGCGAAGCTCTACTACCTCCGGGATCGCAAGGGCAAGGCTGCCAAGATCCGCGAGAAGCGCACCTTCTGATGCGCTGGCCGGCGTTGTGTCGGCCACCAATCGAACGGTCGCATTAAGCGATCGTTCCCCTCGGGCTGATTGCCCCAGCAAGTACCTACTGCTGGAGGAACGCGCCCATGGGCACACCCGAAAGATCACACGAACCCGATCTGCGTAACCGCGCCCGAGGCCAGTGGGGTGAGAACCTTGCCGCTCGCCACTACGAACGGCTCGGATGTCCGGTGATCGATCGCAACTGGCGATCATCGACCGGCGAACTCGACCTCATCGTGCTCGACGGCGATGTGCACGTTTTCTGTGAGGTGAAGACCCGCGCGTCCGACCTATACGGGCCTGCTGCCGCTGCAGTGACGGTGGCGAAACAGCGTCGTATTCGCCAGCTCGGCGTCGAGTGGCTGCGAGCCCATGATCTCGGCCATATGCCTGTCCGTTTCGACGTCGCTGCAGTCACCGGCAACCACGTCGAACTGATCACGAACGCCTTCTGATGGCCGACCTTGTGGCTGCAGCTCCCGAGGTATACCGTGGGTATATGGATTCCACGACGATCAAGGTGAGCGTCGCGACCCGTGACCGAATTAGGTCGTTCGGCGGGGCGACGCACGAGGAGACGATCATCGAGGCACTCGATTTGCTCGACGCCCGAGAGTTTTGGGCTGAAGCGGACGTTGCGGCGGCGTTCGTGAAGACGTTGCCTGCCGAGGAGCAGGCGCGAAGAAAAGCTGAGATGGACGAACTCGATGCAGCGTTCGACGCCCTCGATGGCTGATGCCGGCGACATCCACCTCGCCGACGTCGGTGGAGGCTTGCGGCGTCGGGTGCTGGTGGTGAGCACTGGCCGATTCCATCGTGCGGCCGAGCGAGCTCTCGTCGCTCCAGCGGTGACCGTGCCAGCGGACGAACCTCAGCCGCCATGGCGAATTGCTGTCGGGGCCGACATCTTCGCTCTCGATGCGCTCCGCGCCGTCGATCTCGGCCAGTTGCTCGAACCAGTCGGTCACGCAGATCGCGATGCCTGTGAGCGCGTTCGGCGAGCGCTTCGGGCAATCACCTGATCTGAGCGCTCGGGTCGATCAGCCGAAGAATGCCCAACCGAGCAGGCCCAGAGCCGCAGCGAGGCACACGGCAACGAGGGCGTAGTCGAACGGCTTTGCGTTGTACGGGCGGTTCGGGTCGAATCCCACCGCTCCAGTATTGCGGCATCAGTCGCCGAACCGCACGGCAGTACGCACGGCGGCAACGATCTACATGAGTGCAAAAGCCGACGTTGGTCGATCTCGCGTTCGGCCCGGATCATGCGTCCGGATGATTATGAAGTCATGTGAGGTCCTGGTGTGACAGATACACCATTGAACGATCACACATTCACAACCCGTGTTTCCATATCCTAGGAGACTTCGTGGCCCGAGGAGACTGGCGGGCAGGAATCCCCCACCCCTCCCCAAGTTTTCTCCAGGAGCCTCGCTTTGACCACTACTACTCTCGATCAACAGACGCGCGCCAGCTTGCGCAGCCGCTTCCACGGTGCATGGCTGTCGAACCCCAAAGCCGACCTGCTGTCGGGCCTGGTCGTCGCACTCGCGTTGATTCCTGAGGCAATTTCGTTCTCCATCATCGCCGGCGTCGACCCCAAGGTGGGGCTCTACGCATCGTTCTCGATCGCCATCATCATCTCGATGGTCGGTGGGCGCGCCGGCATGATCTCGGCCGCCACCGGCGCCATGGCGCTGGTCATTGTCCCGCTCGTTGAGGACTACGGCGTGCAGTACCTGTTTGCCGCAACTGTGCTCGCCGGTGTGCTGCAGGTCGTCTTCGGTTGGCTCGGTGTCGGCTACCTCATGCGATTCGTGCCGCGCACTGTGATGCTCGGCTTCGTCAACGCCTTGGCAATCCTGATCTTCCTCGCACAAATCCCGCACATCCTCCTCGAAGACGGCGACAAGGATCAGCTTCCGTTGAACATCGCGTTCATCGTCGCCGGCCTCGCCATTATCTACGGCCTGCCCCGCGTCACCAAGCTGATGCCGTCGCCGCTCGTTGCGATCAGCGTCCTCGCTGCTGGTGCCATTTACTTCGACTGGTCGCTGCCAACCGTCGGCGACATGGGCGCACTGCCGAACGCCCTACCCGGCTTCGGTCTGCCCAACATCCCCTACACCTGGGAAACGTTCAGCATCATCTTCCCGTTCTCGCTGACGCTCACGTTCGTCGGTCTTCTCGAGTCGCTGCTTACAGCGCAGCTACTCGACGACCTGACCGACACCGACTCCGACAAGAATCTGGAGTCCCGCGGCCAGGGCATCGCCAACGTCTTCACCGGCTTCTTCGGTGGTATGGCCGGCTGCGCCATGATCGGACAGTCGATGATCAACTACCGCTCGGGCGGTCGCACCCGGCTGTCGACGCTCGCTTCTGGTGTGTTCCTGCTGATTCTGATCATGGTACTTGGCGACCTCGTCGCCCAGATCCCGATGGCAGCCCTCGTCGCCGTGATGATCATGGTCGCGATCGGTACGTTCAATTGGAAGAGCATCATGCCGAAAACGACGCAGTCGATGCCGAAATCTGAGACCATGGTCATGGCCGGCACGGTCATTGTGGTTGTCGTCACTCACAACCTTGCCTATGGCGTCGCTGCGGGTGTGCTGCTGTCGGCGGTCGTCTTCGTCCGTAAGGTCAGCCACGTTGTCGGCGTCACGAGCGTGCTCGACCCCGACAACCATGAGCGCCTCTACGCCGTCAGCGGCCAGCTGTTCTTCGCCTCGACGAACGACCTCGTGCACCAGTTTGATTACGACGCCGTCAAGGTCAAACGTGTCGAAATCGACTGCACCGACGCTCGCATCTGGGATACGTCAGCGGTCGTCGCCCTGAACGCAGTGGTCGCCAAGTTCGCCGAGCGCGGGATCGAAGCACACTTGGTCGGGATGAACCCGCACGCCGCAGATCTGCACACGCGGACCAAGGAAATCGTCTCCTCAGATCACTGACCGTTCGAGATGACCAGTGCCAGCCGTGTCCGGTTCGTAAGGTGGGCGTCGTGTTGAGTCGGTTGGTGCGGTGCACCCTCGCCATGGGTGTGCTTGTCACGTTTCTCGCGGCGCCGAGTGCAGCTGCGACACCACCTCCGCCTGACAACCCAATCTCCGAAAACGTCGGCTCCGGTCTGATCCCGATTCCTCCAGGCTGCATCGCGCCTGACGCAGCCGATGTGGCATTCGTCGGCAAGGCAGTCGCCAAAGACTTCGAGAAGGTGCGCTTCGAAATCGTGCAGCTACGTGCCGGATCGGCGAGTGGCTATGCGATCGACGGCTTGATCGACGTGCTGTATCTCGAGGATGCGAAGTTCTTCGATGTCGACGAGGAGTACCTCGTGGGCGCTCGATTTGACTCTGGGTTGGGTGGCCTGTTTTCGAACGTGCGGCCCCCCGAACCGCTCTTCGGTGGCAATGACGTGATCGGCTTGAATGACACCGATATCGAGTGCCCCGTGATCGATGACCCGGTGCGCACGCTGCGGCCGGATGGCGCGAGTGTCGACTCTGGCGTTGTCACCCCGTTGTTCCGTGACAAGCGCTTGCTGCTCGCCACACTCGGTGTGCCGATCGCGATCGCTTTTGCAGTCATTATCGGCCTTGTCTTACTCCGCAATGTGTGGGGCCTGGTCATCAAGAGCATCTTCGAACTCGGGCGCGCCGCAGTCACGCCGGTGCCGAACCACACGGCGGATCGAGTGCGCGAGCATCGCACCGACGTCGCAGAGGATTAGCTCCCGCCCTCCTGCCCGCCCTCCTGCCCGCCCTCCTGCCCACCCTCCTGCCCGCCCTCCTGCCCACTCCGCTGTCACAAACTCTGTGACAGGCAATGTGTACGTTCACAGATGTGATCGAATCGGTGAAAGTAGTCGCCTATGGGCGTGCGGCGTCGGAGGCGTTGGCAGCAGCGGTCACCAGCGCCAAGGCTGCCGGTCCGCTCGTGCCGGTCACGGTCGTCGTGCCGTCCAACTTTGTCGGCCTGTCGGCCCGCCGGTTGCTCGGGTCCGGAGCACTCGAGCACGGGGGCAAGGGAGGCGTGGCGAACGTCTCGTTCATGACGCCATTCCGCTTTGCCGAAATGGCAGCAGCCGATCTCTTGCTCGAACAGCAACCGATTACCAACCCGGTGCTGGGCGCTGCGGTCCGCCAGGTGCTCGCCGAAGACCCCGACGTGTATCGACCCGTGGCCCAGCACGAAGCCACTGAGGCCGCGCTTGCAGCGCTCTTTGCCGAACTGTCGAATGTTGACGAAGCCGGCCTCGAGTCGATCTCTGAAGAGGGCTCCACTGCAGCGCTGCTCGCTGTCAAGTTTTACCGGCGCATCGCTGCGCAACTCGATGGGTTCCACACCGAGCACGACCTGGCAACGGCTGCCGCTGACCGGCCAGACCTCGCTGACCGACTCAGCTCGTTCGGCCACCTCATCTGGTATCTCCCGGCCCCGGTCACTCCCGCAATCGGCCGATTCATCGGCGAGGCATTGCGGGCCGCCTCGTCTTCGTCGGTCATCGTCGGGGTCTCGGGCGCACCACGAGCGGACGAGCCGACTTGGCGCGCCTGCGAAGCCGCACTCGTCGGGCGCAGCACTTCGTCCGTGCCGGTCGCCCACGGCGACTCGATTATCTCGGTCACCGATGCTGCAGAGGAGGTCCGTGAAGTGTGCAGTCGCGTGATCGGGTTGGTTGCCGATGGGGTACGGCTCGACCGCATTGGTGTGTTCTTCCCGACACCGGACCCGTACGTGCGGATCATCGAGCAGCAGTTCGGTGCTGCGGGGATTCCGGCGAACGGCCCTGATCCTCGGCGGCTCGCTGAGTCGGTGGCTGGTCGAACGCTCCTTGCCGGGCTGGCGCTGCCAGAACAGCGTTGGCGGCGTGACCGAGTGATGTCGGTAGTCAGCGGCGGCCCGCTGCGCTTCGACGGAGCATCGGTGCGGCCAGGCGACTGGGATCAACTCTCGCGAGATGCCGGCGTCGTGATCGATCACGCTGACTGGCGACGCAAGATCGAGTACGACGAGCAGCGCGCAGCGGAGCGAATCATCAAGCTCGAAAGCGGAGTGCAGTCCGACTCTGTCACGTTTCAGCTCCAGCGGCTGCGCGACCGCGTTGCCGATGGCCGACGGTTGATGGCATTCGTCGACGGGCTCCACACGATGGTTCGCGCTGTTGAGCAGGCTGACACGTGGCCGACCAAGTGCGCGGCGGCCACTGCACTGCTGCAGTCGCTGCTGGGTGAGGAGCGCCAACACACATCGTGGCCGGATCACGAGCAGGAGTCGTTTGCTCGGGTCGAAGATGCGTTGGTGCGCTTGGCTGCTCTCAACGACATTGAGCCGACGCCGAGCCACGGTGTGTTCCAACGTGCCCTGCGCACGGAACTTAACGTTGCCCGAGGGCGCCATGGCAGCTTCGGGCAGGGTGTCGTCTTTGGCCCGATTGGCACGGCAATCGGCCATGACCTCGATGCGGTATTCGTGATCGGCTGCGCCGAAGGGCTGCTGCCGATGCCGCGCCGCGACGACGCGATCTTGCCCGACGCGGTCCGAACCAAGTCGCTCGATCAGCTGGAGTCGAGAGCCGAACGGCTCCATCACCAGCATCGAGCGTTCCTCGCGGTGTTGGCAGCCGCGCCGGCTGGGCGGCGTATCCTGACGTTTCCTCGTGGTGACTTGCGATCCAATCGTCGGGCGCTGCCATCGCGCTGGCTCCTCGATACGGCATCCGCGCTGGCCGGTCGAGTGGTTCATGCCACTGACTTCGACGAACTCGAACTCGTCGACATGGTGGGGTCGTTTGCCTCAGGCATCACGGCAGCCACGCATGCCGGGTCACTCGACGAACGTGACCTTGTGGCAGTCGGCAACGACGCGGCCGCTGGTGTCGCGCTCCTCGAAAATGAGCTGGCGGTGCTCGTCGGCAACGGATGGCAGATGCAGGCGGCGCGGGCCAGTTCTGACTTCACCGCGTTCGACGGAAACCTGTCCGCTCGTGTCGGCGCCGAGGTGTTTCCACTACCAGGTATCGGCGATCGGGCACTGTCACCGTCTCGGCTCGAGACCTGGGCGAGCTGCGGGTTCCACTACTTCCTCAGTTACGTCCTTGAAGTCAGTGATCGTGACGATCCCGAACGAACCGACGAGATCTCAGCGCTCGACCGCGGCTCGCTCATCCACTCGACGCTCGAAAAATTCATTGGCGAAGCACTGCGTGACGGTGCGCCGTCGCCCCAGCAGGCATGGTCGCCCGAAGCGCGTGCCCGGTTGCACTTCATTGCCGATAGCGAATGTCTGGAGTACGAATCGACCGGGCGAACGGGTCGCCGAGTTAACTGGCGTGTCCGACGCGACGACCTCCACGATCTACTCGACGAATTCTTGCTCGCCGACAACGAGTTCCGCAGCAGCCATCTGGCGACCCCCGTCGGTGTCGAACTGGACCTTGGCGTCCGGAGCGGCGACGTTGTCCCCGTCACGTTGCCCAACGGCTCCTCGATCACGCTGCGCGGCATGATCGACCGTGTCGACACAACTGCCGACGGGCGAGTGCTCGTCAGCGACTACAAGTCAGGCAAGGGAAAGAAATTTGACGGCCTCAAAGACGATCCGTTTATCGACGGAACGACACTGCAGCTGGGCATGTATGCCGAAGGCGCCCTGCAAGCGACGGGGATGTCCGAGGCGGCGGCGCATTACTGGTTGGTTGAGCGCGATGGAGAGCAACGGCTCGGATACGCGTGGACCGACGAGAAGCGTGAGCGTTTCCATGAAGTGCTCACCGCCATCACTTCCGGCATTGCCAATGGCGTCTTTGCTGCGTCACCGGGGGAGTGGGATTCCTGGCGGCTGACTAACGAGAACTGTGGGTATTGCGAATTCGACAGCGTGTGCGTACGCGACCGTGGTGATCATGCCGAGGCGAAGGCCCACGCTCCCGAGTTGGCGGTGCGTGTGGCGCTGTCGCCGAAGCCAGACAGCGATCGAGATAGCGACCAAGACGGCGACGGAGACGTGTCATGACGACGTTGAGCGATCAGCCAGCCCGAGATCTGATCAGTACACACGGGCTCGACCGAACGCTGTTTGTCGAGGCCGGCGCGGGAACAGGCAAAACGACGCAGCTCGTCAGCCGGATCGTCAACACGGTTCTGAACAATGACGTCAGGCTCTCCGACATCGCAGCGATCACGTTCACCGAAGCGGCGGCGAGTGAGCTCCAGGCCCGGATCCGCGTCGAGTTCGAGAAGCGAGCGCAGACCGAAGATCCAACGCACCGAGAGCGAGCCGAGCAAGCGATTGCCGATACCGACCTCGCCGCGGTCTCGACGGTGCATGGGTTCGCCAGCCGCATCCTTGGCGAGTTCTCCGTGGCTGCTGGTTTGCCCCCTCGGATCAGCGTGCTCGACGAGGTGGCCTCGCAGCTCGCCAACGAGCAGCGGTGGGATCGCTTCGTCGATCTACTCAACAACGAGCCCGAGCTCGAAGAACTGATGTATCGAGCCGCACTGCTCGACGTCCCACTCACCCCTGCCTTTCAGGGACAGCCGTCCTTCAAGGACGTCGCCCACAACTTCGCGCAAAACTGGGACCGGCTCGACGAGCTCCTCGACCAGCCGCTAGGTGCTGCCCTTGATCCGATCGACTTTACTCCGTTCCGTGAAGCTGTTCGCGCCGTGTCGGCGCTGCTCGACGATTGCCTCGATCCTGACGACCTGCTCGCCGGCCACCTCCGCACGATCCTGCCCGAGATGCAGGCAGTGGTCGCCATCGACGATCCGCATCGGGCTCTCCGGCGAATGCAGGCGCTCTACCGTCGGGGTCGGTCGGCGAAGGGTCGGCGCGTCATTTGGGGCCGCGGTACGGGTGGTGCCAAGAAGAACTGGGCCGTCGACCCGAAAGACATCAAAGACATCATCGACCAAGCGAACGACGCGCTCAGCGTCGTGCTTGACAAGGTCAGCGAGGGAGTTCTCGATCAGTTGATGCGGCTGACCGCACGGGAAGTGCGACAGGCTGCCAACGAACGGAAGTCGAATGGCGGGCTCGAGTTCCACGACCTGCTCGTTATTGCGCGTCAGGTGCTGCGCGACAGCGCCGAGGTGCGCAAGGTACTTCACGATCGGTACCGGCACGTCTTGCTCGACGAGTTCCAAGATACGGATCCGATCCAGATCGAACTGGCGTCGCTGATTGCAGCCACTCCTGCACCGCGGCAACCGGAGCGATGGAGCGACCACTCCGTTGCCGGTGGGCGACTGTTCTTCGTGGGCGACCCGAAGCAGTCGATCTATCGATTTCGTCGTGCCGACATCAAGCTCTTTCTCGAGGCTCGCGACACATTTGGTGCAGGAAGCTCGGGCGCGGTTCGGCTCGACACGAACTTTCGCACGATGCCGCCGATCATCGACTGGGTCAACGGCCTCTTTGCCGAGGCGATGCCTGACGAGATCGCCGATGCCCAACCGAAGTACGAACCGCTCCGCGCCGGTCGCAGCCTTCAATCCAGTGCCGATCATCGACCCGTGGTACTCGGAGGCGAACATCCAGATCCGAAGGTCAAAGCGGGCGAGTTGCGTCTCGCCGAAGCGACCGACGTCGCCCGAGTTGTTGCTGCGATTCGGGCTGCACCCGATCAGTGGCCGGTGTTTGACCAGCGGGACAAGCAGTGGCGCTCGGCTCGGCTCAGTGACATCACGATCCTGATTCCAACTCGAACGTCGTTGCCGTTTCTGCGCGACGCATTGTCGGGGCACGAAATTCCATCCCGTCTCGCCACAGGAACGTTGGTCTACGACACACAAGAGGTCCGTGACACGCTGGCTGTCCTGCGCGCTGTCGACGATCCGAATGACACGCTCAGCCTCATTGCAGCACTGCGGTCGCCGCTCTATGGATGTTCTGACGTCGACCTCTACGTCTACCACCAGGCCCATCAACGATGGAGCCTGCGCAATGCTGTCCCCGAGGGGTTCGACCAACAACACCCAGTCGTCGCGGCGCTCGCGCATCTCCGCGCGATGTGGGAACAACGCTGGTGGACCGGCCCGGCATCGATGCTCGAACGCGTGCTCCGGGAACGTCGGGGCTTTCTTTTGGGCTACGGCACCGAACGGCCCGCCGAAGTGTGGCGCCGTCTGCGGTTCCTGGTCGATCAGGCTCGGGCCTTTGAAGAGTCGAACGGCGGAGGGCTGCGGGCGTTCCTTGACTGGGCTGCGTTGCAGTCGTCTGAAGGCTCACGTGTCCACGAACCGATGCTGCCCGAGACTGATGACGAGGCCGTGCAGATCATCACCGTGCACGGGTCCAAGGGGCTCGAGTTCCCGATCACCATCCTCTCCGGTATGACAACCGCAGCCAAGGGAAAGCAGAACGGTGTCAGCGTGCTGTGGGGCGAAACCGGCCCTCCCGCCATCAAGCTTCGGGCGGGCGTTACGACAGCCGAGCACACCGCTCGCGCCGATCTCGAAGACGAAATGGACACCCACGAAAAGTTACGGCTGCTCTATGTCGCAACGACACGCGCACGTGATCACCTCATTGTGTCTGGCCACCACAAGGTCACTGGCAAGGCCGAGGCGACGTATGCAACTCGACTGGCGATGTTCTCAGTGGCGAACCCTGAGCTCTGTCGACCGTTCTCTGCGACTCCGATTGTGCCCAGTACTGATGGCCGTGTCAGCACTCATCACCAGGTGTCGGCCGTCGCTGTTGGCCAGGCCCGCGAGTCGATGGCGGAACGTCACCGATGGATCGCTGCGCGGCAGGACCTGCTCGCACCTTTCTTGGTCCCGGCGGCGATGTCGGCCACGGCGATTGCCCGCACGGTTGACGCAGCACTGGCCGACAGCGACGACGACACAGCGTCGGCCGCCGGCGAGTCGTCGGGACCGACGATTGTTCGCAAAAAGGGTCGCGCCGGCTCGGCAATCGGGAGCGCTGTCCACGCAACACTCGAGTTTGTCGACTTCGACGAGCCCGGTGACCTCGATGCGCTCGTCCAACGGCAGTGCGAGCTGCACGCCATTGCCGACTACGTCGACACCGTCGGAGCCTTGGTCCGTTCGGCGCTCAACTCTGACGCAGTGGCACTCGCACGGACCAACACGGCATTCCGAGAGCTGTACGTCGGTGCGCCGTTGGGCGACGTCATGGTCGAGGGGTATGTCGACCTGCTGGTTCAGACGCCTGACGGTCTCGTGATCATCGACTACAAGACCGACAGCGCGTCGTCGCCGGCCGAGATCGACGCCAAGCTCGCTGCATACGAATTGCAGGGAGCGGCCTACGCCGTTGCTCTCGAAGAATCGACTGGCCTCGAGGTCGTTGACTGCCGCTTTGTCTTCTGCAAGGCGAGCGGTGCCATCGAGCGTTCTGTTGGTGATCTTGCCGGCGCGAAGCAGCGGGTCCGCGACACGGTGGCTGCTGGGCTTCAGCCAGCCCCTGGCTCGGCGTCGGGCAAAGCGGTGTCGATCGACACGATGATGCAGCCGAGTTTGTTCAGCGACTGACGAGCTGCCGCTTCGACGTCTGCGCTCCGGGCGAGCACGACCACCGACCCGCCTGAGCCGGTGAAGTTCGCATGAGCGCCAGCAGCGCGTGCGGCCTCGACCATCTCGACATGACTGCGAGCGAGGTCGAGGATTGACGCACGTGTGTCGAACGTTGCATCCATCGCAGCTCCGAGCCGAACGACATCGGCGGCTGTGAATGCTGCAGCGGCATCGACGGCGCGATTGGCGAGAATCGGCATGGCATCGGTGACGGTTTGGTCGCGGGAATCGAATCGGGCCCGGAGGTCGCCGTGCACAATTTGGCTCGGTTCGGAGGTGCTTGCTCGCGACGCAACGAACAGACGCATGGCGCCAGCAGCGCGCACAGGTGTGAAGACGCCAGGGCCGGACCGGGTCGACTCGGGATCGAACTGCATCAGCATCGGCTGGCCGTATGCCTGGACCACGCGGTCCTGAAGGCCGGCGGCAATCCCGATTCGGCGGGTCTCGATGTTGAGAGCGGTGACGGCAAGTTCGTCGTTGTCGATTGCATCGCCGGCCCAGCCGATGAGCACCCGGAGCGCGGCAATGACGATTGCACTCGAACCGGCCAGCCCCACCGATACGGGAATCGTGGTGTCTGCCGCGAGTCGAAACGGAGCGAGCTGCCCGCTGCGCTCGGCGATCTCGGCAATGACGCCGAGCAGAAGGCAATGTGGGGAGGCAGCTGTCGCTGACGCCATGGCTTGCTCAAGATCAGCCCACGACTCATACCGGCTGAGCCCAGACTGGACATCGACGAGCTCATAGCCTCGGTCGATCGAATCGAGCCGGGCTGCTGCGCTACAGGCCGGCACCGGGACGGCAAACACCGCGCCGCCGTAGCCATCGGATGGATTACCCGCAAGTGCTGCACGCGCCGGAACGGTCGCGATGATCGGCAGGGCTGTTTCGTCCACGGGTTGTTTGTAGCAGGTCGCATACGGTGTCTCGTATGACGATCCGACGGGCCGAGCAGTCCGACTTCCGTAATCTGTGCGTTACTGCGATGAGGGCCTTTGCCGACGACCCAGTCATGCGCTGGCTCTACCCAGACGACGCCGACTATTTCCTTCCGAATGGTGCGGTGTTCGGGAGCTCGATGACCAACTGGTTGGCGAGTCAACAGCCGTGGTGCACCGATGATGCTGCGGCGTTGGCCATCTGGTTTCCACCGGTTGAGCCGGAGGCGCCGGAGCCAGAGCGGATCAAAATCGGCCCGCCACCGAGCGAAGATCAGCTCGCCCGCTTCGCGCTCATTGGCCCGGTCATGGCCGAGAACAAACCTGTCGAGCCGCACTGGTATCTCCAACTGCTTGCTACCCATCCCGACTGGCAGCGACTCGGCCTCGGAGCGCAACTTATGCAAGTGGCTTTCGAGCAAGCCGACCAACAGGGCGTTCCGTGCTACCTCGAAACCGAACGACCCGAACTTGTCGCGTACTACCGAACGTTTGGTTTCGATGTGTGCAGCGAGTGGGTTGTTGATCCTGAGGCAACCCTCGGTGAGGTCGGCCCAAAGATGTGGGGCATGTACCGCCCGACGCCATGACATCAACCGCTACAGCTGGACCAGCTCTCCCAAAATGGAGACCATTTCACCCACTCAGTAGTAAGAAATGGTCTCCATTTCGGAACGAGCCCCGTCATCGGCCGAAACTGGGATCGTCGCGATGCGCCACGCGAGAGAGATGGTCTCCATTTTGGAAGGGGGGTGAGGGAAGGGCTGAGGCGATGGCGGCGTGGGCGCGTGCTCGGAGGTCGGCCACGGCGTGCTCGAGACCTTCTGGATCGCGATACAGCGCGCTGCCAGCGATGAGGATGTTCGCCCCAGCCGCCGCGGCACCACCGATCGTGGTGGGGCTGATGCCGCCGTCCACTTCGAGTTCGATCTCGTCGCCGCGACCCGAGTCGTCGATCATCTTGCGAACCTGGGCAATCTTTGGTTCCATCGTGGAGATGTAGGCCTGGCCTCCGAAGCCTGGGTTGACCGTCATCACCAGTACGAGGTCGACGAGATCGAGAACATGTTCGATGGCGCTGACAGGTGTCGCCGGGTTGAGGGCCACTGCGGCATTGGCACCCAGCTCGTTGATGTTGGCGAGCGTGCGATGCAAATGCGTGCAAGCTTCGGCGTGCACGATGAGGCGTGAGCAACCGGCATCGATGTACTGCTTGGCCATCACGTCGGGCGTATAGACCATCATGTGCGCCTCGAACGGCACGTTGCAATGCTGGCGGGCCGACTTGATGATGTCGGGGCCGAAGGTGAGGTTCGGCACGAATTGTCCGTCCATCACGTCCCACTGGATCAGATCGACCCCGGCGGCTTCGAGGTCAGCGACTTCCTGACCGAGCTTCGAGAAGTCGGCGGGGAGGACGGAGGGAGCGATCTGAATTGGACGTGCCACGCTGGCCAAAGTTAGCCGCGGTCGATGTCTGAGCTGAAAAGTCCGGTGTCGCTGTCAGTCGTACGACGAGTTGACGTCGTTCCACTTCTCGTCGTCGTTGTCCCACGCGTCGTTGCGTTTGGACGATGTGGCCTGCCAGTTCTCGGCTTCGGCCTTCGTGTCGTACGGTCCGAGGGTTTGGTCGCCGGGGCCACGATTGTCGGCTCGGACTGCAATCTTTTTGTCGAGATCCCAGTACCAATCGGTGTCCTTGGTTTCGACGACGCGTGTGTTGATCTTGCGTTCTGGCATGCCCTCATTCTTTCATCACCCGTCGGTCCTCATCCGACGCAGCACAGAGTCGTCGTCGTACGCTGGAGAGATGCGTCTCACCGTGCGTCCAGATCGACTCGTTGCAGGCGGCGAGGCCATGGCGCGTGATGACGATGGACGGGTTGTCTTTATTCGGGGTGCATTGCCCGGTGAACTGGTCGAGGTCGAAGTGTCGTTGGCCAAGAAAGACTTCGCCAAGGGCACGGTCGCCGAAGTGATCGAGCCGTCGGACGACCGCATCGACCCGCAGTGCTATCACCGCCGGATGGGATGTGGCGGATGCGGTTGGATGCACATCGACGCGTATGCGCAGCTCGAAGCGAAGACCGAGATCGTCCGGGAATCGCTGCGCCGTATTGCCCGGATCGATCCTGACGTTGTGGAGGGCATTGTCGATATGGGCGCCTCCGGCGAACCGTTCCGTTATCGCACGACAATTCGTGTCGTTGGTGGGCCCGACGGTGGGCTCGGTTTCCGCGAAGAAGGCTCCGACACCGTGGTGTCGGTGAACAGCTGTGAAGTTGCCGTCCAGCAACTCTCCGACCTGCTGCCGCTGTTGACGATTCAGCCTGGCGTCGAAGTAACGCTGCGCGCTTCGGTCGACACCGGAGGGATCACTGCCCGATGGGCCAAGCCGAAAGGGAAAGCTGGAACAGGCCTCGTCAGCGGCATCCCCGAGGACGTACACATCGGTGACCGCGGGTTCTTGACCGAGGTCGTCGATGGCGTCACGCTCCGAGTGTCCGCTGGGTCGTTCTTCCAGTCGGGTGTCGGCGCCGCCGAGATGCTCGTCGATGCAGTTCGCCGGGCAGCTCCAGAAGCCGCAACAGCACAACACGCCGTCGACGCGTACGGCGGTGTGGGCCTCTTTGCCGCCACGGTGTTGGCCGGTGCCTCCAAGGTCACGGTGCTCGAGCAGTCGAAGTCGTCGTGCTTCGACGCCGAACACAATCTGGCCGGTCGCGACGCAGCGGTGATCCGCGGCGAAGTTGGCAATTGGGCGGCGTCCGACGAGCAACCGGTCGACCTCGTCATTGCCGACCCGGCCCGATCCGGCCTCGGAAAGCCAGGGGTCGCAGCACTCGTCACGGCATCGCCGGCACCCATCGTGCTGATCAACTGTGATCCGGTGTCGCTCGCCCGTGACGTCACACTGCTTGCCGAGCACGGTTACCACCCTGAGCGTGTTGAAGTGCTCGATATCTTCCCGCAGACACACCATGTTGAAACGGTCACGCGTTTCGTCGTTCGATGAGTCCCGGCGACACGCACGCTCCCGGATCGTCGCCTGCTGAAAAAGATTCTGAAGCGGTTCATCTGCCAGCTGCATCGCCCCGTAGAAATGATGTGAAGCCGGAATTCGTCGAAGCATCTGACGCCGCACTCGTGGTGTCGATCAGCCGCTATGAGCAAGCCGCGCTCGCTGAGGCATACCGTCGCAATGCCGGGGCCGTCTACGGGCTGGCCAAGCGGTTGCTCAGTGACCACGCTCGCGCCGAAGAGATCGTGCAGGAAGTGTTCGTTCGACTGTGGAACCAGCCCGACCGTTTCGACCCTGATCGCGGCACCTTGCGGAGCTTCCTTCTCGCCCAGACGCACGGCCGATCGGTCGACATGATCCGGTCTGATGTGGCCCGTCGGAGGCGCGAAGAACGAGAAAGCCTTGCGCAGGCCGAAGGTGGCTATGACCTCGCACGCGAGGTGTGGGACATGGCGCTCGCCGGCCACGTCCGCGAAGCGCTCGAGGTGCTCACGCCGGGCGAACGCGCTGCCATTGAATTAGCCTATTTCGGCGGCCGTACCTACCGAGAAGCTGCGGACGAACTCGGTGAGGCCGAAGGAACAGTGAAGAGTCGGATTCGAGTCGGACTGAAGCGCCTCCGAAGCGAACTGTCGGCTGTCGGCATTACAAATGGAGCTGAGTGAACATGGATACCGACATGAATGAATCGTCGAGAGACAACTACGACCTCGACGAACTCCTCGGTGCCTACGCGCTCGACGCGGTTTCGCCCGAAGAGGCAAAGCGAGTCGAGGACTACCTGGCCATCAATCCGAAGGCAGCCGCTGAGGTCCGCGAACACCGCGAAGTTGCAACAATGCTGGCGTTTACCGGCATGGACGCTCCCGAAGGTGTGTGGAGTCTGATCGAGCAGGAACTCAACGCTCCGGCGCCCGCTCCGGGTCCTGAACTGGCAAAGGTGATGGCGCTCTCCGGGGCCCCACGCAAGCGTCGCATCTCGACCGTTGCACCGTGGTTGGTCTCGGCGGCTGCTGCAGCGATCGTGGGCATCGCCGCGGTCGGGTTGGCTGACCGGGCATTAGCTCCAATCGATCCATTGGCTGCGGCATACGATGCAGCGGATGGCGACCGTGATTCGGGCCGGGCCACGCTCGTCGCAGACGGTTCGACCGCCCAAGCCACCGCCGTGATCGATCAAGATGGCCACGGATTTATCCGTGCCGGAGCACTTCCGTCGCTTCCAGACGGCCAGACGTACCAGTTGTGGGGCGTCGTCGACACTGGCGCCGCGGAACCCGACGTGATCTCGCTCGGCATCTTTGGCCCCAACCCGGAACTCGAGACCTTCACGACCGACACTGCTGTCGTTGCGCTAGCGATCACCATCGAAAAGGCTCCGGGCGTCATCTCGAATGGCAATCCTGAGGGCATCTACATCGGCGAAGTCAACTGACGCGGTTCTTCCACCTGACCCGTGGCGCTGAGGCATAGCCTGCGGCTCGTGATGCAACCGAAATTGTCCGCACCTGTCGCCGATGCGCTCGCCTCCGGGCGTGCGGTGGTGGCGCTCGAGTCGACGATTTTTTCCAACCTCGGCCTGCCGTCTCCGGCGAACGTCGATGCGTTAGAGCGCTGCCTCGAAGCGATCTCGAGTCGTGGCGCAGTTCCGGCCGTGACAGCGGTGCTTGATGGCGTCGTGCGGCTTGGGCTCGAAGCAGACGAACACGAACGGATCCTTGGCACTGCCCGCAAGGCAGCCGAGCGTGATATCCCGGTTGCTGTCGGCCAGCGCTGGGAATTCGGGGCAACAACCGTCTCGGCCTCTGTGGCCATCGCTGCCGCAGCGGGCGTCACCGTCTTCGCCACGGGCGGCCTGGGTGGGGTACACCGCGGTGCCGATGCGACTGGCGACGTTTCAGCGGATCTGGATGCGCTGGCTCGCCATCGCATCGTGGCCGTCTCCGCCGGAGCGAAGGCGTTCCTCGACCTGCCGCGCACGCTTGAGTACCTCGAAACGATGGGCGTTCCGGTCCTTGGTTGGCAGCACGACTGGTTCCCGGCGTTCTACACCCGGTCGTCCGGATTGCCGATTCCGCATCGGGTTGAGTCTGCTGATGAGGTCGCTCGGATCGCGGCATCGCTGACTCGTTCGCAGTCGGGGATGTTGCTCACCGTGCCAATCCCTGCAGCCGACGAGCTCGATGCAAGTCATCTCGACGAGGTGCTGGCCGGAGCGCTCGCTGAGTGCGCAGCGCAGGGCGTCACCGGTGCCGCCATCACACCGTTCGTGCTCGGTCGAATCGGCGAGGCGACAGACGGCCGGAGCATCCCGGCGAACCTTTCTCTCGCTGAGAACAACGCGAAGGTCGCCGCCGACGTGGCCGTTGCAATCGCTGCTCTCGCCGTCGGCTGAGCCGCCTGATCGATTTTCAGCGCCTGAGCCGCTGCTCGACGCGATCGAGGAACATCAACCGCTCCGAATCGGAGCACCGATCGACGTTATACAGCGCGAGCCACGAGGTGCGGCACAGCGGATGGCACATCGCGCGCAGGCTGCGGGTGATTGTTCGCTTGCCGCCCTCGCCCTCCACCATGTTGATGTACTTCGGTGACCCGTGGGTCGTCACCGCAACGACCCTGCGTACGTTGCGCAGCCGCGGCGCCAGGCGGTTCGCTCCTTCGGGGAGTTCCCAGGCGACTCCGCTGGCCCAGACACGGTCGAACCATCCCTTGAGCATCGCGGGTTGCCCCGACCACCAGGTCGGGTAGACAAGTACGAGGGTGTCGCACCACATGAGATCATCGGCATGCGATGCAATCGATGGGTCAACGCCTGGATCGAGGTGTGTGGCGTGCTCGTCGGCACGCAGTTCAGGAGTAAAGCCCTCACCGTAGAGATCGGTGAGGCGCACCTCGGCACCCGATGCTTCGAGGCCAGCCACGACTCGATCGCGCGCAGCAGCAACGAACGACGTGGGGGAGGGATGGCAATAGACCACGAGGGCTCGCCGTGTCATCGCAGGTCCGTCATCGCAGCTCTGTCATCGACCGTTCGACCCGGGCAGCAAAATCGGCCCGCTGCTCGACGGTCGACGTGTCGATCGCGTAGAGGCCGTGCCAATGCGTGCGGACGCCGAACCCGCAGCTCAAACGAAGGGCTCGCATGATTGTTCGCCGGCCGTTGTCGTTGACGACCCGAACGACCGACTTCGGCGATCCGTATGTGGAGATCCCAACCAGGTGGCGAACGTTGGTGAGGCCGGGCCGGATCTTGCCCGTCCGGGCATCGAGTGTAAACCCCACGCCCGGCACCATCACTCGTTCCATCCAGCCTTTCAAGATCGCAGGCAGCCCGCTCCACCAGGTCGGATAGACGAAGATCAACGCATCGACACTGCGGACCAGGTCGGCGGATGTCTGTACGAGCGGATCGAGGATTGGTTCATCGCCCTGGTACGCCTTCCGCTCGGCTTCGCTCATCGCCGCCCGGAACCCCTCGGCGTAGAGGTCAATGACATCGACGCGGTGTCCGGCAATCTCGAGGCCGGTGACGGCACGTTGGGCGAGGGCGTGGGCGTAGCTGTCTCCACGGGGGTGCGCGAGAACGACGGCGGCATGCACGTTGTCATTGTTGCTGACGTCTGGGCACAACGCCGCAGTCAGTCGACGGCGACCTCGTCACGGTCAGATTTCAAGGTGAGAAACTGAGTGCCGGCGACGAAGAGAAGAAGGATGCCGAACATCACGTTCGACACCCCTGTACTGATGCCATCGGCGATGATTCCGCCTGTGATTGCCGACAGGACGCCGCACCCACCCGCGACCGCTGCGACCTTGAGGTCGACGTTGGCGTTTGCCCGATTGCGGATGGTCCCCATGATCGAGGTCGGCACGATCACGGCGACCGAGGTGCCCTTGGCGATCAAGGGCACCATGCCGAACAGCACCACCATCGCGGGCACCATGACGACGCCGCCGCCGATTCCGAGCAGCCCCGAAAGCGTGCCTGTGGCGAGGCCGATGATCACGAGCAGCACGCCTGACCAGGTGGTGAGGTTGTCGCGGCCGGTGGTCTCGGTGGCGAGGAACAGCCGGACAGCGGTCGCCAGCACAGTGACGATGAACACGATGGTGATCGTGCGTTTCGGCAGGATTGTGAGCAGCTTGGTGCCGATGATTGCGCCGGTCACCGTGCCGATGGCCATTAAGGGAGCAACCGCCCAGTCGACGTTGCCGTTGACGACGTAGGTGCTGAGGCTGGCGAGCGCAATCGGCAACGTTGCTGCGAGTGAGGTGCCGTGAGCAAGGCGCCGTTCAAGCTTGGCGACGAGGACCAAGCCTGGCACGATGATCAAACCGCCGCCAACCCCGAAGAGTCCGCCGAGAGCGCCCGCTGCGAGGCCGACGAGCGCGACGATGCGCATGTCGGGCCTGGTCGTTGTCGGCGCTGCCACGTTCGTCACGGGGCGCACACTACGAGCAAGCCGAGCTGACCACATCGTTCCGCCGACTCCTGTTGGCTATGGCCAAAATTATCGACATCGAAGACATCGGACCGGCGTCTGCCAAGAAGCGCGCGGCCTGAGGGGTGAGTACCGCTGGCAGGCTGCTGAAGGTCGCGGATCACTCCGCTGGCCCAATGATCTCGCCAAGCAGGCCGCCAAGATGCCCGCGTTGTTTCACACGGATCTTGCCACCGGCCTCTGCTGGTGGACTCCGACCATTGCCGTGATGCGTGCGGACAGTACGGTCAGCGCCCAATGAGCGCTCCCAACCTCTTCGCTGACGATTCGATTCTCTCCGACGACCCCGTCGATGCCGATGGAAACCCACTCGAGGTCCTGCATGACCGCGAGTACAGGGTCCGTGCGTTCAGATTGGCCCCTGACCGTGTGCTGATCCGCGGCGCCGTGCGCGATCAGAAGCCGCCGGGCTTGTACATCCCGGAGGATCCCGAGCCGCTGACCATCCATCACATGTTGGTCGACATCGAAGTGGCGTACCCGTCAATGGAGATCGTTGCGGCCAAGGTGCACATGGAGACGCACCCGAACCTCGAATGCACGCGAATCGAACCGCACTACGGCAAGCTCGTCGGGCTGTCGATCGCCCGTGGGTTCACCCACAAGGTCAGAGAGTTGTTCGGCGGGCCGCGGGCCTGCACGCACACCACAGCGCTGCTCCAGGCGATGGCGCCGGTCGCAATCCAGTGCGTCTGGTCCATGCGGGCGTCTGATGCAAGCAAGCCCGGGGGAGCCGACAGTGGCGTTCCGATGGAGCGTTCTGACATGTGGAAAATGAACCTCAACACGTGTCACGTCTGGGCCGAGGACTCCGAGGTTGTTGCCAAGTACGCCGCGGGTGGAACCTTCGAACCGCCCGAGTTCGCACGCGAACGGATGGTCGAACTCGGCATCTCGCCGAGCGACTGGGCCAAGCGGATGGGTTCCTAACTCGACGTCGGGCCGGGAGCGTCGCGCATGGTTGCGGGGATCGTGGCCCTGTGGTGTGATGACTACTCGGTCGTCGTCGCTGCGGTGTTTTCAGAAGTCGATCTGACCAGAGCCGAGTCAGAGCCCGATGTACCGTTTGAACTGGCCTGACAGCGGGAGCTGATCCCGACCGGACCTCCCTCGTCAGTCCATGTTCGCTGGCTGGGTTCAGGTGCGACAGCACACGTGTCGAACGACGAGTCGAATTCGAGGGTGTCGATTGCCGTGGGACCTGGCACACTAAGCGACGTACATGGTGGTCATAGCTCAATAGGTAGAGCACCAGGTTGTGATCCTGGCGGTTGGGGGTTCAAGTCCCCTTGGCCACCCCATTCGCAGGCATCGAGCGGGTGTCTGGCAAGAAATTGCTTGATACCCTCTCCGCCCGCTTGCTTCTCTAGCTCAATGGCAGAGCAGTTGACTCTTAATCAATTGGTTCTGGGTTCGAATCCCAGGGGAAGCACCACGAAGAAAGCCTCCGGCTGCGCAAGCGCAGCCGGAGGCTTTCTTCGTTTTCCGGTGCATTCAGAAAGTCGGGATCGCTTGGTTTGAGGCCAAAGAAGCATGAACCGAGTTGGCGGGCGCCGCTCAGCGGGACCAGGCGTGCTGTTCGCGGTAGCGCCCGACGCTGAGCGGAGTGCTGCGCTGCCGTCGCCGGCGCAGGCTCGCGGTTCCCAGCATGATGGCCACGCCAATCACAATCGAGGCGATGCCGATGAGCAGTGTGCTGCTGAGCGACTTGTTGGCCAGACGCGGGAAGACTCCCATCCAGGTGCTTTCCGACAGCCCAGCGAGGGGCCCGGCCGGAACCAGGTAACCGAGGATGATCACGCCGACTCCGGCGACGCCGAGTCCGACGGCAAGGGCAAAAGTCAATTCGCCTCGCTCGGGTCGTGTCAGGAAGCCGGCGATGAACAGCAGGAGTGCGCCGGCAGCAGAGACCAGCATGATCCAACGCGTCGCGGTGTTGATGAACGACAGTGATCCCACGATCGGGACGGGCAGGGTCAGGTCGGGGGAGATGGCAGCGCGTTCGTCGCGCACGATCATGTATTGCTCAGCCGGTGTGATGATGACAGGTGCGTCGTTCTCGCCGATGAGCCGGGCGTGGGCGTCGCTGACGAATCCACCCATGAGTGCGGCTCCGTCGTTGAGGCGCGAGATCTGCTCGACAAATTCTTTGAGCTGGGCGGTAGAGACACCGAGCGGCGCAGCGTCAGCGCTGGCGATCAGGGTGGCGACGTCGCTGCGGATGTCGGCGTCACCGAGGATCGCGTAGGAGACGGAGGCGTCTGAAGAGGGCGAGAACGCTACGTGTTGAAACCACCACGTGCTGATCGAGACTGCCATCAGGACGCAGGAAACCAGGAGCAGGAGTCCTGCGAGAGATCGACGCACCAGGAGAGTCTTGCAAATCTGTGACCACTTGCACGACTGCTCGATGGAATCAGTCACGCTGGCGGTTGTCGAGACCCTCCGTAACCTGATGGCGTGAATCGTTCTGGAATGGTCCGCATGCTCGCCCGGGGAGCCCTTCGCAGGTGTCCGCGCTGCAACGGCAAAGGTGCATTTTTCACCGGATGGTTTGAGAAGGCGCCCCATTGCCAAACCTGCGGACTGCGTTGGCGGCGGGGTGACGTGGGTTTCGAACTTGGTGCTGCAGCGATGGCCGCCGTGATCAACCTCGGTCCGTTGCTCCTGGTGCTTGGTGTCGCCATCGTTGTCTCCTGGCCATCGATTCCGGTGGTGCCGCTTCTGATTTTCTTCATCCCGTCGGCGCTCGTGTTGCCACTTTTGACGTATCCGTTGTCCTACACGGTGTGGCAAGCGCTTGATCTGGCAATGCGCCCGGTGCAGCCAGATGACTTTGACGTCGAGTTCATCGTCCGCGATGTGCTGCCGACCGACCTCGATAACTGACGTTCTCCGGCGCTGTGCGGGTGCCGTACGAGGGGTCTCGAATATTTCTTGACTGTTCGAACGGTTGGTCCTTGCCCGAACAGTCGTTCGTTGGTTACACTGCTGTTATTCCAACAACGAGTTCGTCATCGAGTTCGTCATCGAGTTCAACAACGAGTTCAACAACGAGTTGCTCAGTCGCAGAGCAGGCGCACGAAACAGCTCTTCGATCAACTCTGTGACACCCCATCTTTATGGTGACAAGCAACAAGTCATTCGGGCACTGTCAATCGGCAATGAGCCCCGCCACCGCCGAGAACGGCACAACGAAAGAGAGACGGAACCATGGCAGCAGGAACCAACAAGGAACAAAGCAAGGCCCTCGAGATGGCACTCGCTCAGATCGACAAGCAGTTCGGTGTTGGTGCTGTCATGAAGATGGGCGAACGCACCAACATGGCGATCGAGGTCGTGTCGACAGGTGCGTTGGCGCTCGACCTTGCACTCGGAGTCGGGGGGCTGCCGCGTGGCCGCGTCACCGAAATCTTTGGTCCGGAGTCATCGGGTAAGTCGACGCTCGCCATGCACGTGGTCGCCGAAGCGCAGCGCAACGGCGGCGTGTGTGCCTACATCGACGCTGAGCACGCGATGGATCCGATCTACGCCGCGGCCATTGGTGTCGACGTCGATCAACTGCTCATCTCGCAGCCGGACACCGGTGAGCAGGCGCTCGAGATCTGCGACATGCTGACCCGCTCCGGAGCGATCGATGTGATTGTCATCGACTCGGTCGCAGCGCTGACACCTCGTGCCGAGATCGAAGGCGAAATGGGCGACATGCATGTCGGTCTGCAGGCTCGTCTGATGAGCCAGGCCCTCCGCAAGCTCACTGGCAACCTGAGTAAGACGAAGACGATCTGTATCTTCATCAACCAGTTGCGCGAGAAGATTGGCGTCATGTTCGGTTCGCCCGAAACCACCCCCGGTGGCCGCGCGCTGAAGTTTTACTCGTCGGTTCGGCTCGACATCCGTCGCATCGAAGCGCTGAAGGACGGCACTGACATCGTTGGTAACCGCACCCGTGTCAAGGTCGTCAAGAATAAGGTGGCGCCGCCGTTCCGCCAGGCCGAGTTCGACATCATGTACGGCAAGGGCATTAGCCGTGAAGGCTCCCTCGTCGATCTGTCCGTCGACTTGGCCATTGTCAAGAAGTCTGGCGCCTGGTTCACCTACGAAGGTGAGCAGCTCGGCCAGGGTCGTGAAAAGGCCAAGGATTATCTCCGCAGCAACCCCGAGATAATGATGGAAATCAGCGACAAGGTCCTCATTGCCAGCGGTCTGAAGGAAGATCCCAATGCCCCGGTCATCGTCGACGACGCCGAAGTAACAGAGGATGCCTTTACCGCAGCCGACGATCAGCCGATCAGACTCGACTGATCAACTCGGTTTCCACATCATCGAGCGGCCGGATCGGCGGCACTGGTCGGGCCTGACCAGTGCTCCATTCGGCCGCTCTCTGGCGTTTTCAGGCCGTGCTGCATCGCCAGTTGAGGCGGGCGGGTGATGGTGTGGGTGATGTGGCGGGTGATGTGGCGGGTGATGGGGCGGGTGATGAGGATGTCGGACTCCCGCATCCGACATCCTCATCTGAGTGGTGAGCTGGACGGCTGTCAGAACTCGATGGAGTAGATGCGAGCTGCAGTTCCGGAGAACATCTCGTCTTGTTCGGCGTCGCTGAACTGGGCAGCAATTTTCTTCAGGCCGTTGTAGAGGACCGGGAACGAGAGTGAGAAGCGGTCGACGGGGAAATTGCTCTCGAACATGCACCGCCCGGGGCCGAATGCCTCGATCGTGTGCAGGTAGTACCGGCCCTGTGCCTCGACGAATTCGTCGGACGTCGGGGGAGCGGCGGCGAGGTGGTAGCCGAAGCCGTTGTCGGGCATGGCGAGCCCGCCGATCTTGGCCACGACGTTGTCGCAGGCAGCGAGTGCCGTGATGTCGAGCTTCCACTGCTCGAAGATCTCGTCGCGCTTGCCTGCGTACTGGCCGACGCCGCATGGCGTACCAAAGTGGTCGAGCACCATCATCGTGTCTGGCGCGGACTTGGCGAGTGACAGCATCTGGTGGTTCTGATGGTGGTAGTGCCAGGTGTCGTAGGTGAGGCCCCGTTCGCCGAGGCGCTTAACGCCAGCGATGAAGGCCGGGTTTTCGAACTTGCCCTCTGGGTTGGCGGCCGGGATCATCATTGCTTCGGGTTCGGTGGCACGTGCGAGTGCGTCGCGGATGCCACGGAATCGACCCTTGCTGGCTTCGACGTGGGCATCAAGTACCTCGTCGAGGTGTGCAGCGTCAGCGAGGTCGGTGTGGCCGACGATTGCCGCGATCGGTGGGCTCGACGACACCTCGGCAGCGAGATACTCGGCGCTCTCGACGACAAACTCGGTTTCGCCGACAGGTTTCAGGTGGAGCGGACCATCGGTGCGGTAGGCCGAACTGCACTCCATGAAGATCGTGGCGACGACGTTGTGGCCGCTCGCAGTGTCGAACGCCAACTCGTTGGGTCCGTAGGGGAGCGCGCCGTCAGGACGCCACAGATGATGATGCGGATCGATGATCCGACGATCAGGATCGATGATTGGCTCAACGACCTGATCGAGCCAGTCCTGGGTTCCGTGCGAGGGTGCTGCGTTACTCATCCCACAGTTTGTAGTCGCTCAGTGAACTCCGTCGTGATGCGGAGCGGACCGAGCAGCGCCGCGGTCAGCTATTGAACGCGTAGGTGCCGTCAACGAACGGCTTGAAGATCATCAAGACGAGGCTGGCCACCAGGGTCAGGTGGGTGATGCCAATGCCCATCGACATCTTTTTCTTGGCGTTATCGGAGGTGTCGCTGATGGCCGGCCGGATGAGAAACCAGCTGACGGCGACGGTGCCGACCCAGAGTGCGATGGTGATCGTGATCCACCACATCTCGGCCAGAGCGAACTTGTTCACACCGGCCATGCCCATGCCGACAACCCACAGCAGGATCAGTGCGGGGAAAACAAGCTTCATGTGCAGGGCAGCCATGGCGCTGGTTTCGCCGGCGCGCTGCAGACGCGGGTACAGGAACAACGGGCCGAACGCGGCAACGATGCTCAGGACGTGGACGAAATAGAGGAGCTTGACGAGGGTCTGGCTCTCGTTGAGGAAGATGGCGATCACGGGCGGAACGCTACCCGCTCGCAACTTGGGTGGGTAGCCTGCTTCTTATGTCCGACACGGCTCCCGACGCCCAGCGCAGTTACATCGTGCGCACGATGGGGTGCCAGATGAACGATCACGATTCTGAGCGGATCGCTGGCCTCCTCGAAGCTGATGGCCTCGTGCGTGCCGCGTCTGAGTCAGATGCCGATGTCGTCGTGCTGAACACGTGCTGTATTCGAGAGAACGCCGACAACAAGCTGTACGGCAACCTGGGTCACCTGAAGACCTGGAAGGGCGAGAAGGACGGCCGCCAAATCGTCGTGGCGGGTTGCCTTGCTCAGAAGGATCAGGAACTTGTTGCCCAGAAAGCCGGCCACGTCGATGTTGTGATGGGCACGCACAACGTCCACCGAGCAGCCGAACTGCTCGAAGCATCGAAGTCGTCTGAGGTGCCGATCACCGAGATCCTCCAAGAAGCGGTCATCGACGATCATGCGATGTTCCCGTCGGCGCTCCCGGCGCGTCGTGAGACCTCGTACAACGCGTGGCTCACGATCCAGATCGGCTGCGACAACAACTGTGCGTTCTGCATCGTGCCGGCGGTGCGCGGCGCCGAGATCAGCCGCCCGTACGTCGACATCGTTGGTGAAGCTGAACAGCTCGCAGCCGACGGCGTCACCGAGGTCACGCTGCTTGGTCAGAACGTCAACAGCTACGGCCGCGACCTGCAGCTTGCTGCGCGCCAAGCCGGCGACGAGTCAGCCAAGCTGCGCCCACTCTTTTCAGGCCTGCTCCGTGACGTCGGTGCGGTCAAAGGCATCCGTCGCGTGCGGTTCACCAGCCCGCACCCGAAAGACATGCGGCCGGACACGTTCGCGGCGATGGCCGAAACGCCCGAGGTCTGCGAGCACCTGCACTACCCGTTGCAATCCGGCAGTGATCGCGTGCTTGCTCTGATGCACCGCGGCTACACCAGTGCTCGCTATCTGGAGCGGCTCGGGCAGGCTCGTGCGGCAATCGATGATCTCGCCGTCTCAACCGACATCATCGTCGGTTTCCCGGGTGAAACAGAAGACGACTTCGAACGCACGCTCGAAGTCGCTGCGGCTGCCGAATACGATTATGCCTACACGTTTATCTTCTCGCCGCGACCCGGAACTGAAGCTGCGGAGATGGAGGCCGACTTCGTTGAGGCGGCGGTTGCGAGTGAGCGGTTCCAGCGCCTGCGCATCGTTGTCGAGCGTTCCGCTCTGTTGAAGCATGAGGCCCGCCTTGGCCGTGTCGAAGAAGTGCTGGTCGAGGGCCCGAGTAAACGTGATCCAAACGTGATCAGCGGTCGTACGCGCCAGAACAAGCTGGTTCATTTCGTACCACCGCGTCCGCTGCGGACAGGCAGCTATGCGACGGTCCGCATCACCCGCGCCGCGCCGCACTTTCTCGAAGGCGACTTTGTCGAGTTCCTTTCTGAGCCGGCGCACAAGATCCGCATCCCCGTCTCAGCGCTGTAGGTCAGTGACCCTCGGACGTCGCCACATTGACCGTGCAGTGCAACCGAACGTCCGGCGTGGCCTGCCCCGCACTACATTGAGGCTCGATGGGTGAAGCGACCGAGGATCCGCAACTGGCCGAGTACCGATCGAGCATCGACAACATCGATGCTGCGCTCGTTCACCTGCTGGCCGAGCGGTTCAAGGTGACCAAGGCAGTTGGGCGGTACAAGGCAACAGCCGAGTTGCCGCCAGCCGACCCCGCTCGCGAAGAGGTCCAGATCGCACGGCTCCGATTGATGGCCGAAGCGGCAGGCCTCGACCTGGCGTTCACCGAGAAGTTCCTCCGGTTCATCGTTGCTGAAGTGATCCATCACCATCAGCGCATCGCCGAAGGCGAACACCTCTGATCAGTCGGCCGCCACGCGTTGCGGTCATTGGATCGACCGCATCGGGCAAGTCGTCGGTCGCCATGGCTGTCGCCGCTGAACTTGGTGATGTCGAGTTGATCTCGGTGGACTCGATGCAGGTGTATCGAGGCATGGACATCGGCACAGCGAAGCCCTCGACGCAAGATCAGGAAGCTGTTCGTCACTACTGCATCGACCTCGTCGAGCCGACCGCCGAGTTCACGGTCGCCGAGTTCAAACGGGCGCATGCAACGGCGCTCGATGGCATCGCGGCCGGGGCCCAGCGCGCCCTGCTCGTCGGCGGAACCGGGCTCTATCACCGCGTCGTGATCGACGACTTCGACCTCCCAGGGGAGTGGCCTGAGGTGAGAGCCGGTCTCGATCATCACGAGACAAACACGCTCTACCAGCGGCTTGGCGAGCTCGACCCGAAGGCCATTGAGAAGATCGAGCCCGAGAATCGCCGACGTTTGCAGCGTGCACTGGAAGTGACGATCGGTAGCGGCAGGCCCTTCAGTTCGTTCGGGCCGGGAGTCGACCACTATCCCGACACCGGGGTCGCGCAGATTGGTTTGCGGTGGCCTCGGCCGGTCATTGCCCAGCGCATCGAAGCCCGCATTCATGCCATGATCGATGCCGGATTGGTTGCCGAAGTGGCAGCGCTGAACGAGGCGGGATTTTCCAAGACATCCGCCCAGGCGCTCGGTTACAAGGAAACCCTGCAACATCTTCGTGGCGAGATCAGCCACGATGAAGCAGTGGCGATGATTATCACCCGAACGAGGCAGTTCGCTGTACGTCAGGAGCGATGGTTCCGCCGTGATCCACGCGTACGCTGGATTGACATCGAGAGCGATCCGGTCGCCGAGGTGGCGCCCACCGTGATTGAAGAATTGCAGCGAGCATGACGACCCTGACTCTGACCAAGCACCACGGCCTCGGCAACGATTTCCTGGTGCTCTTCGACCCGCCTGATGTCGATCACGCGCTCCTCGCAACACAGCTCTGTAACCGCCACACCGGCCTCGGCGCCGATGGCTTGCTGTTGGCGCACGACGCCGAGGGCTACGCAGCGAAGATGACGCTGTACAACGCCGACGGATCACGAGCGGAAATGAGCGGCAACGGAATTCGCTGCTTCGCCCAGGCCGTTGCAGCGCGTCGTGGCGACCTCGGCCCACAGTTGATCCTCACCGACGCAGGCGATCGAGTCGTGGTGCTTGCGAGTACCGATGACGAACACACGATCTTGGCGCAGGTCGAGATGGGCGAAGTCGGCGTCATCGACGAGCCGTTGGGCTGGGCGGCTCTGGCCTGCCACCCCGATCGACCCGTTGCGCATCTCACCATGGGTAACCCGCACAGCATCGTCGGCGTCGACGAAGTCGCTGTTGTCGACTTGGCTGACCTGGGCGGCAAAGTTCCGCACGTCAACCTCGAGATCGTCGAGCCGGGCCCGGAGAGCAACGCGATCACCATGCGCGTCCACGAGCGTGGCGCTGGGATCACCTTTGCCTGCGGCACGGGCGCCTGCGCATCGGCCTACGCCGCAGCGCAGTGGGGGCTCGCCACACCGATCGACGGTGAGGTCGTTGTCCACATGGACGGTGGTAGCGCCATTGTCAGGTTCTCGCCCGAAACTCCGACATTCGCCGTGCTGACTGGGCCGGCGACACACATCGCAACGATTCAGGTGCCACTGCAATGAGAAGGACAGCGTGACGACTCCGTACAACGAAGCACTCGCCGAGACACTGATTGATCGGACGATCCGAGAGAAAATCGTGCTCGTCGCCGTGACGCTTCCCGGTGACAACGAAGAGTCAACCGAGGCAAGCCTCAACGAACTCGCTTTACTCATCGACACGGCGGGTGCCGACGAGGTCGGCCGCATGGTCCAGAAGCGAGCCGCGCCCGATCACACCTGGTACATCGGTAAGGGCAAGGTGGAAGAGCTCAAGCAGCTCTGCCTCGCCGTCGACGCTGACACCGTGGTGTTCGACAACAACCTGGGGCCGGCACAGCAGTTCAATCTTGAAAAGTTGTTGGGTCGAACGGCGATCGACCGCACGGCAGTCATCCTCGATATTTTCGGGCAGAACGCACACACGCTTGAAGGCAAGGCGCAGGTCGAACTCGCTCTCCTGCGCTACCGGCTCCCGCGTCTACGGCGGGGTCTTTCCGACAAACAGGCGCAGCAGCGCGGTGGCGTCGGCGGACGGTTCGGTAGTGGAGAGACGAAGACCGAAGTTGAGCGTCGACGGATCAAACGACGGATCACCAAGATCGAGAAAGACCTCGACGGTCTCGCCGAGACCCGTTTGTTGCAGCGCAAGGGGCGCAACAAGAGCGGCCTGGCGAACGTGGCGATCGTCGGCTACACCAACGCAGGCAAGTCGACACTGCTGAACCAGCTGACCGATTCGGGCGTGCTGGTCGAAGACCGTCTTTTCGCCACGCTCGACCCGACCACGCGCCGCCTCGCGCTGCCCGGTGGCGAGCCCGTGCTGCTCTCCGACACGGTCGGCTTCATCAGTCGCTTGCCGCACGGTCTCATCGAGTCGTTCAAGGGAACGCTTGAAGTCGCGGCGATGGCCGACTACCTCGTGCATGTCGTCGACACCACGTCGCCCGACCCCGAGGGGCAGATCGATGCCGTTCGCAAAGTGCTCGGTGACATCGATGCGGCTGAAGTTCCCGAACTCCTCGTGTTCAACAAGGCCGATGCAGAGCCGGAAATCGCCAAGGAACTGACGGATCGTCATCCCGGTTCGGTTGCGATCAGTGCGGCCACTGGCGACGGCGTCGAGGTCTTCCTCCGAACCCTGACCGATCGGCTCCGGGTGCTGGCTGTCGTCTACGAAGTTTTGGTCCCGTACGAACGTGGCGACATCCTCGCCTCGGTGCACCGAGAAGGTGAAGTTGTCTCGATCGGTGATGGTGCCGGCCCGACCGAGGAGGCCTGGTTGATCCGGGCGCGTCTTTCTGATGCATCCGCAGGTCGACTCAGCGAGTTCGTCATTGGCAAGACGAATGGGTCTGATAGCGCACCGACTGGGTCCGAGGCCTGACCATGGTTGCCATCGAAGCGCTGACCGGTCCGTTCACGCCGCCGCCGTATCCGTACGATCGGCTGAATCGGCTCAAGCCGATCGCCAACGAATTCGACGGCGGAGCGGTCGACCTGTCCATCGGTACGCCCTTCGATCCGCCGCCCGCTGCGGTGATCGAGGCGCTTGCCACAAGCGGCGCCGAGCGTGGCTATCCGCCGAGTATGGGCACCCCTGTGTTTCGTATGGCGTGCAGCAATTGGATGCAGCGGCGCCTCGGCGTCGAGGTTCCGATCGACCAGATCGCAGCTGCCGTAGGCTCCAAAGAGTTCGTCGCGTCGCTGCCGGGCTACATGAAACTGCGCCGCCCCGAACGCGACACGGTGCTGTATCCAGCCATCTCGTATCCGTCGTACGCGATGGGTGCCATGCTTGGTCAGTGCCGCTCAGTGTCGGTGCCGTTCGGCCCCGATGGAGCGCTCGACCTCGGCGCAGTCGACCAGGCCGACATCGAGCGAGCGCTCCTTTTGTGGGTCAACAGCCCGGGCAACCCGACCGGTCATCTCGACGATCTCAAAGCCGCAGCAACCTGGGGGCGTTCCAACGGGATCCCCGTGTTCTCGGACGAGTGCTACATCGAGTTCACCTGGGACGGACCGCCTCGTACGATTCTCGAACATGGGCTCGACGGCGTCGTTGCCGTGCACTCGTTGTCGAAGCGCTCGAACCTGGCCGGAGCCCGAGCTGGCTTCTATGCCGGCGATGCCGAGATCGTCGACTTCTTGAAGAGCGTCCGCCAGCACGGTGGCTTGCTCGTTCCCGGTCCGGTGCAGGCAGCGGCTGCGGTCGCCTATGACGACGACGTCCACGTCGAAGAGCAGCGCAACCGCTATCGCTCGCGCCTCGACCTTCTTGCCGACGTGATCTCTGAGTGGTCCGGCATCGAGGTGCAGCGGCCCGGGGGAGCGTTCTACCTCTGGATCCCCGTCGAAGATGGATGGCAGTTCACCGAACGGCTCGCAGCCGAAGGTGGAGCCATTGTCAGCCCCGGTGAGTTTTATGGCGTCGATGGCACGAGCTTCGTGCGCGTTGCCGTGGTACAACCAGACGACAAAATCGAACTCGTGGCGCGCCGCCTGGCCGCTGCTACCTGACCACGATGTGCTCGCCACACCGGCGGGCGCGAGACGGAGCAAGATGAACTCGAACAGACGCACTAGATGTAGGGCTGCGGGCGTTCTCGTGTTGATTGTCGGGCTACTCGCTGCCGGTGGCCTGTGGTACTCGGCAGGGCAGCGGCCATCCGATGCCGTGCGGAACTTTGCACGCGCGCCGGTCGGCTGTGACACGACCCTCAATTTTGAAGTGGCCGGCGAATTTCTCGTTTTCGTCGAGACCAAGGGCGAAATCGGTGGCGTGACCGGAAGCTGTGGGGCGCCCGGTGCGTTCGGGCAACTCGGCACTCCGCAAGACCTTCCACCCGTTCGCCTCGTCTTGACGGGACCTGACGGCGCAGACATCGCGCTCGACACCCGCACCGGGGTCGACTACGACGCAGCTGGCTCGGCGGGCCAGTTGATCCAGACGTTCGTCGTGGAGATCCCCGGCGACCACGTGTTGCGTGTCGAGTCGAAGAACGACTCCGAGCCGGCTGTGTTCGCCATCGCCATTGGGCGTGATCCGAATAGAGGTGTGCAACCGCTGCAGCTCGGCGCGTTTGCCGCAGGAATCGCTGGGTTGATCGTCGGACTTTTACTCATCGCGATGAGCCGTCGCCGCAGAACTCCTGAAGTAACGGTGCCTGCTGATCCGTGGTCAAGTTCAGCGCCGTGGCCGACATCACCTCCGGTGGCGCAACAGCCTCCGCAAGCAGCAGGATGGCAACCGCAGCCCGGGCCACCGATGCAGGCGCCGGTCACTCCAGTTCAGTCGCGTCCTCCGGGGCAACCACCGTTCACGACACCGACTGCTCCACCATCGGCTCCGTCTCCGTGGGCTCCGCCGGAGATGCCCAGTCAGTAGCTGAGTCGATCAGTAGCTGAGTCGATCAGTAGCTGAGTCGATCAGTAGCTGGGTCAGCGCGGCTCAGTAGCGGCGCATCACCGTGACGACTTTGCCGTACACCTCGACCTGATCGGCGGAGAACACCATTGGCTCCATGGTGGGGTTGTGCGGAGTCAGCGTGACTTCGGCGCCCGAACGGGAGTACGTCTTGACCGTGGCCTCGCCGCCCGGGATGCCTGCGACGACGATGTCGCCGTTGGCTGGGTGATCGATCTGGGTGGCAACGACGTAGTCGCCATTGAGGATGCCCGCACCGATCATTGACTCGCCGCGCACGCGCAGCATGAACAGCTCGCCTTCACCGGCGAAGTCGACGGGAACTGGCAGGAGCTCTTCGACGTTCTCGGCGGCCAGCACATTGGTACCGGCGGCGACATCGCCGATGAGTGGGACGTGGCGCACCGGACGTTTGTCCATCATCGCGCCACTGTTCGAGTCGTATCGAACTTCGATGGCGCGGGGCTTGCTGGGGTCGCGGCGCAGGTAGCCGTGACGCTGCAGGGTGTTCAGGTGGCTGTGGACCGTGGACGGCGAGGTGAGGCCGACGGCATCGCCGATCTCACGAACCGACGGCGGGAACCCACGATCGCGCATCTGCTGTTCGATGAAATCGAGAATGTCGCGCTGACGCTTACTGATCTTGGGAGCCATGGGAACATGATATTGCCTGGAGCCGGCCAGGTCAAACATCTGTACTACAAACGTCCGTTCGACAAATCTCGTCAAAACGGTTGACATCGAACACCTGTGCTGGTTGACTCAGACCAACGAATCGAACAAGCGTTTCGAACTGTCCAGATCATCGAACGGTATCGAACGCCAACTCGGCATTCACGTCATCCGTTGGGGAGTAGACATGGGCACCACCTTGCACACAGCACATCGCAGCCACCTTCAGGGCCGATCGCCGCAGTTACTGGCGTTCGTTTCTGCCACGTCGTTCGGCGTCGACGCCGAAGTGCGGGGGATGGTCCGTCCGAAGGTCCCGAACTACGCAATCCGCCGCCTGTTGTTCGGCACGGCCGCCCTCGGGCTCGTCATTGCCGGCTTGGCTGCAACCGTCGGATTGCTCGCCGGCTTCCAAGGCACACCGGCATCAGCCTCAGGTGTCCAGCCGGCCGTCACTGACCACACTGACTACACCGGGTACACCGGGTACACCGCACCTGCATCGATCCATGTCGCACAGCCCGGCGACACGCTGTGGTCGATTGCCGACACCTACCGGGGTGACATCGGTCGTGACCGCTACATCACCGTGTTGATCCAGATGAACGGCGACACCGGGGTGGCCTCGGGCGAAGCCATCTGGCTGCCCTGAGCCGCCACCGGCCCAGTCGCGGGAGTATCGTATGAACCATGCGCTGCCCGGCTTGCCGAGATGACGACACGAAGGTCGTCGATTCACGTGTCGCCGAAGAGAACACCGCCATTCGTCGGCGCCGTCAATGCCTTGCCTGCGCCCATCGTTTCACCACGTTCGAGCGCGTCGATCATGCGCAGCTGACGGTTGTCAAGTCCGATGGCCGGACCGAACCGTTCGCCCGCCAAAAACTGATCGCTGGCCTGGCTGCATCGACCAAGGGGCGCTCGGTCGCTCCCGAGCTGCTCGAACAGCTCGCACTCACTGTCGAAGACTCCGTCCGCCTGCAGGGCTCAGAGATATCGTCGGCCAATGTTGGCCTTGCCGTGCTGAAGCATCTGCGCTCGGTTGACGAAGTCGCGTACCTCCGCTTCGCCAGCGTCTACAAAGACTTCGATGCTGCCGCGGACTTCCACCGCGAGCTCGAGTTGATGGAGAAAGCCGAGCACGTCGAGTCGGCTCCGGTCTGATCGACCGCCGCGGCGTGGCGCTGTCGATCAGCGTTTCCGCAACCAGCGGCTGAACACGAAGGTCTGGTCGTCGATCACCATCTGGGCGAGTTCGTACCGGGTCGTGTGATCGGCTGCACCGGTCGTGATGCGTGGGCCGCTTCCGCCAACGCAAAGCGGCGATGTGGTGAGGTTGATCTCGTCGATCAGATCGGCGTCGAGGAGCGCTCCGTTCAACGTCGCGCCGCCCTCGGCTTGTACGAAGTTGGGCGAAGGATGCATCTCACGGAGCCGTCCGACGACGGCCGACAAGTCGACGCACTCGCCACCGGCCCTGATCACGTCGACGCCGTCGGCCACCTTGGTGCTGTCTGTCGTGACAATGAACCCGGCGCCGCAGGTAAAGAGAGGGAGGGTGGTGTCGACGTTGCCGCTCCCAGTGATGACGCCGACGCGCTGGCTAGGCGTTCGGGGTGGCCCGTAACCCTCGCCTCTGACGGTGCCAGCGCCAACGAGGATGACGTCGGCAATTGACCGGAGCCCGTGCAGGACGGCCATGTCGTTGGTGCTCGACAGCTCGCTGCTCTTGCCGCCGACCACAGTTGACCCGTCGATCGAGCTGACCATGCAGAGGCCGACCCACGGGGCACTACTGCATTGGTCGCTGCGTCGGCCAAGGGGCTGGGCGTAGCTGTCGGCGATCGTCGTCGCCGCGCTGTCAGGAAAGACCCGTCTGATCATGTCCGGATCATGACAGGTCGACAAGTTGGACTCCGACCCTTGGGGTGGGTTCTGCGAGTATCTTCCCATGTCCCTCCTTGAGCGCACCCCCGAGACCGACCCTGCTTCGGCGACGCGCACGGTCAGCCGGACCTGTCCACTCTGTGAAGCCACCTGTGGCCTGGAGATCACGCTCAAGCCGGATGGCAAGGGCGGAGAAGAGGTCCAGCGCATCCGGGGGGATATGGACGATGTGTTCTCTCGCGGGTTCATCTGTCCGAAGGGTTCGACGCTCAAGCAATTACATGAGGATCCGGATCGCCTGCGGACGCCGATGATCCGTCGCGACGGCCAGCACGTCGAAGCGACCTGGGCGGAAGCTTGGGATGCGGTCGAGGCAGGTCTGCAAGGTGTCATCGAGCGCACTGGTCGCTCGTCGCTCGGCGTCTATGTCGGCAATGCTGGTGCGCACTCGCTGTCGTCGATGATGTTCACCCGTTCGCTGCTGACCGGGCTCGGTACACGCAATCGGTTCAGCGCATCGACGGTCGACCAGATGCCGCGTCACGTTGCTGCTGGCCATGTGTTCGGCACGGGCGTCTCCGTTCCCGTTCCCGACCTCGACCGGACCGATCATCTGATGATCCTCGGTGGCAATCCGTACGCATCGAATGGCAGCATGTGTACGGCCCCTGACTTCCCTGGGCGCATCGAGGCGATTCGGGAACGTGGTGGCCGGGTCGTGGTCGTCGATCCGCGCCGGTCACGAACTGCCGAGGAGGCCGACGAGTGGGTGTCAATTCGGCCGGGCTCCGATGCGCTCCTTCTGGCGGCCATGGCGAACGTGCTCGTCGTCGACGGACTCGCCGATCCTGGCACCCATGTCACGGAACACCTCAACGGCCTCGTCGAGTTCAGTGCTGCGATTCAACCGTTCACGCCCGAGTCGGTCGCGAAGGCAACCGGCATCGAGGCAGTCACCATCCGACGTCTCGCTCATGATCTTGCAGCGGCGTCCACGTCGACTGTGTATGGCCGGATCGGAACGAGCACCACCGAGTTCGGTTCGACTGCCACCTGGTTGATCGACGCGTTGAACATTTTGACCGGCAACCTGGACCGGCCTGGCGGTGCGATGTTCGCACTTCCCGTCGCCGGCGGAGCGACCACTCGCGGCAAGCCTGGTTCCGGTCGCGGTTTCACCGTCGGGCGCGGCACCTCCCGGGTGAGCGGTTACCCCGAAGTGATGGGGGAGTATCCGGTTGCGGCACTTGCCGAAGAGATCACGACGCCGGGGGACGGCCAGATCAGGGCCATGATCACCCTGGGCGGCAACCCCCTCCGATCGAACCCGAACACGGCGTTACTCGAGAACGCGTTTTCCCAGCTCGACTTCATGGTGAGTATCGACCTGTACCTCAACGAGACGACCAAGCACGCCGACGTGATCCTGCCGGTGCCATCCCAGTTGCAGCGCAGCCACTACGACCTGCTGCTCCTGCAGTTCGCCGTTCGGAACGTGGCCAACTACAGCCCACCTGTGCTGCCCCTCGACGCCGATCAGCCCGATGAGTGGGAAGTGATCTCGAAGCTCACCGCCATTGCTCACGGGCAAGGCGTCGACGCTGACCCAGCCGTCGTTGACGAGCAGTCGATTGAGCATCTCGTTCGATCAGCAGTGCAGGATGCGAACGGCCCCGTGTTCGGTCGTGACGTCGATGAATTGCTCACCGAGTTGAACGCCTCAGGGCGCAGCGGCCCTGACCGGATGCTTGACTTCATGTTGCGGACGGGCCCGTACGGCGACGCGTTCGGAGACGATCCAGATGGCACGTCGTTGGACGATCTCCTCGAGCGGCCACACGGCCGAGATTTCGGCGCGCTGGAACCGCGTCTGCCCGAAATTTTGCGGACGCCCAGCGGCAAGATCGAACTTGCTGCTGAGGTGTTTATTGCAGACCTCGATCGACTGGCTGCAGCACAGACCGACCTCGAGCAACGCGGGATGGTGCTCGTTGGCCGTCGGGATCTCCGGAGCAACAACTCGTGGATGCACAACATTAAGGTGTTGGTCAAGGGCCGGGCACGCTGCACCCTCCAGGTGCACCCGGACGACGCTGACACGCTTGGGTTGACCGATGGAGGGGAGGCTCAGATCACCTCGCGTGTGGGCCAGGTGACGGCACCTGTCGAGGTGACTGACAGCATCCGGCCGGGTGTGGTGAGCCTGCCCCACGGCTGGGGACATGGCGACCCTGGAACCAAGATGCGGGTGGCCGCCGAGCACGCCGGCGTGAACTCGAATCTGCTCACCGATCACGAGGCATTCGACCCGCTCTCAGGCACTTCAGTGCTCAATGGCATTCCCGTCGAAGTCGTGCCGGCTCTCTGAACGCCTTGACCACAGACTGTGGATAAACCCTGCTTATTCACATTCCGTCCACATGGATGTCAACAACCAAACGGCGATAATTGCACCGAAATTCACAGGCTTGTCCACTTCCAATCCCCAGGCGACTGTCTCTAGAGTTGTAATCCGTACCGACCGCGGCGCAACACATGGAGAGTCAGCGAACACCGACTCAGTCGGCTTGCTTGGGGGACATGCCCTGTACCTGTGATGTTGCGCTGCGGCCGGAACGTATCCGGGGCGGCGGCTCAGTCACCAACCGCACGGGTCATTCCAGCGCTTGATCATGCGGTTCTCGCGCTCCCAGCCGAGCAGCGACAGGGTGCTGGTGTTGAGAACGAAGCGCCGACCTTCTTGTGCTGGCAGGCCAAGCCAGCGGGCGGCGAAGATGCGCAGGAAGTGCCCGTGGGCGAGGACGGCAATCGGCCCACTGAGGCCGGAATATCGGTCGATGGCTGCATCGGCACGTCGGCCGACTTCATCGACCGACTCGCTATTGACAATGTCATGGGTCCACACCGACCAGTCGGGAATGATCTGACGCGTCGCGTCGGTCGTGATCCCTTCGTAGTCGCCGTAGTCCCACTCAACGAGCAAGTCATCAACCGTCGGCGTCAAGCCAACGAGGCCTGCGGTTTCCCAGGCGCGTTGCAGAGGGCTCGCGAATGCGTGGGTGAAGGCGGTCTCGGCAACAGCAGCAGCAATTGAGCGGGCTTCCTCGCGACCGTGGTCGGTGAGGGGACTGTCTGTCCGGCCGACGCGCTGGCCGACGCGCTCTCGACGCGCTGGGCCTGCTATGTGCACCGAGGGTCGCCATTCCGGATCGAACATGTGTGCGGACATCGACCTCGGTCGCTACAGTCCGAGGGATGGCGATTGCGTGTGCGTACTGCAAGGGTGAACATGATTTGCCCGTTCAGGTACGCCAGTGCTGGGCCGACAACGGCGAGCAAGAGGTGCCCGTCGCCCACGAAATCGCCGACGCCGATCCTGGCGACGGTGCGAGCTCCGAACCATCTGATGACGTTCCGCCGCCTCGGGCAGCAGCGCGGCGTCAGGTGTCCAGTACCCCCGTTGTTTCTGGCTTCGAGCGTGGTGTCACCGCAGCTGGCGCAGGCCCAGCGCAGCTCGGGCGCAATTGTCTTGTCGCAGCCTCGACCGTTGTCCCGGCGCCGTGGGCCGGTGCCGAGCGGGTCGTCGTCGATGCCGCCGCCGTGGCCGAACCGACCGTGTTGCTTGCCACGCTGCGAGCCGCCTCCAACTTGCGGCAGCGTCTCGTGATCGAACTCGCTGTCGACTTCGACCGTGAGCCGATGTTGAAGACTGATGCGCAGCCCTTTGAGATGGGTGCTGATTTTGTTTTCGAACTCGAAGCACTGCACCACGCCGTCTGGTCGAATGCCGTCGACGTGCGTGAGGATCGGTTCGCCTGGATTGCGCTCGATCGTGCGGTCGCTGCTGGTGCAACCGCTGCGGCGAGCGACCAACTGGGCGACATCGTCGCACCAAACGGAACTCCGCTCTGGCTCGACGGCGGGCCGATTCGCCACACCGATCCGGTCGATGGTGTCGCAGTCCTCCATGATGTCGCGGTTGAGCACCGCTCGTTTACCCCGCCCGGGGACAACGTCTCCGACGCCGACCTTGCACCCGACCAGCTCGCTGCTGTCACCCACAGCGGCGGCGCGGCGCGCATCATTGCACCGGCGGGCTCTGGCAAGACGCGTGTGCTGACCGAGCGAGCTCGACATCTGCTCCGCACCTGGAATCTTCCGGTATCGGCCGTGATCCTGGTCGCGTTTAACAAGCGTGCCCAGGAGGAGATGGTCGAACGGACACCCGACCTGCCCGGTCTCCAGGTTCGAACGCTCAACGCCATGGCCCTGGCGATCGTCAACGGCGCCGCCCCGTTTGCCCAGCAGCCGACACGGTGGAACACGATCAACGAAGTCGATGTTCGTCGGATTATCGGCGACCTGGTGTCGTTTCCGCGTCGTCGCAACAGCGACCCCGTTGCCCCTTGGATCGAGGCGCTCAGCTTGATCCGTCTCGGGCTTGTGGCTCCCGCCGACGCTGAAGCTCGCTATGACGGTGACGTGGAGGGGCTGGCGGCAGCGTGGCCTGGGTATCGCGCCGCGCTGGAACGAAAGCGTGCGGTTGATTTCGACGACCAGATCCACCGAGCGCTCCTCGTGTTGCTGTCGCAGCCTGAGGCTCGTCGAGTTGCTCAGCGGGCATGTCGGATGATGCTCGTCGACGAGTTCCAGGACCTCACCCCAGCCCACCTGCTCCTGATCCGTTTGTTGGCATCGCCGGGTGGTGCGGTCTTTGGTGTGGGTGACGACGACCAGACGATCTACGGCTACAACGGTGCCGATCCGGCCTGGCTGATCGACTTCGCCGAACTGTTTCCTGGCGCAGGCAGCCACCCGCTTGAAGTGAACTACCGCTGCCCGGCCGGAATCGTCGACGTTGTTGACCGACTGCTGCGTCACAACGATCGGCGTGTCTCGAAGACGATTCGGGCGAACTCGACCGACGCCTCGGGGTGGTCGGTCGATACCGCGGTCGACCCGATCGGTGCGAGCCGCGAGGCCGTCGAGGCCGCGCTTCGAGGTGGCTCCACGGCGTCCGATATCGCTGTACTGACCCGTGTCAACGCACTCCTCGCGCCGGTCCAGGTCGCTTTGGCCGTTCAGGGCATCCCCATCTCGGGCGGGGTTGGCCTTGAGTTCGCCGACCGGACGTCGGTGCGAGCTGTGCTCTCGTGGTTGCGCTTGGCCACCCGCGACACGTTCTCTCCTGACGACATTCGTGAGGCGCTCCGTCGGCCGTCGCGGTCTTTCCATCCGCGTATCAACGACTGGGTGTGCGAGCAGGGGAGCATCGTCGACCTGCATCGCCTCGCCAGCCGTTTGAAGAACGAGCGAGACCAGGAACGCGTCACCGATTTCGCCGCCGACATTCAGAAGTTGCAGAAGTTGGTGCGCGACGGTGCACCGACGTCGGATCTTGTGTTCGCGTTGATCGACGAAATCGGTCTTGCCGGAGCGGTTGGCACGCTTGACGCACAGCGTCGCGGGATGAACCGCGCCGCGCAGGGCGACGACCTCACTGCCATCCAACACCTCGCAGCGCAGCATGACGACGCGGCGTCGTTCGAGGGGTGGATGCGAGATCACCTCGCCGTGCGTCGCGATCCCGGGGGCGTGACGCTGTCGACAGTGCACCGAGTGAAGGGTCAAGAGTGGCCGCACGTGGTGGTCCATCTGGCCGACGCCGAGCAGTATCCACACCGTCTTGCCGAAGACGTCGAAGAAGAACGCCGCCTCTTCCATGTGGCGATCACCAGGGCGAGTTCGCACGCCACCATTGTGACCGGCCCATCGCCGAGCCCGTTCGTCAGCGAGTTGACGAACGAGCCGACTGAGCGTCGGGCCGTCGCATCGCATCGCCCCGAGCCGGTCAAGAAGCCGTCCAGCTCGGCGGCGAGCAAGACTGATCCGACTGCTGATCTCAACCCCGAGGCTCAAGTCCGGTTCGCCGCGTTGAAGGAACTTCGCAACAGCCTGCGCGATGGCAAGCCGGCTTACGTTGTCTTCGACAACAAGACGTTGGTCTCGATTGCACGGATGGCACCGACGACTCGCTCCGATTTGGGGAAGATCTCGGGCGTGGGGCCAGCCAAGCTCGACCGGTATGGCGACGCCGTGACCGAGTTAATGCAATCACTTGAGCGCTGAGTACGAGCGTGACCGAAGCGACCTCGTCCGACCGGGACCGTCTGCGACGTCAAGGTACGGTATTTGTATGACAATTCGTCCGCTGACGCCACTGGCTGAGCGCCCGACGTGGCGTGGGAGGATGCATGCGTGGGCGTTTATCGTCTCGATCCCGGCGGGTGTCTTGTTGATTCTTTCGGCTGACCGAGCGACGGAGCGCACTTCGGCGTCGATCTATGCCGCAACGTTGCTCCTGGTGTTCGGAACGTCGGCGGCCTATCACCGGCTCGCTCGCACCGATCGTGTCCGCCGGATTATGCAGCGGCTCGACCACACGATGATCTACCTGCTGATTGCCGGCACCTATGTGCCCGTGTGCCTCGTCGCACTTCCGCATGCGTGGGGGATTCCGATGCTGTCGGTCGTCGGTGCACTTGCGCTTATTGGCATGACGATCAAACTCGGTGGGTTCCAGCGCGTTCAGTGGGTTGGCTACGCCCTCTACCCAATCATGGGCTGGGCCCTGGCGGTGGCGTATCCGGTACTCGCCGACAACTTGTCGGGTGTGCAACTCGGGTTGATCGTTGCGGGCGGCCTCGCCTACACGATCGGCTTCCCCGTGCTCCTGATCAAACGGCCCAACCCGTGGCCGACAGTGTTCGGTTACCACGAGGTGTGGCACTCGTTCACGGTGCTCGCCGCCGGGCTGCACTTCGTTGCGGTCAGTTCCGTTCTCGCCTGAATCAACCTGTGCTGTTCGAGCGCATTGTCGTCGTCGATTGGAGTGCGCGCAGCACACCGACGACCGGTGCCGACTCCGTTTGGATTGCCGTCGCTGACTCTGGTGGCATCGAACTTTCGAACCCGTCGACGCGGCGCGCTGCGCTGACCGAGGTCACCGCTGCAACCAATTCCGGACGCTCGACGCTGATTGGTGTCGACTTTTCGCTCGGGTTTCCTCGTGGCGCTACTGAAGCTTTGGGTCTTGTGGGGCGACCGTGGCGAGCGATGTGGGAGCTGCTTGGTTCCGAAATCAGTGATGACGATCGCAACCGGAACAACCGGTTCGCCGTGGCATCGGGCCTGAACGCCAAGGTGGTCAACGACGCTCCCGGTCCGTTCTGGGGGTGCCCGCCTGCACAACGCACCGACCACCTGACGTCAACCAAGCCAGCTCGTTTGAGGGCATGGCCGCCGGAATGGCGTTACGTCGAAGCCCGCCTCCGGGATGAGGGGCTCCGGCCGTTCTCCGCATGGCAGTTGCTCGGTGCCGGAGCGGTTGGCAGCCAGAGCCTGGTCGGAATCGCTGCACTCGAGCGGTTGCGTTGGAACCTCGGCGAGCGACTGTGCGTCTGGCCGTTCGACACCGGATTGGTCGTACCGACCGATACCGACGTCGTGGTAGCAGAGGTCTGGCCATCGCGGTGGCCGGTCATCATTCCGCCAGGCATGGTCAAAGACGCGGCGCAGGTTCAAGCGACTGCGCAACGGCTGGTTGACATGGACGCAGCGGGCACACTCGGCGCGCTCTTTGTGCCGGCGGTCGAAACGAGTCAGCTCGACGACATCCTCGACGAAGAGGGCTGGGTGCTCGGAGTCACCTGACGGCGGGCAGCGAGAGCGCGCTGGAGGACGCCAATCGTCACTCCTGTAGCCATCACCACGAAGGTGACATCGGCGTGCTGGGGGAGGGCCAGCGCGATGGTGAACAGGATGATGGTCTCGGTTCCCTCGATCAGCCCTGCCGGCATCGTGACACTGGTCTGCTCGCGGCCCGTCCGCTCGCCGCGCTTTTCGAGCAGTGCACTCAACATCAACCACGACACGGAGTTGACGTAGAACGATCCGAGCAGCACTGCAACGATCTGCCACGTTCCAGGTTGGTCGACACCGAACGCGATCCCGAGCGGCACAGCGGTGTACCCGATCGTGTCGAACAGCAAGTCGACGTAGCCGCCAAAGTCGCTCGCGGAATCGTTGGCTCGCGCGATCGCGCCGTCGAGACCGTCGAGCACTCGTCCGAGTAGCCACAAGATGACCGAGAGCACGATCGCGCCTCTCCAGGCAGCGACACCAGCGCCAACGCAGCAGACGAGGCTGAGGAACGATACGGCCGCTGACGACAGAAAGCTGGGGCAGCGTGCAGCGATGGGCGCGAGCAGGCGCTCCTTGGTGGAGCGAAGTCGGAGGTCGAGCATTGAGGCTCTAGTGAACCGATTATCTGCCGGTCTGGACTGCCAATGCTCAATCAGTTTCGCAATGGGCTAGACCGTCCAAGTTCCGTTCGATCGCAGCAGGGCCTGCAAGTCGGCTGGGCCTTTGGCTTCGCTTGCAGCGATGACTTGGTCGTTGACCGCTGATGCGTACTCGGTGCGTTGGATATCACGAAAGACCCCGAACGGCGTCGGCGATGCATCGTCAGAGTTCAACCGGGCAAGCGCGAACGCAAGCGAAGGGTCATCGCGTGTTGCGTCGTGGACGAGGATGTTCTCGGCAGCGACGTCGGCGAGTTCGACCAGGCGGAGTTGCCCGTCGTTGCCCATCACGACACCTCGCTGACCGTCGGTTCCAAACGTGATCGGTTCTCCGTGGACGAGGTTGATCATCATTTCGTCACGCGCGCTTTTTTTCGTGATCTCGTCGAACTGCCCGTCGTTGAAGACGTTGCAGTTCTGATAGATCTCTACGAACGACGCGCCCTTGTGGGCATGTGCTGCACGGAAGGTGTCCATCATGTGCTGGCGATCGAGATCGTGCGTGCGAGCCACGAAACTCGCTTCGGCCCCGAGCGCCACCGACAATGGGTTGAACGGCGCGTCGACCGAACCCATTGGCGTCGACTTGGCAACCTTGCCAATTTCTGATGTTGGCGAGTACTGGCCCTTGGTAAGCCCGTAGATGCGGTTGTTGAACAGCAGGATGTTTAAGTTGACGTTGCGACGGAGCGCGTGGATGAGATGGTTGCCGCCGATCGACAGGCCATCGCCGTCGCCGGTAATCACCCAGACATCGAGGTCTGGTCGGGCCGTCGCGACACCTGTGGCGATCGCCGGGGCGCGGCCGTGGATCGAATGCATGCCGTAGGTGTTCATGTAATACGGGAACCGACTTGAACAGCCGATGCCTGAGATGAACACGGTGTTCTCCGGATTGACCCCGAGTTCGGGCATCAAGGTCTGGACCGCCAGCAGGATGCCATAGTCACCGCAACCGGGGCACCAACGCACTTCCTGGTCGCTGGTCCAATCGCTTTTCGTGGTCACTGCGACCTGTGCCGTGCTCATGACATACCCCCTGTGCTTGCTACTGCTTCATCGATTTCTGCTTCGATTTCCCGTGACTTGAACGGCAGGCCCTGGACCTTCGTGATTGCCTTGGCGTCAACCAGATAGGTGGCCCGCAAGAGGTTGGTGAGTTGGCCCATGTTGAGTTCAGGGACAAGCACACGTTTGTACCGGCCGAGGATCTCGCCGAGGTTCGGCGGAAGCGGGCTGAGGTGGGTGAGATGGGTTGACGCGACCTTCACCCCTACCCGGCGTCGGCGTTGTACAGCAGCGTCGATCGCAGCCCAGGTCGAGCCCCAGCCGACGACGAGGACGTCAGCATCAGCGTCACCGTGCACTTCGGCGAGTGGGATGTCTTCGGCAATTTTTGCGATTTTGGCGGCTCGCAGTTTGACCATGAGTTCGTGGTTCTCGGGCGTGTAGTCGATGTTGCCGGTGCCGTCTTTCTTCTCGAGGCCACCGACGCGGTGCATCAATCCTGGCGTTCCGGGGATAGCCCAGGGCCGGGCGAGGTTCTCATCGCGCAGGTACGGCCAGAAGACGTCGTTGCCGTCGTCGTCGACGTGGTTCATCTCGGTGGTGAACGGTACCGAGATGTCGGGAAGCGAAGCCAAGTCGGGCAGGAGCCAGGGCTCTGATCCGTTGGCGAGGTACCCGTCGCTCAGCAGCAAGACCGGGGTGCGGTACTTCAGGGCGATCCGGGCCGCTTCGATCGCGGCGTGGAAGCACTGGGCTGGGCTGTACGACGCAACGACCGGCAGCGGGGCTTCGCCATGGCGTCCGTAGAGCGCGATGTTGAGGTCGGAAGCCTCGGTTTTTGTCGGCAGCCCTGTGGAGGGCCCGCCACGTTGGATGTCGACGATGACCATCGGCAACTCGATTGCGAAGGCCAGCGAGATCGTTTCGCTTTTCAGCGCCAACCCTGGCCCGCTCGTCGTGGTGACGGCAAGGTGCCCAGCAAAGGCGGCACCGAGCGCAATACCAACTGCGGCAATTTCGTCTTCGGCCTGCAGGGTCCGCACGCCAAAGTGTTTGTGTTTGGCGAGTTCATGGAGAATGTCACTCGCCGGTGTGATTGGGTAGGACCCAAGCGTGAGCGGAAGGTTGGCTTGCTGGGCGGCAGCGATGAGCCCCCATGACAGGGCCATGTTGCCGGTGATGCTTGTGTACTCGCCAGACGGCAACTTGGCCGGACGGACTTCGTAACGGTGGCCGATCGCCTCGGTCGTTTCGCCAAAGTTGAAGCCGGCCTGGAAGGCCGCTTTGTTGGCGCCAGCAACCTTCTCGTTCTTGGCGAACTTCTCGTCGATCCATTCTTCGGTCGGCTCGGTCGGCCGGGTGTACATCCACGACACGAGGCCAAGTGCGAAGAAGTTCTTCGACCGTTCAGCATCACGCGGTTTCACACCGAGTGGCTCGCACACTTTCTTGGTGAGGCTCGTCATGGGCACCTTCAACACCCGGTACCCGTTGAGCGTGTCGTCGTCGAGCGGGTTGACCGCTTCACCGGCGGCGTCGAGGTAGCCCGCCTTGATCAAGTTGCGCTCTCCGAACGCATCTTCGTTGATGATGACCGTGCCGCCGGTTTCAAGGCGGTGAAGATCGGCCTTCAGCGCGGCCGGGTTCATCGCGACAAGGACATTTGGGTCGTCGCCCGGCGTGGTGATGTCGTGGTCGGCAATGTTGACCTGGAATGCTGACACGCCGTTGACCGTGCCGGCAGGTGCGCGGATCTCGGCCGGGAAATCAGGCATGGTCGACAGGTCGTTGCCGAACGATGCGCTGACCGAAGTGAAGCGATCGCCAGTCAACTGCATGCCGTCGCCAGAGTCACCCGCAAACCTCACGATGAGATGGTCGAGTACGCGATTTCCGTCGGCCACATCGGGCCGATCGATGGTGTCCGTCATGTGTGTGCCCCCATTGGCTATGTAGGTGGATCGACCATTGCCCCCAATGTCGACCCTGTTGCCCGGCACCGTTGCCGGTCGTGCTTGATAGGACGGTAGCGCACCGGGGTGTGGGTACTGGTGGCAGAGGACCGCGACGGAAAACCGGGAGGGAAATCCGCGACGGAAGTGACGTTGCTGTCTGATGGACTCGCTGCCCTGCTGTAGATCGGTACAGTCGCCATCATGAAGAAAAAGGTCCTCGCCGCCGGCGTAGTTTTCTCATTGCTTGTGGCAACCGGCTGCAGCGGAAGCGATGCTGACGACTCGCCGCCCCCGGCGGGTGGAATCAACGGGCCAGCCATCGTTGATCCGAACGCCGAAATCGGTCCGGCGAACGACTCCGGCGACTGACGGACGCGACTAGGTTCGTCTCCAGATGGCGACGCTTCGATTCAGCTTCGGCACGATGGGCTCGGGTAAGAGCACCGTTGCGCTGCAGATCCACCATAACCTGGCCAACCGGCAGCTGTTCGGGCTGTTGCTGACGACCCTCGATCGCGAGGGCAAGCAGGTCACCAGTCGCCTCGGCGTTGCCGCACCCGCGATCGAAGTGGCGCCGGATCTCGACGTCTACTCGCTCGCCGTTGCCAACTGGCCAATCCACTACATGGTCTGTGACGAAGCTCAGTTTTATACCGAGGCGCAGTGCGATCAGTTGGCCCGGGTCGTCGACGACCTCGAGGTTGACGTGTACGCGTTCGGCCTCCTCACCGATTTCAGGGGCAAGCTCTTCGCCGGGTCGCAACGCATGCTCGAACTCGCCGACGAACACAGTCCACTCCAGGTTGAGGCGCGATGCTGGTGCGGTGCTCGGGCCACCCACAACGCCCGCGTCGTCAACGGCGTTGTCGTCTACGTCGGCGACACCGTCGTCGTTGGCGACACGCGACACAATGACGCGCAGCCGCTCTTCGGTGATGCTGTCCGATACGAACTGCTTTGTCGGAGCCACTTCCGTGACGGCGAACTCGGCGACTGAACCGGTTCACACCCGGCGCTGATCAGCCAATCTGCAGCCCAAAGCGATGCCAGCGGCGAGCGACATGCCTCCGAGTCGGAGGAAGATCGAGTCCAGCTCGAGTTGACCAGGGCGTGTGGAGACTTCGATGACTGCCGCGAATCCGATGAAGACCATCGAGACAGCGACGCCCGCAACGACGCGTAGCAACGTGTCGAGCCATGCTCCGCGTTGCGTAGAACCAGCGAGCCAGGTCGTTCCGATCGCAACCGCTGCAGCAGGAAAGAGCACTATCAGATTCGGCGGCAACATCATGAAGCTCAGAACCTCGACGCGCTGATCCCACGCCGTCGCGAAGCGCGTTCCGCCGGCGGTGCGGACACGTTCGAACTGGAATAGCATGAAGCCAAACTGTCCACCGAGCAACAACCAGCCAACGACGGTGAGTTGTTGAACGAGCGCCAACTCCGAGCGCTCGGCGTCGTCAGGCCCAGGCACAGTCGAGCCGCTTGATGCCGTTGATGAAGTTGCTCTGCAGGTAGGCGGGCTCGCCCGTGATGTGCAACGACGGGAGGCTGCGATGGATCTCATCGAACATCATCGTCATCTCTCGACGTGCGAGGTTTGCGCCGAGGCAGAAGTGTGCGCCGCCAGCACCGAACCCGACTTGTGCGGGCTGCATCGAGCGGGCAATGTCGAACCGGTGCGGGTTGTTGAAGACGCGCTCGTCACGGTTGCCCGAGTTGTAAAACATGACAATTTTGTCTCCGGCCTGTACGGGGAAGCCGTTGATCTCGGTGTCTTCGGTCGCGGTTCGACGGAAGTGGATCACCGGGGTTGACCACCGCACCATCTCCTCCATGGCGGTCTTGGCGTGCGTGTCGAAGTCGCCGTAGAGCAGTTCGCGCTGTTCGGGAAAGTCGGTGAGCGCCTTCATTCCGTGGCTGATCGCGTTGCGCGTCGTCTCGTTGCCAGCGACGACGAGCAGGATGAAGAACGAGCCGAACTCTTGGGGCGTCAACTCCTCGCCGTCGACGACAGCGGTCATCATTGCCGACGTGATGTCGTCCTGCGGGTTGGCGCGGCGGCTCTCGCCCAGGGTCTGGGCGTACGTGAACATTTCGAGCGAGTGCGTCATCAGGTCGTTGTAGGACGTGACGAAATCGGGGTCGCCAATGCCGAGGATCGTGTTGGTCCAGGCGAAAATCTGGCCGTAGTCCTCCGGAGGAATACCCATCATGTCGCAGATGATCTCGAGCGGAAGTGCCGCTGCGACGTGCTCGACGAAGTCACACGTTTTGTCGGCGAATTGTTCTTGGATCCGCTCGACGATCAGCTTCGCCTTGTCGACGACCATTGCTTCGACCTTGGCGACTTCCTTCGGTGTAAAGCCCTTTGAGACGATCGAGCGGAGGCGGTAGTGCTTTGGGTCGTCCATGTTGATCATCGACCCGAAGAACTCGCTCATTTCCTGGGGGAGGTCGCCGATGTTCGAACCTTGGCCAGAGCAGAAGAGCTTGGCGTTGCGGCTGACGGCCCAGATGTCTTCGTGTCGTGTGAGTGCGTAGTAGCCAGCACCCGGTGGAAACGGCGAGTCTTCGATGACGCGTTCTTCGAAGTGCTGAAGTTCGGGGGTGTCACGAAGCAGCTTGAAGGTGGCTTCGCGCATATCGCGCGGCCCCGCCCAGAACTCCATGTTGGAGAGGTCGATCTGGTCGAGGGAAATGTCGGCAGGGTTGGGCGGCATGGGTCGCACTGTAGATAACAGCGACCCCGTATTGCAGAGTCCTCCGTCTTCGTTTCTGACGACTTGAGCGGCTGGGCCAACTGCTCGCTGTGCGTGATGGTTAAATGACGTCGATGATGAACCTCTCTGAAATCGAACGTGTTCTCGTCGTCACGGCGCACCCGGACGACGTCGACTTCGGCGCAGCAGGCACGGTCGCGAACATGACCGACGCTGGCATCGAGGTGGTGTACTGCCTCGTGACCGATGGTCAAGCGGGTGGTTTCGATCACTCGATCCCACGCGACGAGATGGCGTCTATCCGTCGTACAGAGCAGACCAACGCGGCGGCTGCGGTGGGGGTTACCCGGCTCGTCTTCCTCGGCCATATGGACGGCGCAGCGGTTGCTGACATGGCAATGCGCCACGACATCAGCAAGGTCATTCGCGAGGTGCGCCCACAGGTCGTGATCACACACAACCCACTGCGCAACCTCGATTCGACCTATGGTTCGCATCCCGACCACATCGCCACGGGCGAAGCGACGATGTGTGCCGTCTACCCGGACGCACGCAACCCGTTCGCCTTCCCCGGGACCGAATGTGCCCAGCTCGAAGACTGGGCGGTGAGCGAAGTCTGGGTGATGCTCGGAGCTGAGGCGAACGACTTCGTCGATATCACCGAGCAACTCGACCGCAAGATCCGTGCGTTGCGCTGCCACGAGAGCCAGCATCGTGATCCGGACGCGATGGAAGAACGGGTGCGTGAGTGGTGGAAGAGCATCGCAGCGGAGCGAGGGCGGCCTGAAGGCTCAAGTGCAGAAGCATTCCGAGTGGTCGATACAAAATAGTTCGATGATGACGTGCTCGTCGATCGACACCGCGACTCCAGTTGCTGACGGCGTTACAGGCGGTAGCCGTGCGGCCGTGCGGCGTGTACGAGCACGGCGTCGCGGTCGCTCGGGCACGGGCCGGCCGTGAGTACGTACGGCTCGCCAGCACTTGTGAGTTCGGCGAGAGTAAAGCCCTGGCAGCTGTCACCGACGCCAGTGCCCATCGCGTGCATTGCACTGATTTCCAAGCCGGCTGACTCTGCCTCGGCGGCCCACAGATGGATGAGGCCCTGACGTAGCGCCGGATCTTCCAGAAGGTCCGTGCCTTCGAGCGTGAGCGTCACATTGGAGATATGTACGGGCTGGAGCGTGTCGACGTCGACGACGTCGCCGTCCAACTCGCCGTCAAGCATGACCACGACCGGGCCACCCTCGGCTGCTATCCCACCGACAAAGCCGTAGCGCACCACGGGGAACCCGTCGTCGCCAGTTGTGGCGTAACGAACTCGATCACCGTGGTGGAACATGGTCAGCTCACAGGCTCTGTTATTGCGAACTCGTCGAGGACGGCGTCAGACAGCTCTGGCCAGTGTTGGAGCGCATCGCCCGACCACTGATCGAAGGGGCGGTCGGTCAACGCAACCAGCGACACGTCGGCGGCTGGGTCGGTCCACATCATCGTGCCGGAACCCCCGAAGTGGCCGTACGTGGTCGGGTCGTTGCGCGTGCCTGTCCAGTGCGGCGACTTATCACCGCGAATCTCAAATCCAAGGCCCCAAGGGCACCGTTCATAGCGGCCCACGCCCGGAACCATACCTCCGAGTGAAGGGAACTGAACACGGACAGTTTCGTCGGCGGTTGCCGATGCCAGGATGCGTGGAGTGCGTGCCTCAGCAAGGAATCGCACCACGTCGTGGACCGAAGCCCATACCCCATATGCCGGGGATCCGATCAACTCGGCGGAGGTCATGCCGAGCGGTTCGAACACGGCGAGCGAGAGGTATTGGGCGAAGGGCATGTCAGCATGCGACTCGACCCAAGCAGCAGCGAGTTCGACACCGCCGTTCGAGTATGTGCGGGTACGTTCCGGCGCCGCAATCGGATCGGTGCCCATGAAGCCGTACCCGCCTGCATGGCTCAGGAGGTGTCGCATCGTGCAGCCAGGCTGCCCGGCGAATCGCTCGTCGATGACGGTGTCGAGGTCGACGATGCCTTCTTCGAC